>JAYVLO010000095.1:0-15772 GCA_043759455.1 Pseudolysobacter sp.
CTTGCAGGACGTCGGCACCACGCATCTGAAGGTCTCAAGGCAGGCAAGTCGGAAGGAAGAGAGTTTATAATATCAGGGAGGTTTTTCAGCAGCCTGTTAAGGTTATCCCAACGATTGTTCATGGGATTGTTCTTAGCCGCATTGGCAGGCTCGGTGAGCGCAGCAACCTATGGGCCTGGCGCCATCAATACCGGCATCACCGTTGGCGCGAGCGCTGACACCGTGCTTGCAGGCACCACGATTACGCCGCCACTGGGAACCCATCCAATCACGTTGGCGACCGGTGCGGGCACGGTGACGGTCGGGGCGACCGGTTCGCCGGTCACTTTGAATGCGACAAACGCCACGCCGCTAATCAATAGCAGCGGCTACACCGGTTCGCTGACCCTGGTCAATGCGATTTTGAACAGCAACAACAATGCCAGCGCCAACGGAAGCATTCAAACCAATACCGTCACTTGGTTCGGTACGAGCAATCTATCCATTGATGGCTCAACCTTGACCAACACCTCAGTGAACACATCCGCCGGCATTCAAATGAGCAACGGCATCGCGCTTGGTGGCGTCACCACTGCGAACATCAACGCCAGCTCGATCAGTGTGAATAACGGTTCGGGTATGTATGCGCAGTACAACAGTGGCCTCACCACGCTGACCGGTACCACCGTCAGCGCGAGCGCTAGCGGTCCGGGAAGAAGTTCGATTGGACTGGTCGGTAGCGGGTTGGTACTCGGTGATGATAGCAACGGCAATCACAGCGCACTGATCAACCAGAGCACTGCCTCTGTCGCATTCGGCCTGATCGGCACCACTTGGGACCTCGGTCGCCCGCGCAGTGTGGTTACCAGCACCAACGCAGCTTTCTCTACCGTTTCGGCTGTCAAGATCGATACTGGCGCGGTGTACAACCATGGCGTCTACGGTTCGAACGCGGTATTTGCCGATACTGCGCTAATCAGCCTTTCGGGCGGCACGGTAACGACGTCTGGCGCTAACGCCGCGGCGGTCGAATCCACCGACAATTCCGCAGGCGCACTTGGATATGTCGGCAAAGTCGACCTTTCCAATGCCGCCGTGGTCACCACCCACGGCGCTACGGCACCGGGTGTTTTGGTGAACATTGGCAGCAGCGCCAGCGTGACCAACAGCAGCGTCACCACCACCGGCAGTAGCTCGGATGGCGTGCATGTTACCAATGACGACCAGGACAACCCCACCCTCACACCTGCGTCCTCCAGCGTGACCCTCGACGGTGCGACCGTCATCACGCAAGGCAGCTTGTCGAATGGCCTGTATGCGGGCGAAGGCGGCAGCCTCATCGCCAAGAACGCATTGAATGTGACTTCGGCCGCCAGCGCCATCACCCTGCAGCTTGATGCCTCATCGATCGATGCGAGCGCGGTCACGACCGGCATAGTCAAGGGCGGCACGTATGCGGTTTATCTGACCGGCGGCAGCGTCGGCCAGAGCGCCAAATTCGCCAATACGACATTCAGCAATACTGCCGGTACGCTGTTCAATGTTGATTCCAGCGGCAGTACGGCCGCGCCGAGCACGATGACGCTTAGCAACTCCACGGCCACGGCGGCGGCAGGTGCGAACGTCCTGAACGTGACTACCAGCAGTTTGCTGAACTTTACCGCGACCGGTTCAACCCTGAGCGGCAACATCACGGCGGACGCATCCAGCACGGCGAATATGATGCTGACCGGCAACTCGACCCTGACCGGTGCAGTCGACGTGGTAAATCCGGCGATCACCGCGGGCACCGTGACGATCGACGTGGGCAGCGTATGGAACATGACCGCGAATTCCGTCGTCAGTACGCTGCACAATGCCGGATCGATCAATTTTATCGACAATACGCTTCCACCGGCGTTCACGCTCACCGTCAATGAGGCACTGACAGGGACTTCTCCGGGTCGGATTTCCCTGCACACCGTTCTGGCTACGGACGGCGCTGCCTCAGACCTCATCGTGCTCAGCGCTGTTGCCGCTGCGACCAGCGGCGCCCAACCGACCCTACTGACCATCGTCAATGCCGGCGGCGCCGGTGCGTTTACTACCGGCTCGGGCATCCTCGTCGTCACAGGGATCAACGGCGCCATCAACGCCCCAACGGCCACGGCCACCAGCTTTGCGCTGAGCGGGCCGGTCACGGTGACGACCAACGGCGTTACCTACAACTATGTCTTGGTCCCGGTCGGACAGAACTGGTATTTGCAGTCGACGATCGCTGCGCAAGTCATTACGTTCCCGGCACAACCGAATCAAACCTTCGTGCCCGGCGGCACCTTCCCACTCAATCCGCCCGCAAGCGCCAGCAGCGGTCTGCCAGTGACCTACACCTCCACCACGCCTGCGGTCTGCTCGATCAGCGGCACCACAGTGACGATCGTATCGGTCGGCACCTGCGCCATCGCGGCCAATCAAGCGGGTAACGCGAACTACACGCCAGCACCACAAGTGACGCAAAATATTGTGATCGGGTCTGCGGCACAAACCATCTCGTTTGGCCCGCAACCGGGTCAAACCTTTGTGTCCGGTGCTACCTTTCCGCTTAACCCGCCAGCAACCGCCAGCAGCGGCTTGCCAGTCACGTACACCTCAACTACACCGGCTGTCTGCTCGATAAGTGGAACCACGGTTACGATGCTGAGCTCGGGTGTCTGCCTGATTACGGCGAGCCAGGCGGGCAACGCCAATACGGCTGCCGCAACACCGGTGACCCAAGCCATCAACATCAATGGCCCCGTGGTTCCGGTGCCGACACTGTCGAGTAACATGCTGCTGGCCTTGATCACCTTGATCGCCCTGATGGGTTTGCTGACCGTAGGGTTCTCGCGCCGCACTGGAACTGAGGACTGAAAAAATCTGCGGCTGTCGGGCGTGATCGGCGAGTATCCGGAAACCAACGGGGTTACCTCGCTGATCCCGCCCGACAGACGTCAATAGTTTCGGCCAAACAGCTAGCGAGCCTCTGAACTAGCCGCCGTTTTGCTCGGCACATTCAACATTGCTTCGTGCTCGGCTCCTCAGAGTCAGCACTCGATCGTTTGTTCGGCCGCAGCGGAATGTGTCAATGAGGCGAGACAGCCGCTGATCAGGATTTAGTGAGTTTTCGGTGTGTCGATTTCGTTTTTGAGAGGCGGGTGGATGCCGACCTTGTCGGGAACGACCGGCGGCGTGGGCCGCTTGCCTTGGAAGCGTTCCGGATGGCGGGCGAATGCGTCATTCAAGGTGGAGGCACGCGCCGTGGTGATGGCAGCGTGCTGGCCCAGCTGCACCGAGGCGGGTGCCGAGCACTATGCCAGTGGCGGTGATTGTAATGGTGGAAGAAAGGCATTAACACGACACGAGCATGGTTCACACCGTCGACGCGATCCGGGAAGACGGGGCGTATTGCAAGGTCTTGAACACGTTTTCGCTGAACGGATTGTCGTTGCTTTGCGGCGCTCGTCCGACGCTGACCGGGATACACATGTCGGTCAATTTTTCGGTCAAGGGCGATCTGTTGGTTAGGGCTGAGCGTGAGTGGTGGCCTATGGGTAGCGATGACCCGCACGGCGGGTCGCCTCTGACGATGCTGGGCCGCACGCGACAGCGCCAGGCCGCCGCCGGCCTTCACCATGCCGAATCCGTCATGCCAATTCTGGCGGCGCGCTTTTGGCGGCTCCGCGACGCTCGGCAGGCCCAGCAAGGCACGAAACTTTTTTACGCCTCGAAGATGGCCTGCGCGTGCGGGAGGCGAATCCGCAGGCGTGCGTTCTCGCGGCCGAGCTTTTTATTGCGCAGCCGATCCGGCCGCGTCGAATTGGGCTTGCGACCGCGCTTGGGGTCCGCTGTCGCGGCATCGTGTGCGGCGAGCATGTCAATTCGTCACATGTGATTCTCAGCGCAAGCTCGGCCCAAAGGTAGCGACGGACACGCTGAGATTCCCTGAGTTTTCCTTGCCCGGATCAGCACTGGTTTTAGCGGGCGCCACCGGCACGAACGGTACCGGCGCACCGAGATTAATTCCGTTGCGCCACTGTTTGAGCTTTTCCTCGATCAACGGCGTGCTGACGATTTGCGGGAACGAGGATTTTTCATGGTCGCGGGTTTCCCACTCGCTGATGCGTTGCGTCGCATTGGCAAAAGCCGCGGCGAAGTCGTCGGTCTGATTGAGGGCGTCGGCGAAAAACGCTTTGCTGAACCAGGTGATGTCGGAATCAGTGCCGCAGCCGAACGAGGTGCGGTCTTCGCGTGCGGCGGTGATGATCATCGTCGTGGAATTTTTCAGCGCGTTGATAAAGCCGCCCGAATAACACGCCGAAATCACGATCACCTTCCAGCGGATAGGTGCCTTGTTCAATGACTCGGCCAGATCTTCCGGCGCGATCTGGTTCAGCGGCAGCGGATCCATGTCGACGTAGAGCTGATGATCCTCGCTGCCGTGGCTGGTGAGGAAAAGCAGCAGTATGTCTTCATCGCGATTCATTTTTTTCGCGACCGCATCAAGCGCGATATCGAGATTGGTCAGGCTCGCAATCGGACGATTTTGCAAGGTCGCGATATTGTTTTCCAGCAACAGCGTGTGGCCCGCCGCGTCGAAGCGCCGAGTGAATTGTTGCTCGACGAATTCGACTTCGTTGCGAAATACATTTTCTTCGCTGTCGCCGGCAAAACCGATCAGGTAAAGATTAGCTTTGCCGGCTGTGTGCGGTGCGAGTTTGCCGATCGCGTCCTGCATCAGGCGAGGCTGGTCGTACATCACCGCTTCGGCATCGAAACTGAGTTGTGCATCAAGGTCGATATCGGCGTCGGTTTCTGCATTGCGATCTGGTGCGACGTTTGAAAATTGCGCGTCTGCGGTGATACCGCCGGCGTCGACACTGTCCTGATTCCAGAACGCCGGTTTCGGCAGAAAACTCCACGGCACGAACGTGATGCAGAACACCAGCAGACCGGCCGCGATCCAGCGCCACGCCGATGGCGCATGCAGTCGTGCAGCAAGGCGCAACACGATCACCAACCACCATGCGTGCAGCAGCCAGAACAGCGGCTGGATCAGCGCGGGTTGATGACGTTCCAGCCACGGCTCGATCCATTCCTGCGCCGGCGTCTGCAGCAGGATCTGGTACATGATCGCCGCAGCCATCAGCAACGCAGAAAGATCCCAGACCAGTTCACGACGCCGCGCGAGCATCGACATCGCATACGCCGACAGCAGAATCAGCAACGCTTCCATTGCCAGCGCCAAGGCGCCGCTGGCATCGAAATTATTCGGCGTCGGCGTGATCAGCCAGTTGAAGCCGATACTGGCGAGCGTGGCCACGGCGAGCAGTGCGAAGAACAATCCCGGTCCTTGCAAATAAGGGCGGCGCAACGGGCGCAAGAACACATCGACGAGAAATCCGGAATACAGCGCGCGCAGGAGTGTCGACATGGGTAGATTGAGGTCAGCTGAGCGAAATTTTATCGAAACTGTCGATACAACGATGATTGCCGGTCTCGGCTGCACTGCAAATCATCGGCGGACGTGCGAGCAACGTCGTCGCCAAACCGGCGCTGCGCGCGGCATCGAGTTCCTCAATCATATCGGAGAGGAACAAAACCTGGCTTGCCGGCACATCAATCGCGCTCAGGATATTTCGATACGAATCGGGCTCGCGTTTCGGTCCACTAGTGGTGTCGAAAAATCCTGAAAACACACCGCGCAGATCGCCAACTTCGCTGTTGCCGAAAAACAATTCCTGCGCCTGGATCGAGCCCGACGAATACACATACAGTTTGATGCCTGAAGCGTGCCAGTCGCGCAGCGCGCGCACTGCATCGGGATAGATATGCGCACGATAATCGCCAGCAGCATAACCGGCCTGCCAGATCATGCCTTGCAGAGACTTCAGCGCGGTGGATTTGCGATCTTCATCGATCCAGCGTTGCAGCAGCGCAATTATTTCCTGCTGGCTCGCCGAGATCAGCCCCGCTTCCTTTGCTGCATCGTGCAACCAGTGCTGCACTTCGGGTGTGTCGGTGTGGGTGACGATGAATGCTGGCAGCCGTTCGCGCGCGTACGAAAAGAGCACATCCCTGACAAAGCTGATCGAGCTCGTGGTGCCTTCGATATCGGTGAGGATGGTGGTAATCACGGTGGCCTCCTTTGTGGCTGAATCAGCCTGAAAATCCTGAACTAATGATGATGCCGTATTCAACCATGCATCGATGCAGTGGCGATGTCACGAATTGCAAACAATTTATCCGTGTGGCTCGCGCGTCGGCGACGCATTCTCGGTGATGGTGTAGGCGCTTTCGATCGCGCGTTTGGCACCGAGCGGATCACTGATGCGCGCGATCAGCATGGTGCTTTCGCCACGCCCGGTAATGCGGATGTCGCCGAAGCCGAGCAGCCGGCCCCAGCCGCTCTGATGCAGGTCGATGGTTTCGATCGAGGCCAGTCGCAGCTCCTCGGTTTCGCGGCTGATGAAGCCGTGTTTGCGCACCACACGGCGATTGGTCACGCCTTGTTCGATTGCGCGCAGGCGAAGGTATTCGTAGATCACGCCGATCAGCGCAATGCCGATCGTCGGGATGGTCAGCACGACCCACAGGATCAGCCAGCCTTTTGCGGTCCAGTGCAAACGGAAGATGGCGACGATGTGTTCGTCGGGTGCGAGAGATTCCTGCAGATACGACATGCTCAGGCGGCCTGTGACGTGTTCATTGGCAAACGTGGGAAACGTTCGGCGATATCGCTGCCGGTGAAGTTGGCCACCCAGCCTTCCATGTTGGTGAACAGACGGATGGCGATGAAATATGGCGCCTCGCTCATGTCGAACCAGTGTCGCGTGCCATCGGGTACGCCGATCAGGTCGCCTTGCATGCACAGGATTTCGTAAACCTTGCCCGCGACATGCAGCGTGAACTGGCCTTGGCCGGCGACGAAAAAACGTACTTCGTCTTCCGAGTGCGTGTGTTCGTTGAGAAACTTCTGGCGCAACGCGACGCGATCCGGGTGATCCGGATTCAGGCTGATCACATCCACCGCCTGATAACCATGGTCGCGCTGCAATCGTTCGATATCAGCGCGATACGCGGCGATGACTTTTTCCTGGCTGTCGCCCGGACGCACCAGCTCGCTCGCTTGCCAGCGCTCGAAACGCACGTTGATCTGCGCGAGTTCGCGCGCCATCGCGGAATGGTCATCGGTGCTCAATATCGGCGTGTCGCCGGCGTTGTCGTGATAGATGCGCAAACGGCTCATGGCTTCAGTCTCCTCAGGTCCAGCTCGCACGCGAGCAGAAATTCGAATGCTTCGAGATGGCGACGGGTCTCCGTCATGTCGCGACCCCAGGTGTAGATGCCGTGGGCGTCGATCAGGTAACCGTACAGTGGTATGCCGCTATCGATATAGCTATCGACCTGTTTGACCAGCGCCGCCATGTCCTGCGTGTTCGAAAACACCGGCAGCGTGATCACGGTTTCATGCGTGGAAGTATCGCTGATTGCCTTGAGTAATTCCCAGCCTTCGAGGCGGATCGCGCCGGCCTTGGCCCACCAGCGCGAAGCCACGGTCTGATTGTGCGAATGCGTGTGCAGTACCGCGCCGGCATCGGCGTAACGCGAATAAATCTGCGTGTGCAACAGCGTTTCCGCCGACGGGCGTGCGTCGGTATCGACCGCGTTGCCGTGCCGGTCGACGACCATCACATCATCGGCGTCGAGATTGCCCTTGTCGCGTCCGGAGATGGTAATCGCGGCGTGGGCATCGTCCAGCCGCACCGAAAAGTTGCTGCTGGTCGCTGGCGTCCAGCCGCGCGCGGCCAGGTCGCGGCCCGCATCGGCTATCTGCTGCGCCGCGTGCGCCAGTTGTCGCGCATCGTATTTTTTCAAACCATCGCTCACTTCAAGGCGTGCTGCATTTGCACATGACTATAACGTATTCGACACGGCGTTCGGAGTATCGTGCAGTGACATTTCGCAGACAAACCGATGCGTATAGTCTGTATCTGAAATCCAGCACCAATCCCACAGCCAAGTACGATGGAGGTTTCCAATGTCGAACTCAAGCCCGAACGCCACCCGGCGCCGTTTTCTGCAACTCGCCGCGATCGGTGCCGCCAGCGCGCCGCTGCTCGGTATCTTCGCCCAGCGCGATGCCTACGCCGATGACTTGCCGCATCTTGCGGAATCCGATGCCACTGCCACCGCGCTCGGTTACAAGGAAGATGCCAGCAAGGTCGATGCGGCGAAATACCCTACCTACAAGGCCGGACTGAATTGCGCCGGCTGCCAGTTTTATCAGGGCAAGGCCGGTGATGCGTTTGCGCCGTGCCAGTTGTTCCCCGGCAAGGCAGTCGCCAGCAAGGGCTGGTGCAGCGGTTTCAACGCGAAGAAAGCCTGATCGATGTTTCCGCTGCCGGCAAATGCGAGCGAGCTCGCATTTGCCGGCAGGCGCAAGTGGCGCGATTATTGGCGCTTGACCGTTGTGTGTGTTGCCGCGACAGTAGTGGCATGACTATTCTTCTTATTGCGCCATGAATGTGCTGCGGGAGCTAACCCCGCTCAGCGGACTCTTGCTTGGCCTGTTGCTTGCCAGTGGGCTGTTGCTTTGGCTACTGGCGCATCGCGTGGCGCAAGCCCGCAAGGAAGGCGGTGCCGCGCGCGATGCCGACATCGCGCAACTCGAAGCCGAACGCGATGGTTTGCGTACCGCGCAATCCTTGCTTAGTGCCGAGCGCGAAAAACTGCAGCGCATCGCTGAGCAGGATGAGATCACGGTGCGCACGCTGATCGACGAGCGTGCGACGTTAAAGGCGCGTCTCGAACGGCTGCCGCAGTTGCAGCAAGAGTTGCAGGATGCGCGAAACGAATTGGCGCAGCTGCGCCAGTCGCACGAAAGCAGCGAACAACGCGCCATCGCGCTCGCCACTCGACTCGAAGAGCAGACCGTGGCAACGCAGGACAAACTCGCCTTGCTCAATACCGCGCGCGAGCAGATGAGCGCGAGTTTCAAATCGCTGGCCAACGATATTCTCGAAGACAAGAGCAAAAAGTTTACCGAGCAGAATTCGCTGCAACTCGGGCAATTGCTGACGCCGCTGCGCGAACAAATCAGCGATTTCCGCAAGACCGTGACTGAAACGCATACCAAGGAAAACGCGGATCGCGCCGTGCTCCAGCATGAAATCGGTACCTTGCAAAAACTCAATTTGCGTATCAGCGAAGACGCGATCAATCTCACCAAGGCGTTGAAAGGCGAGAGCAAAACGCAAGGCGCGTGGGGCGAGCTGATCCTCGAACGTCTGCTCGAATCTTCCGGTCTGCAAAAAGGTATCGAATACGAAACGCAGGTGACATTAGCCGATGATTCCGGTGGGCGATCGCGCCCGGACGTGATTGTGCGACTGCCGGAAAAACGCGATCTGGTCATTGATGCGAAAGTGTCGCTGACCGCGTACGAACGATTTTGCGCGGCCAGCGACGATGCCGAACGCGCGCTGCAGATCCGTGCGCATTGCCAATCGATGCGCGGCCATGTCAACGATCTGGCGACGCGCAAATACAATGATCTGCCGGGCATCAACAGCCTGGATTTTGTGTTGATGTTCGTGCCGGTAGAGGCTGCTTACATCGAAGCGATGCGCAACGACGACACCTTGTATCAGGCCGCGGTAGAAAAACACGTGCTGATCGTCAGCACGTCAACCTTGCTCGTCACCTTGCGCACGGTCAACAGCCTATGGCGCTTCGATGATCGTAATCGCAATGCGCTCGAAATCGCGAGCAAGGCCGGTGCGCTGTACGACAAATTCAGCGGTTTCGTCGAGGATCTCGGCAAGGTGCGCAACGGGCTCGACAGCGCGCAACGCATCCTTGTTGATGCAACTTCCAAGCTCAGCGAAGGCAAGGGAAATCTCGTGCGCCGTGTTGAAGAGCTGCGCAAACTCGGCGCCAAGGCCAGCAAGAGTCTGCCGGCGGATTTGCTCGAGAAAGCACAGCCCGAAATGCTGTTGCCGCTGGGGGTCGACGAAAACGAAACGAATCGTGATGCACCGGGATTCCCGCTCGAAAAAAATCCATGACACTCGACCTCACTTGATAGACGAATGCCATCGATCGTTTGCTGGAAGCCATAGAGCTTTACGCGCGCGATCCGTCGCCGACCTTGATCCGCGATGGACTCGTGCAACGGTTCGAGTTCACCTACGAAATCAGTCACAAAATGCTCAAGCGTTACCTCGCACCGGTATCGCCATCGCCGGCGCAATGCGACAGCGTGCCGTTTCAGGGTTTGATTCGTTCGGCCAATTAGCTCGGTTTGTTGCGTGGTGACTGGCCGGCCTGGAAAACGTATCGTGATATGCGCAGCAAGACCAGCCATAGCTGCGACGAGAAGATTGCGATCGAGATGGTTGCAGGTATCCCGGCATTTTTGCAGGAAGCGCACTATCTGCTCGATCAGATCGATCAGCGCCAGGCGCGATGAATATTTGCGCGATGAATATTCGGTCGATTGATATCGGCCTTGAGCGGTGGACGATCGTGTATGGAGTCCTGCGCAAGCACGTGCCTGAATACGCACTATGGGCGTTTGGTTCGCGTGCCAGAAGAACGGCCAAAGCGTATTCCGATCTTGATCTGGCAGTAATCCCGGACAAGCCTTTGCCGCTGGCAACCAGCGCGGCGCTGGCCGATGACTCTTTTGAATCCAATTAACCGTGAAAAGTGGACGTGGGCGATTGGGCAACCACCGGTGAATCGTTTCGCAAAATCATTGAACACAACATGGTGCTCGTAAAGGATGCGACTAGCTGAGCGACAGGGATCGAAATCAATTCTGATCCTGTTAATCGGTGTCTGCTGCTCGAAGGTCGCGCGCGACTAATTGCTCAACCGCAGCTTGCTCTTGCGATAACCGTAGGCGAAATAGAGGGCGGTACCGATCGCCGTCCATATCACGGTTATGAGCGCAAGATTTTCACCATACGCGAAGGCATATCCCAGCAGGATGATGCAGCTGATGATGCCGAGCATACAGATTAAGGGTGCGAACGGTACGCGGAAGGGGCGCGCGATGTCAGGCTGATAAATTCTAAGAATCCAGACGCCTGCGCAGACGAAAGCAAAACTTATCAGGGTGCCTACCGACGTCAGATCGCCGAGCAGATCAAGCGGGAAGATGCCCGCGACGATCGCGATGCAAACGCCGGTGATGACTGTGTTGATGTGCGGCGTGCGGTATTTTGGATGGATCCGCGTAAACACTTTTGGCAACAGGCCATCATTCGCCATGATCATGAAGATGCGCGGCTGACCGATACACATGCACAGGATCACCGACGACAAGCCGATCAGCGCGCCGACTTCGACGATCCAGCGCAGCCACGACAGCTCCGGATGGCTTAGCACCGCGGTTACTACCGGCTCGCTGGTGCCGAGCTGGGTGTAGGACATCAGGCCAGTCAATACGGCAGCCATGCCAACATACAGAACGGTACAGATGGCGAGTGAGGCGAGCATGCCGATCGGCAGATCGCGTTTCGGGTTTACCGATTCCTGGGCGGCGACCGATGTCGCTTCAAAGCCGATGTAGGCGAAGAACACCATCGACGCACCACGCAGAACGCCGTCCCAGCCAAATTTGCCGGGTGCAACATTCGCGGGAATGAACGGTGTCCACAAGTGTGTGTCGACGTATTGCCATCCGGCGAAAATGACCAGAATGATCAGGCAGATTTTCAGCGCGACCATCACCGTGTTGATCGTTGCCGATTCGCGGATACCGACATAACAAAGCGCCGTCAACGCCAGCACAATTCCGACCGCAGGAAGATTCACCAGTGCGCCGGTCGGGTTCAGGTGTCCATCTAGTGGCGCGTTGGTCAAAACGGCAGGCAAATGTATGCCGATGTGATCGAGCAGGCTGACGAAATAACCGGTCCAACTGGTGGCAACGGCTGACGCGGATATGCCGTATTCGAGTATCAGCATCCAGCCGATAAACCAGGCAGCACCTTCGCCCATCGTTGCGTAGGTATACGAATACGCTGAGCCAGAAACCGGCACCATCGCCGCGAACTCCGCGTAACACAACGCGCAGAACGAACAGCAGATGGCCGCGAGTACGAACGACAGCATCACCGCCGGTCCGGCATGTTCGGCCGCGGCTTGTCCGGTAATCACGAAGATGCCGCCGCCGATCACTGCACCGATGCCGATCGCGGTCAGACCCCAGGGCCCGAGCGTGCGGCGCAGCTGGATCTCGCCGGCTTCCTGATTGACGGCGAGCGGGTGTTTGGTGCGGAGCAGTTGCTTGAGCATGCGCGATACCGGTCGAGTGGACGATGGATTTGAGAGCTTTAGAAACAAAAGGGCCGGCGCTATTCAGCCGGCCCTCGCGAGCTAGATAAACAGGCTCGATACACGCATTACTTTTTTTCCTCTTGCGCGAGCTGGCTGTGTTTGTAGCTGTACAGGAAATAGACGAACAGGCCGATCACCGCCCAGCCGGCGAATACTGCTTTCGCCGTCAGGCTCAGATTGAAGAAGAGCAGAGCACAACCGAAGATCGCGAGCGGGCAGACCACCCAGACCAGCGGCACGCGGAACGGACGCAACCGGTTCGGATCGGTCTTGCGCAAAATCAGAACGCCAACGGAAACCATGGCAAACGCGAGCAAGGTGCCCGAGTTCGAGGTATCGGCAAGTTTCCCGACCGGAAATAGCGCCGAGCAAATGGCGACCACAATGCCGGTAATGATCGTGATCACATACGGCGTATGGAAGCGCGGATGCACTTTCGAGAACATTTCCGGCAGCAAGCCGTCGCGCGACATCGTGAAGAAAATACGTGTCTGGCCGAACATCATCATGAGGATGACCGAAGGCAGGGCGAGTGCAGCGGCGATACCGATCAGGTTGCCGAGTGTGCCGTGGCCGAGTGCGCGCAAAACATGGGCGAGTGGTTCTTTGCTGCAGACTAGTGCATCGGAAACGGCGCATGCGGCGGCCATCGCGGCGCTGCCCGGATCCAGCGGCATGCCATCGGCACCGAGCAGCGGCTGTGCACCGGAGGCGCCAACCGCGCCGTAACCGACCAGCAGATAAAAAATCGTGCAGATACCCAGCGAGCCGATCAGACCGATCGGAATATTGCGATTCGGATTCTTGGTTTCTTCGGCAGCGGTTGAGACAGCGTCGAAACCGACGTAAGCGAAGAAGATCGACGCAGCGGCTCCGAGCACACCAACGCCACCGAGCGGGCTACCCCAGCCGCCGGGCAGGAACGGTTCAAAGTTGGTGCTTTTCGCTGCCGGCACGGCGACGATCACGAACATCGTCAGCGCGACGATCTTGATCGCCACGAGCACGGCGTTGACGCGCGCACTTTTCGACGTGCCGACGACGAGCAGCACCGTCACCACCAGCGAGATCAGGAAAGCGAGCAGGTTGAATCCGCCGCCAGCAAACATGCCGGTGCGAAAGTACGCCGGCAACGCCAGTGCGCCGGGGGCGACCAAGCCGAACAGGTCGGTATTCGCAAGCAAGCCATTCATGTAGCCGGACCAGCCGACCGATACGACCGAAGCACCGACTGCATATTCAAGCACCAGCGCCCAGCCGACGATCCACGCGATCAATTCGCCAAGCACGCCGTAGGTGTAAGTGTAGGCCGAACCCGATACCGGCAGCATCGATGCCAGCTCGGCATAAGCGAGCGCGGCGAGTCCGCAAACCACGGCCGCAATGACGAATGCGATCATCATCGCCGGGCCGGCTTTCTGGCCCGCCTCGGCGGTAAGCACAAAGATGCCGGTGCCGATCACGGCGCCGACGCCGAGCATGGTCAGCTGAAACGCGCCAAGCTGACGCTTGAGGCTTTTTTTGGCCGCTGTGGCCAAAATTTGATCGAGAGGTTTGACGCGCTTGAATAACATTGGGGCTCCCCGCAACGTGGTTTACCGGCAGTCTTCTGTCGAGACCGCGCGGCGGTGCTCCTGTCGGCGACAGGGCGAGCTACATTAGCCCACACGACCGCGCGCGCACAAGGTGTTCGAGCAGCCCGATCTGCGGCCGAATCGGGCTCAAGCTCGAATTGCGCGTTCGGCGATACGACGACATCAGCTTGCCTGCATCATTCTGGCGCGTCGAACAAGTGCGAAACGATCGGTTATCCTCAGCGACTTTCCTGATCGGCGCATGCGATGAATGAATTGCGACAGAGACTCGCCTTGGCGTTTGCCAGGTACGCCGATGACTACCCTGATGAGCCTGCTACCGGTGACTTCGTGCGTCTTCTCCGCGACAACACGCCAGTTTTTTCGCGCTCGAATCTGCAAGAACATTTCACCGGCAGCGCCTGGCTGGTCAGCGCCGATGGCAAGCGCGTATTGCTGACGCATCACCGCAAGCTCGGACGCTGGCTGCAACTGGGTGGACACGCCGATGGTGATGAGGACCTGGCGCGTGTCGCGTTGCGCGAAGCCGAGGAAGAGTCGGGTTTGAGCGATCTGGTGATCGACGACCCGCATATTTTCGATATCGATCGGCACTGGATTCCGGCGCGCGGTGACGAGCCCGGACATTGGCATTACGACGTGCGTTTTATCGTGCGCGCGACGGAGAGCGAAGCATTCGCCATCAGCGAAGAATCGCTCGAACTGGCGTGGCTCGCCGTCGAGCCGATCGCGCAGGACAGCGATGCCGATAACTCGCTGCGTCGCATGGCGCAGAAATGGTTGCGCCGCGCCGTGCAATAATGCCTGCGCCGTCTTTTTGTTAAACCGTCGCGGTGCTGGCGAACGCGTATCGCGACTCGGCTGATATCTGCTTCACCCATGGATGAACCAGGGAGAAAGTCATGCTGAAAACGATCACATTTTGTATTTTGTTGGCGCTGTCCGGTGCCGCACTGGCCGATTCGATTCGCATCGGTACACACATCATCGCGACTGGCGACAGTGCCGGGCATGTCGTCGATCTGGTCGGTAAACCCGATCGCAAATCGCATGCCGCCAAAAAGAAAGGCGAACTATCCGGCGAGCGCTGGGAATATTATCGCGACCACAAAACCATCGTTGTGACGATCCGCGATGGCCTCGTCACGACGATGAGCCAGCACGCGAATTGAGCATGCGTTCACTCGTATTTCTGGCACTCGGGCTCACTGCCTGCAGCTCGGTCACGCGCAACGATTCCATCGCCGATGGCTGGCAGGATGATTTTGCGACGCGGCTGAAAGCACAGGCCTTGTTGCAGACGTTCAACGCAGATCTGCTCAGTCATCCGAGCGCGACGCTGACGCTGGAACGCTGGTGCGGTTTGCATCATCTGGCAAGCGAGGCGCGCATCACTGCGCACCTGCTGCGCGATGTGGAAAAAGTGCCGACCGCCGAGCAACGCCGCGATCTCAAGGTCGATGCCGACGAGCCGATAAAATATCGGCGCGTGCAGTTATTTTGCGGTCAACATATTCTTTCGGAAGCCGACAACTGGTACGTGCCGGCGCGCTTGACTACGGCGATGAATCGCCAGCTCGAAGACACCGATACGCCGTTCGGCCGTGCGGTCAAGGATCTGAATTTCCGTCGCGAAACGATCGCCGCCAGTGTGCTTTGGTCAGCATTGCCTGAAGGTTGGGAAATGCAGCCGGTGCCAACCGGAGCGCATGGCAGGCTGGATATTCCGCCGCACGTGCTGGAGCATCGCGCGATTCTCTACACGCAGGACAACCTGCCTTTCAGCGAGGTTGTGGAAACCTACACGCGCGATATTTTTTCGTTTCGACTGA
>JAYVLO010000096.1:0-33160 GCA_043759455.1 Pseudolysobacter sp.
ATCACCGCGCATGCGGTCGCGGCCAAACCCAAGCGCAAGGGCGTGGATCCGTTCACCAAGGAAGAGCGCTGGTTTGCGGCCAAGCCGGCCAGCCTGAAAATGAAGGTGCGCACGCTCAAGAAACTTAAGGACGCCGCCGGTTGATCCGGACGCGGCGCGACCCGGAGTCGCGCCGCAGTCGCACGGGAGGCCCGGCCCGCGCCTCCGTCCTGTTCGCGCGAATTTTCGAGCGACGGCAACGACGCATCATCGCGCCGATTCGACAGATAGAGTTTCTCCAGGGTACGCGTGCGCCGCTGCCTGGCCATCTCCGCCAGACCCTTGAGCATCGCGCTCGCGAGTTGCTCCTGCGTCAGCGTCCTGAGCGGATTCTCACCGCCGAGCTCAACCAGCCGTTTTTCGGCCTGGGTGGTGAGCTTCGTTCTGCCATTCAACGTGATCATGTCTTCTCCTTCATGGCCGGTGAAGTGGGCGACTTCATGAATTTGAAAGCCGCTCTCAAAAAGCCTGCAAGTCGCTTCATGGCGCAGGTCGTGGAAGCTCAAATTGGCCCTAACGCTTGACCTCACGGTGGCGCGCTAGCTCTTGGCGCCGTGCTTGAGGCGACGTGTGATAATGGTGGCCGTGAATAGTGCTCTGCAGCGTGTGCTCTGGGCCATTTTTGGATCACCTACACAGAGAATTAGTTGCGTATTTTAGTAAAGTGGATGCTATTGGAGCACCGAAGCAACGCGTAAACTGCGTCCGTCCAGCCAAGCAATGGTCCAAAGATCAGGGGGTTATGTGGCAAGGGGGGTATGTGTCGCACCGATGATGGACTGGACCGATCGGCATTGTCGTTATTTCCATCGCCTGCTCACGCCGAACGCATTGCTCTACACCGAGATGGTGACGAGCGCGGCGATCGTGCATGGCGATCGCGAACGCTTGCTTGGCTTCGATGCGGCGGAACAGCCGCTGGCGCTGCAGCTTGGCGGCAGCGATCCGCGCGAACTCGCCGCAGCGGCGCGGATCGGTGCGGATTTGGGGTATCGCGAGATCAACCTGAATGTTGGTTGCCCGAGCGATCGCGTGCAGTCCGGGCGCTTCGGCGCGTGCCTGATGCGCGAGCCGGAACTGGTTGGCGAATGTGTGCTCGCGATGCGCAATGCGGTGTCGATTCCGGTGACGGTGAAATGTCGCATCGGCGTCGACGAGCAGGACGAATACGCTGACCTGCAACGTTTTGTCTCGGTGCAGCGCGATGCCGGCTGTCGTGTGCTGATCGTGCATGCGCGCAAGGCCTGGTTGAAAGGTTTGAGCCCGAAGGAAAATCGTGACGTGCCGCCGCTGAATTATCAGCGCGTGTATCGGCTCAAGCAGGAATTTTCCGAACTCGACATCGTTATCAACGGCGGCATCACGACGGTCGCGGCAGTGCAGGAACATTTGCAGCACGTCGATGCGGTGATGCTCGGTCGCGCGGCCTATCACGATCCGTACATCCTCGCTGAACTCGAACACGCGTTGTACGCCACGCCGTTGCCATCGCGCGACGACGTGTTGTTGCAGATGGAGGACTATGTCGGCGCCTGTCGCGCGCGCCGTATCGGTCTGCATCACATTGGCCGCCATCTGCTCGGCTTGTATCTCGGCCAGCCGGGCGCGCGCATTTTCCGCCGTTACCTGAGCGAACATATGCATCTACCCGATGCGGATTTTGAGGTACTCGCCAACGCGATGGCAGCGACGCGGGCGCAGCGTCAGGCGGCGTAGTTTTCACCGTCGTCGCGCATGAACGCGTTAATTGCAAATTGAATGGCGTGCGGCGATACGCCTGGGTGCTCTTGCCTGTTGATCAAGGATAGCCTTGCGCGCTGCACCCGCCACAGCGCCTGCCGCCACGCGTGCATTACGTACGTTGTTTGCGTCGGGCATGTGGTGTGTTCGCACGATGGTTTTGTGCCCCGTGCTCGGCATTTTGACGGCGACGCAAGTACCCGCGCGCGAGGTCGTGGTCGGCCCGGCGTTGAGCGCGGAATCCGAATTGCACTGAAACCGTTATCGGCGTTTTTCAGTCGCGAGGGTTTGCCGCAAAATAGCGTGTACGCGCTGGTCCAGGATCGCAGCGGAATTGTTTACGCCGGTACCGAGGATGGCGTGGCCCGCTGCGACGGTGGCAACTGGCGCGTGCTGCCGTTGCCCGCGTCCGCCAGTCATGCGTTCGTCTCGCGCGTGCTCGCCAGCGCCGACGGCAGGGTCTGGATCGGCACCGATTGCGCCGGGCTGCTGCGTTACGCCAACGGTGCGATGACCTTGCAGCCGTTGCCCGCAGGTGCGACCGAAACTGCTATCGAAGCGCTGGCGCCCGCCGTTGGCAATACGAGTTACGTCGGTACTTCGCGCGGTTTGCATCGCTGCGATTCGCAAGCATGGCATGAGATTGTCGCCGGCCGCGGTCTCGAAATCACGACGATGCGGGTCGGCATGGGGCCTGCGGGTCCGTGTCTGTGGCCAGGCGTCAATGACGACGATTTGTACCGACTCGATGGCATGGCTCGCGACGATGCCCCGGTCGTGCGCGCCGCGTGGCACCTGAGTCGCGAAGACGGCTTGCCGAATTCCTCGGTGCGTTCGCTTGCACAATGGCAAGGCAAGGATGGCCACGCGTATCGCCACGATGGCAGCTGGAGCCGGTTGCCGGACGGTTGCCTGGCTCGCCATCGGTGATGGATTTGCGCGAGCAGGGTTTGCCGGGCGCGAATCATGCAATGCGCGCTGCGCATCGTGACGGCCTGACGCGTATCGATCTCGATCACGATCTGCACAGCGAGACATCGAACGCCAGCGTGCTGCCGCAGGAAATCGTGTACCAGCTGCAGCTCGACGGCGCCGGTCGGAATTACCTGTTCGGTTATCGATGCGTGATCCGCATCACGCCGGATGTCGCCGCGCCGCAGGATCTGCAGCGCATGCATATCGAACGATTCACCCTCGAAGACGGATTGCCGGCGCTGGAATTCAATCGCGGCTCGTCGTTGCGCGACGACCAGGGTCGCAGCTGGGCCAGCAGCATCGGAGGCGCGCTATTGTAGGATCCGGCCGCCGAGCTGGCGTCGCCCTCGCCGCGACAATTGCGATTGTTATCCGCGCAAATCGAAGGCCGCGATCAGCCATTGTTCGATGGCGGCGCGCGCAATGCGACCGCCAACAATGTGGTGTTCGAATTTGCGTTGTTGTCGTATCAGCGCGATCACCTCACGCGGTGTCGCACAGAAGCGCATGCACTCGACGTCGAGGTGGCTACACACATGCGCGCGTTGGCCAATGCCAATGCAAAGTTGCAGCGTGCCTCGCTGACCGATCCGCCGACGGAATTGTGGAATCGACGTTATTTCGATCTGGAGCTGCCGCGCGAAAGCGGGCGTGCCTTGCAACGCGCGCTGGCCGGCGAAAAACACGCCGATATGGCTCCAGTATTGCTCGATCTCGATCATTTCAAATCGATCAACGATCGTTACGGTCAATTGGTTGGCGACGCAGCGCTGCTCAAACTCGCCGTGCGTTTGCTAGCCGTGATGTGCCGCAGCGATCTTGCGTCGCGCTGGGGTGGCGAGGCGTTCCTGATCGTGTTTCGCGATGCCCATTTCGACGCCGCCGCGATGCTCAAAAAACCCCGGCTCGCGGTCGTTTCGGATCAGCCTTTGATCGGCCCGTACCATCGCATCGATGTGACGTGTTCGATCGGCTGGGCGATGTTTCCGTTTCGCTGCGATCAGGCGCAGGCCTTGTCGATGCAGCAAGTGCGCGCATTGGCCGATGAAGCCGTTTATCGCGCCAAGGATAACGGCCACAATGGCGCCTACGCCGCGCTGCCGGATGGCAGCGTCACGCAGTGGCAACGCAGCGGTGGCGGCGTTGCGATAATATCGCCGGTTTTGCCAATCCTGCCGACTTCATGATCGTCACCAGTGCTGCCGAGTTTCTGAGCGTATTTTCCGACCAGCGTTTTCCGATGCGTGCGCCGTCGTGTGCGCGTGCGGCATTCCTGCGCAGCCCGCTGGGTTTTGCGCTGGCGACGCAATCGGCGCAGGACAATCACTACATGGATCTGTCGCAATGCGTCGATCCGGCGCGCGCACTGACACAACACGCGCAACTCGCAGCGGCCTTGTCACAGGAGTTGCCGGTGATCACGTTTCCTGGCGACCCGGCGACGCCCGATGCAGTTTTTCCGAACAACGTGTTCGCCACCACACGCGGGCGCCTGATCGTCGGCGCGATGCGTCATCCCGTGCGCCAGCGCGAGGCGGTGCGACCGGATATCCGCGCATTTTTTCGCGACATCCTCGGTTACGAACTACGGGATTTATCCGGCGCTGCGGCCGTCGCGGAACTGACCGGTGCGCTCGTGATCGACCGTGCGCGTGGCATCGGCTTCTGCGGACTTTCGGAACGTTGCGATATGGCCGGTGCGCGCGCCATGCACGATGCGTTCGGACTCGAGCTCACGTTCTGTTTCGAACTTGCGGCCAGCGAATACCACACCAACGTTGTGCTCGCGATCCTCGCGGGACGTGCCGTGGTGCTCGCGCCGCATGGGTTTGCCGATGCGGCGGTTCCCGCGGCAATCGCGCAGGTTTACGAGGGCAGGGCGATCATGCTCGATACCGCGCAGAAAACCGCGTTCGCCGGCAATGCGATCGCACTCACACCAGATAGTGTCTGGTTCAGCGCGATTGCGGCAGCGGCATTGCACGCGCAGCAGCGCAAACAATTGCAGACCTGGGGATTTGCCGTGCGCAGTATCGAACTCGATGAAATCGAAAAGGCCGGCGGCAGTTTGCGGTGCTGTGTCGGTGAGATTTTTTGAAGTTGATAACTCATCGTCGCAAGCCGCGTAATGGCTTCAACTGCGGCCAAACAGCATGATTCAGCGCAAATTCAATGCGCCAGCCCCACAGTGCGGTTCATTCGCAGGCTTGCAGCCTGCACCTGCCCGGTTATCATTCCACGCATGTCGATCCGCACATCACTCCTTTTGACCAGTCTCGCCCTGTGTTTGGCGGCGGGCTCGGCGCATGCCGAAATGAGTCTGCAGCAGGCGATCGAAAAGGTGCAACGCGATACCGGCGGCAAGGTGTTGTCCGCCGAACCGATACAGGTGGGCAAGAAAAAGATTTATCGTATCAAGGTGCTCACGCGCGATGGACAGGTGCGCGTGATACAAGTCACAGCAGATGACAACTGACTGAGCTTCTGAAAATCGCTCGCTACGATCTTGTTAGACGCTCACCAACAAAGGATATTGCATGCGCATACTGCTGGTTGAAGACGAAGCGCCATTGCGCGAAACCCTCGCCGCGCGATTGAAGCGCGAAGGTTTCGCGGTGGATGCGGCAGCCGATGGCGACGAAGGCCTGTACATGGGCCGCGAGGTGCCGTTCGATGTCGCGATCATTGATCTTGGGTTGCCGAAACGTTCCGGCATGGATCTGGTCAAGGCGCTGCGCGACGAAGGCAAGCGATATCCGATCCTGATCCTGACCGCGCGCACGAGCTGGCAGGACAAGGTGCAGGGCCTCAAGCACGGCGCCGACGACTATCTGGTCAAGCCATTCCACGTCGAGGAACTGCTCGCGCGCCTGAACGCGCTGGTGCGACGTGCGAGCGGCTGGACCAAACCGATGCTCGAATGCGGCCCGATCGCACTCGATACCACGGCGCAAACCGTCAGCGTCAACAAGCAGGGCGTCGATCTCACGAGCTACGAATACAAGGTGCTCGAATACCTCATGCTGCACGCTGGCGAGCT
Source organism: Pseudolysobacter sp. (assembly GCA_043759455.1). Taxonomy (GTDB): domain Bacteria; phylum Pseudomonadota; class Gammaproteobacteria; order Xanthomonadales; family Rhodanobacteraceae; genus Pseudolysobacter. Next base: position 5,795 of record JAYVLO010000096.1, read on the forward strand.
GGTGTCGAAGGCCGATCTGACCGAGCACATCTACCAGCAGGATTTCGATCGCGACTCGAACGTGCTCGAAGTTTTCATCGGTCGCCTGCGCAAGAAACTCGATCCGGAAAATCTGCTCAAGCCGATCGAAACCGTGCGTGGCCGCGGTTATCGGTTCTCGATCCCGCGTTCGGACGGTGATGAGTAAGGTCGCGATGGATAATCCGCGACGTATGAGTCGCGGCGCATAAGTCGCGACGAGGTCGATCGGACATGGCGCGGCGTCGCCCGTTATCGCTGCAAGCACGCTCGCTGCTCGCCGCCAGCGTGGCACTCGCCGCGTTTCTTGGCCTGACCGGTTTCGCGCTCGACGAGGCGATTTACAACGCCTTGCGCAGCTCGCTGCAGGAGCGCCTGCAGACCTATCTCTACGGTTATCTGGCGGCATCCGAAATGAACCGCTCGGGCCAATTGCAACCGGCCGAAGAACTGCCGCCGGACCCGCGTTTCAACCGCCCCAGTTCGGGTTTGTACGCGGGGGTGAGCGGCGAAAAAAATTCATGGCGCTCTCGTTCGGCGATCGGCAAGAACCTGCCATTCGACAACGTCCTGCCACCGAGCAACGAGATCAAATTCAGCGGTCCGGTGGATACCGGCAGCGGCCCAATTTATCTCGTCAGCCTGGGCGTGAACTGGGAGGTGCCGAATCGCCGCAACAAGGTGCCATTGACGTTTCACGTCGCCGAAGACGCGAGTGTGCTCGATGCGGAATTGTCGGCATTTCGCCGCACCTTGCTGGTCTATCTCGGTGGCCTCGGTCTGCTGCTGTTACTGTTGCAGTTGCTCGTGCTGCGCTGGAGCCTGTTGCCGCTGCGACGTGTGTCCAGCGATCTGACCAAGGTCGAGCGCGGCGAGACCGAACGTCTTTCGGGCCGCTATCCGCTTGAACTCACCGGTCTCACCACCAGCGTGAACGGGCTGATCGAAAGTGAGCGCGATCATCTCAAGCGCTATCGCAATACGCTGTCCGATCTTGCGCACAGCTTGAAGACACCGCTGGCGGTTACGCGCAACCAGCTCGAATCCGAACCCGACGGCGATGCCTTGCGTGGCGCGATGATGGAGCAGGTGCGACGCATGGATCAGATCGTGGCGTACCAGCTTTCGCGGGCCGCGACGTCAGGTCAGCACACGTTCGCCACGCCGGTGGCGATCGAGCAGCATGCCGAGGAAATCGTCATGAGTCTCGAAAAAGTCTATGCGACGAAAAATATCCTGTGCGAGTTCGATATCGATGCCAAGGCGCGTTTTTATGGCGAGCAGGGCGACCTGCTCGAACTGCTCGGCAACCTGCTCGAGAACGCCTTCAAGTGGGCGAAACACCGTGTGCTGCTGACGGTGAAAAGCATCGCTGCCACACAGGCACACCGCAGCGGTTTGCTGCTGTGTGTCGAAGACGATGGCCCGGGCATTCCGCCCGAACGGATCGACTATCTTTTGCAGCGTGGTGTGCGTGGCGACGAACGTGTGCAGGGCCACGGCATCGGCCTGTCGATCGTGCAGGATATTCTCAAGGCCTATCGCGGCGAACTCAAGGTCACGCAATCCGAGATGCTCGGCGGCGCGGCGTTTCAGATCCGCATCGATCGCACCTGAATTTCTCCGTGATGTCGAGCGGCTATCGCGTCGGTCGGATCAATCGGTTGCGCAATAATTTCAGGCATTGCGTTGTTATGGCTCGCGCCATTATTGTGGTCGTCTGACCCGGATTGTTCCGGCATTCCCATTATTTTTTCCTGGAGACTTTCATGCGCTCGTATCGCCTCATGTTCATCGCCCTGATTGCATTGTTGCCGCTGCATACACTCGCGGCCACACCCGTGCCGGGCTGCGGCGATCAAAGCAAAGTCGCCGCTGCGCAACGGCTGAAAAATACCGCGCGCTGGTCGACGGCGAGCGAAGTCGATAGCTTCGGTTACGACGTGTATCGCGGCGATGCGGAAAAAGGACCGTTCGCCAAGGTGACCAAATCGCCGGTGCTCGGTTCGGGCACCACCGACGAAACGCACAATTACCAATACGCCGATGACAGCATCGATACGTGCAAGGAATACTGGTATTACGTCGAATCGATCTCGACCAAGGGCGCGCGCGAAAAATTCACGCCGGTGTTCAGGGCCGCGGCCAAACTCGGTGCGGATGGCAAGCCGTTAGCGAAACCGGCGGATGCCGCGACCAAGGCCGCGCCATCCGAAAAACATTGAGGACACCTGCACACTCGCGCAGGATACAAAGCCGTCATTCCGCACCGTGCGGGATGACGGCTATTCAATAATTCTTGAACGCAATATCGGCACACCATTCCGCTCGCTGCGTCATGATCTGAACGCTGCGCAATCCTGACCAGTACATTCCACGAGCTGTCCCGCGTGAAGAAAACCGTCATCGTCTACGGTATCCTCAGCGGCCTGCTTATCGCCGCTCTCACGCTCGTCGAGTATCGTTTTCGGCCTGATCTCCGGCGCCATCTTGTCAGCGATGCTGCTGGTCACGTTCTCGTTCCAGGATGCGATCGGCTTCGATCGCGGCGCGATCATCGGCGATACATCGATGCTGGTTGCCTTCCTGCTGATCTTTTTCGGCGTACGCTCGTACCGGGAAAACGTTGCCGAGGGTAAGCTGCAATTTGGCCGTGCGTTTGCGGTCGGCGCTTTGATCGCGCTGGTCTCGTCGCTGTGTTACGTCGCGACCTGGGAAGTGGTCTACTTCAACCTGGCGCCGGATTTCATGGCGAAATACGAAGCGCACATCCTCGACTGGGCGCGCGCGGACGGTGCGAGCGCAGAGACGATTGCGCAGAAGAAATCGGAGCTGGACCAGTTCGCGCTGATGTACCAAAACCCGGCAATGAATGCTGCGATTACGTTTCTGGAGCCATTGCCGGTGGCCTTGATCGTGGCGCTGGTATCGGCCGGCGTGTTGAGTCGGCGGCGAAAAAATGTGGGTAGTTGACGTCGCGCGCGGACTCGCCAAACGCTCGATCGAGCGGATCAAAAAAATTTCCGGCGCGAACCAACGTTGCAAGATCTAGGCGCTGAAAGCCGCCGCATTCCGCGCTGACGATCGTCCGGCGTAGTCCGCAAGCGTGCCTGCGCCGAGCGGATTCGGTATCCTTTCGCACCGCTCAGTGCAGGATGCTTCATGCCGCTACGATATCTCGAACTGGTTTTATTCAGCACCTACACCGAATTGCGCGCCGAACGCGAGCGCAGTTACCTCGGTTTTGTCTGGTGGGTGCTGGAGCCGGCGATGATGATGGCCGTGTTTTATCTGGTGTTCGCGGTGGTGTTGAAATCCAGCGCGCCGGACTACGTACCGTTTCTGCTGGTCGGCCTGACCAGCTGGCAGTGGTTCAAATCCTGCGTCAGCCATGGCGGCAACGCGATCTGGAGCAACCTCGGTCTGATCCGCCAGGTCAAGCTGCCGTGCCTGTTGTTTCCGAGCGTGCAGATTCTCGCCGACACGGTGAAATTCCTGTTCATCCTCGCGTTGCTGATAGTGATCTTGTGGGCCAGCGGCTACAAGCCGAACCTCACTTATGTCGCCTTGCTGCCGGTGCTGCTGGTCGAGTTGATATTTGCCGCGGGTGCAACATATCTCGTAGCCGCGGTCACGCCGCTGTTGCCGGATTTGCGTTTCGTGATCGAGCAATTCCTGCAGGTGGTGATGTTCATTTCCGGCGTGGTGTTTGCGCTCGACAGCGTGCCGCCGTCGTTGCGCGTGTGGTTTGCGCTGAACCCGGTCGTGGTGCTGGTGGATTCGGCGCGCGGCATTCTCCTGCATGCGCGCTGGCCGGACTGGTGGGCGTTGGCGCAGGTCGCCGGCATCTCATTGCTGATGTGCGTGCTTGGTATTTATCTGGTCGCGCGGTTCACGCCGCGCTACGTCAAGCTGGCGATCTGACATGACGAGTACACAAGTTCAGGGCGCAACCAGCGCGCCGTCCGATGCGGGCGAACTGATCGTCGCGATGCGCAATGTTGGCGTGGCTTTCAGCGCCAAACGCCGGCTCGGCGAGAGTCGCTTCTGGGCGCTCGAAGACGTCAGCCTGGAATTGCGACGCGGCGAGCGCCTCGGCATTATCGGTCGCAACGGCGCCGGCAAAAGCACCTTGCTGCGCGTGATCGCAGGCATCGTCGGGCCGGATCGTGGCAGCGTGCAACGCGCGCCGATCTCGTGCCAGTTGCTGTCGCTGATGGTCGGTTTTTCGCCGCATCTGAGCGGTCGCGATAACGCAATTCTGAGCGGCATGATGCTTGGCATGCGCCATCGCGACATCCAGCAAAGGCTATCGGCAATCCACGAATTTTCTGAGCTCGGCAAATTTTTCGAGCAACCGATTTCGAGCTATTCGACCGGCATGTTGTTGCGTCTGGGGTTTTCCGTGGCGATGCAGGTCGAGCCCGATGTGCTACTGATCGATGAAGTGCTGTCGGTCGGCGATGCCGAGTTCCAGGAAAAATCCGGCGCCGCGCTACGCGAGCGCATGCGCAACGGCTGCACCGTAGTGTTCGTTTCGCACGAGGATTCCCAGGTGCGGCAACTCTGCGATCGCGCGCTCTGGGTCGAGCACGGCAAGAGTCTCATGCAAGGGCCGGTCGAAGACGTGCTCGCCGCGTATCACGCCGCGCTACACGCGGCGCCTGCGATTAAATGAAAACGCGACCTGTCGAGATCGGATTGTTGCGCCATCGGCCAAATGGGTGTCGTGCGTGGCGTCGATGATGTTGCAGTCGATCGTGTGGAGCGGCGAGCGTCTTGCGATCGAACTTGACGCTCATGTCGACGATCTGCGCTTGGCGCTGTCGCTCGACGGCCTGTTTTTTTCCGAAAAAATCGTGCCGGCGCAGCAGCGACAAGTACATTTCGATTTTCCATTTGCGCCGCGCGCGGGCGGTAAGTTTGCGATCTCGTTGCGGCTCGAACCGCAAGGCATCGCGCTGTTGGCAACGCCGTGGTGGGTAGGTTTCGGCGAGGCCGCAACCGAAACGATAGCGGCGTCGATCGCGGACGAAACATTCGTTGCGGCGATTGCGCTGAAAGACCTCGCGCCGCTGCTCGACGCCACGATTTTCTCGCCATTGCAACAGCCCGATGTATTGCATGTGCCGGTCACGGTTATTGTGCCGATCTACAACGCTAGCGAACTCGTGCAACGCTGCATCGAGGCTCTGATCGAGCACAGCCAGGGTCCGGCCCGGTTGCTGCTGATCGACGATGCCAGCACGGATAGCGCGATCGCGGCGCTGCTCGCGCGATACCAGGATTGCCCCGACACCACGGTGTTGCGCAATGCGCAGAATCTCGGTTACACGCGCACTATCGCGCTCGGCCTGAGCCATGCGCTGCAAGGCGATGTCGTGGTGCTCAATGCCGATACCGAGGTGGGTCCGAACTGGCTGCTTGGCCTGCGCCGCGCCGCGTATGCGCGCGTCGATATCGGCACCGCCACGGCGGTGTCGGATAACGCCGGCGCGTTTTCGGTGCCGGAACTGGAGCGGCATAATCCGCTACCGGCGGCGTGGACATTGACCCAGACTCAGCGCGCGTTGTGGCAACAGGCCGGTCTGGTTACGCCAGCGTTGCCGACCGGCAACGGATTTTGCATGTATGTAAAACGCGCGATGCTTGATCAAGTCGGTGGCCCCGATGTAGATGCTTTCGCGCAAGGTTACGGCGAAGAAAACGACTGGTGCCAGCGCGCCGAGCACGTCGGATTTGCGCATGTGATCGCCGGCAACGTGCTGGTGCGCCACGCGCGCAGCGCGAGTTTCGGCGAGGCCCGGCGCGAATCACTCGGCCGCGCCGGCATGGCGGTGTTGCGCGAGCGTTATCCACATTACGAAGCCGCTGTCGGCGCGACGTTATTCTCGTTCGAGCGACGTGTGCTGGACTGGCGCGTGCGACATATTTATCGTTCTGCAGCAAATACGACAACACCTCCGCGGCCACGAGTGTTGCGGATTGCCGCGGCGCAAGATGATGTCATTCGCGATGATGCAGATACGAGTGTCGCACTCGCCCGCGAGTTTGATATCTGGCAGCTGGTCTGCAGGCACGATACGTTTTTGCTGATGCAATACTGCGTTAGTGGCTGGCGCGAACTGCAGCGGGCAACCATTGCGCCGTGCCTTGAGTTTGCGCCCGCGACCTGGCTGCGCCATGACGAAATTTTCGAGCGATGGGTGCAGCATTACGCGATCGAGTTCGTGCACCTGTTGGATTTGCGTGGACACAGCGGTCGCCTGAAAACGCTTTGCCGATCGCTGCGATTGCCGGTGCTGGATACAACACGTATTCCAGCTGTCTCACTTGATGGCACAACCCTTGCGCGGCACTATCGTGCGTGCTTGACTTCCCATAACAGTTTCGCGCCACCGATCTGATCGCTGCGATGCGCACTATCGTGTAATACGCTTTGCGCGATATTTGAAATTTCCAAGCGCCGCCTAAAGACGCTCGGTTGCATCATCGGAAAAAACCGCCACACTGTCGCCATGAATTTTTTCTCTTGGCGCGGACGATGAAGCCGCGGACATATTTGTTCGTGATACCGGCGCTGGTTCTTTTGCTGCTCCAGCAAGCGCTGTTGTGGTGGATTTATTACCACGCCGGCGCAAAACAACTGGTCGGCGACGAGCTGCAATATCTTGCGGCGGCGCGCGCCGTGCTCGCTGGTGGTCCGTGGCATCCGAGCCATATCTGGCCGCCCGGGCAGCCGTTGCTGATCGCAAGCATGCAGGTTTTATTCGGTAGTGCCATCGTGCCGATACAACTGCTGCAGACCGTATTGTTCCTGGGCAGCGGCGGTTTGCTCTGGCGGCTTTGGCGAAAGCTCGGCGGCAGCTATCTCGCGGCCGCATTCGCTGCAGGATTGTTCCTGCTGAATCCGAGCGATGCCGCGTATGCGCATGATCTGTGGCCCGAAATTCCGCATCTGTTTTGCATGTTGCTGACGCTGAATTTGTTGCTGCGCGATCCGCAAAAAAATACCGTCGCTGGTCCGCATCGCGCCTTGTTCGCGGGTTTGTCGCTGGGCCTCGCGCTAATTTTCAAAAGCTTGCTGGTGGCATTCTGGCCATTGTTGTTGTTGTGTTTTTTCGAAAGCTGGCGACCGTTGCGGTTGCAATGGAAATCTGTCGCGACGTTTCTGCTCGGCATATTCATCATCACCGCACCGGCGTTGATCGCGGGGCATCGCAATACCGGGCACTGGTCGATCGCCGACAGCTCGCTGTTTAATCTGGTCGCAGGACTAAGCGATCGCGCGCGCAACGACTATGTCGACGAGCCCGTGGGCAATCTGTTCGGTCAATATCTCAACAGCGGCACGACTGCGGATCAGCGCAATGCGTGGGCGTCTCAACAGTTGCATCAACAATTGCACGATACGCCGCCTCTGGAATTGTTGGAACAGCCATTCGCGCGCCAGTATTTTCGCCTGTTCGAAAGCAAGACGCTGCTGCTCACGCAATTGCCCGGGCCGGCCTGCGCGGGTTATGTGGGTGCGTATCACGATACGCCGCCCGGCGCGATTTTTGTGTTGCGCTGGTCATCGCATTTGTTGCACGCGCTGATCTTGGTCGGCTTCGCTTTCGGTCTTTGCCTGTGGCGCGAATGGCGGTATATGTGGCTATGGTTGCTGTTGGCGAGTGTCGGTTATCAGCTTGCGTTGTATTCCGGCCTGCATGTAAAAGCACGTTATCTGCTGCCGATGATTCCCGTGTTCTGCTGTTTCGCTGGCGAAGTCTATGCGCGGATTTTCCAGCGCGATACGCGACTCGCTGTCACGCCGATGCGCGTGCTGGCTGCGAGTCTGCTCGCCATGACGCTGTTGTTTCTCGCGTTTGCCGGCCCGTGGATCGATGGTTATTGCCACGGTTGAGAAATTCGTGATCTGGAATAAAGTCGCCGCGACGCAAAACGCGCCGCGGCGGGGCGGTCACTGTTTTACTGCGCCGCTTCGAGCAACCCGCGCGCCTTGTCCAGACGCTGGCTATAGGCATTCAGCGTGCCGACAATGAGATCGACATAACGCGTGACCTGATCCCACTGTTTCTGCTCGATCGCCTCCCGCACGCCGGGCAAGGTTTTCACGCCGTAGCCCGTGTAGAGGCCCGGCGCGTAGAGCATGTGCTGATACCAGTCGCGACCTGGCAGGCCTTCCTTGCGCGTCAGCAGCAGCTCGATATTTTTCAGTTCGTCGTTCAACTGCGCAGAGCGCTTGCGGTCAAATTTCAGGCCGTGTTCGGCTTGTGTAGTCAATGCCTGATCGTAAGCGTCGGCGCTGCTCTGGAGCTGCTTGATCGCGTTGTCCAGCACCGTGAGATCGATGTTTGGCGGCGTGGCTTCGCTGCCCGGCACGACGTAGGTCAGCTTCGGATCGGCGGCGAGCTTATAGGCATTCATTGCCACGAGTTTGTTGACCGTCGCGGTTTGTTCGAGTTGCTGCGCGGCGAGCTTGTGCAACTCTTCGGCATAACGTGCGATCGTTTCAGCAAGATTGCCGAAACGCAGCGGCAACACATCGGCATCGGCAAAACGCAGCACGGTATGGCCGGCGGTTTTTGCAAGTGCGATGCCGTAGGCGAAATCCGGATCGCCGAAACGCACGTAGTGATCGAACGAATCGTAAATCGAATGATAGTCGCCACCGTTGTCTTCGCCACCGTAACCGAAGTCGAGCGCGGCGATGCCGAGGTGCTGCAGGAACGGCGAATAATCCGAACCCGAACCGAGCGCTGAAATCGGCAGATCGCGTTCCGCCGTCATCGCGATCTTGGCCACCGCCTTGGCATTTTCATTCGCGCCGGATGCATTGCCCGAAGTGGCAAGTTCGGCGCGACGACGTTCGAGCACAGTCACGCCGGTTTGCGGATCGACGATGCCGCCGGCGATTTGATCGACCACATGTTCGAGTGCGTGCGAGCCGCCTACGTTGAGAAAACCGCGTCCGTTGTTGTCGGAGTTGATGTACAACACGGCCTTGCGTTTGAGTTCGTCGGCATGCGTTTCGGCCCACTCGGTCGAGCCGAGCAGGCCTTCTTCTTCGCCGTCCCAGCTCAGATAGACGATGCTGCGTTTCGGTTTCCAGCCAGCCTTGTGCAACTCGCCGAGCACGCGCGCTTCTTCGAGCATTGCGACCTGGCCGCTGAGCGGATCGGACGCGCCGAATACCCACGCATCACGATGATTGCCGCGCAGCACCCATTGATCGGGATACACCGAGCCGCGCAAGGTCGCGACGACGTCGTAGGCCTCGACCTGATTCCAGTTGAACGCGAGTTTGAGATGCACCTGGGCCGGGCCGGGGCCGATGTGATACGTGATCGGCAATGCGCCGCGCCAGTTCGCTGGCGCGACCGCGCCGCCGAGCGCTTTGAGCAGCGGCAACGCATCGCCGTAGGAAATCGGCATCACCGGAATTTTCAGCAGGTCCGGTGCGTCTTCGCGCTTCAGGCGCTTGGCATTTTTGGTTGCGCCTATGCCGGGCGTGAGCGGATCACCGGAGTAGATCGGAATATCCGCGACCGAGCCGCGTTGCACGCCTTGTTCGCTGCGGAAGGCGCCTTGCGGGTAAGTATCGCCTTGGGCGTAACCGTCATCGTGCGGATCGGAATAAATCAGCGCACCGATCGCGCCATGTTGTTGTGCGAGTTTGGGTTTGATGCCGCGCCAGGTCTGGCCATATCGCGCGATCACGATCTTGCCCTTGACGCTGATGCCGCGGCGTTCGAGCTCTTTGTAATCGTCCGGTGCGCCGTAATTGGCATAGACCAGTTCGGCGGTCACATCGCCATCGGCGGAGTAGGCGTTGTACGGCGGCAATACGCCATCGCGAATTTTCGAGGTCGCATCTTCGGCGATCGTCGGTTCGTCGATCTTCGCGACGTAACGTGTCGGCGCGATGAGTTCCAGCACACGTTCCTTCGGCGTCGGGAACAACACATAAAACGTTTCGATATGCGCATCCCAGCCCCAGGCGGTGAACTGCTTGAGTACGAATTCGGCGTTGATTTTGTCGTGCGGCGAGCCGAGCTGGTTCGGTTGCGATGACATCTGCTGCATCCAGTTACGCAGATTGTCGGACTTCAGAGCGGCATCGAATTTCTGTTCGAGTCGGGTTTGCGCAGCAGCGGATTCCGGCGCGTAACCAATCATGTTGGCGGGTGCATCGGCAGCATTCGCGCTGGCGCACAGCGCACAGCTCAGTCCGATGAAAACAGGTAACAAACGCAGCAGCGGCATGATTGGCTCCAGTCGGGATGAAATCCGAGTATAGCCGCAGCGTCGCTGGCTGCATGTTCCAGAAGTCGCGCGGACGGTTAGCCGGGATTTTCCTTCGCTGGCGGCGCCGACACCTTGGCTTGGCCGGTAGTGATCGTGCTCGTGTTGGTTGCGTCAGTATCGAAGCCGAGTCTGGAAATCCTGTCCGGCAAATTGTTTTGCGACTTCGGCGGTGGATCGCTGATCAACACGCCCTTGACCGGCGTATCGAGCAGATAGATCCGACCGAACGCATCACGATCCTGCCGCGGGTCGCTCGTCAGCACATGCACCTGCGCGAGCTGTGCGGTTATTTCCGCGGGCGGTGCAGGCAAAATAAAACGTGGCGCATCGGCACGGTAGTCGGCCTTGGCCAGACTCTTGCCCTTGATATCCTGCCAGTCGATACTGACCAGACCGTGGAATTCACTGCTCGGCAGCGCCACCTTGATTTGTGGCTGCGACTGCCAGCGTTGGGCATCGCGCGCGAGCATCAGCGCATCGCGTTGCCGTACAGCGTTTGTCGCCGGATTGAGCGGCGGCAGCAGACCAAGTTCGCCGATCGCGTCGCGTCCCACGCTGGGATCTGCCGCATACACGAGCACCGCGGCAGGCGCTTGTGCCGTGTTCGGTGGCGGCAAGGTAAAGCGCGATTCGTCGACGTTGTAGGTAATCGATTGCAATACCTTTCCGGTTGCATTCAGCCAGTCGACGTTGACCATGCCGTGAAAATTGTTGCCCGGCAGTTGGACCGCAACCTGGGTGCTCCAGCGATCCGTACCGTGTGCGAGTGCGAGTGTGTCCTTGGGTCGATCGAGCACCAGCGCTGGATCACCGAGCAGGTTGTAGGTTTCCACCAGCGTGCGATCGGAAATCTTGCGTTTGGCCTTGATGATCGCAGCACCGATGGTTTGGCCCGGCGTCAGCAGTTCGGCGATCAAGGCCTTGCTATAGGCTGGATCGGGCGAGTTGCGCCAGCTAGCAGCGAATACCGCCACCGCGCCTTTATCCGGCTCGCGCAGAAAACGTTCGCCGATCGAATCTTCCGTGGGATTGTCGAACGGCGCCGAATAACAGGTCATGCTCAGCACCATCGGCAGGCGTGCGCCGTTGTGTAATTGCGAGACATCGTCAAGCGTAAACAGATCGTGGTTCTTGCGCAGGTCGGGCGGTCCGGTGCGCCAGATAAACCGACCGCCGTGGCCGAGAAAATGCACGAGCAACTGACCGTCGTTGAGACTTTGCTTGATGTCGGACTGGTGCGCGAGATTATCCTTCTCGGCGGCATCGCCATAGATTTTGCGCGCCGCGAATCCTTCTTTTTCGAGTTGGGCTGCGATCTCGTCGGAGGCGGTCTGGAAATAGCTGTCTTCGTTCGCGATGAACATCACGTCGCGGCGCCACGAACCGGGCTGCGGCTTGGTAAAATAGGCGATGGTCTTGTTGACGATGGCAGTGACATCGGCCGCCTCGACCACGGGAAAACGCCCGATCGCGACGGTTGGATGGAAGTCGTCCGAGGTGAACGTCACGAACGGATTGTCGCTGGCCGACTGGCCCTCCTCCGAAGGAAATTGCCACGTGGGAATCAGGTTGCGCGTGATCAGATCTTTTGGCTTCGCGCTGTAGGCTGTGGCCGGGATTCCATCGAAGTGATCGGGTATCAATAATTCGTAATCGTGCGTCGCCCACTTGGCCATGCTCGCATCGTCCGGATTCTCGTGCCGGATATCGAAGCTCGCATCACCGACCAGCAGCACAAAACGCGGCTTGGTCGGCCAGTGCTCGACACCGTACTGAATGAAGTTGCGGATCGCGCGCGGATGATCGATGCCACCGTTGAACTGATCGTAGATCTGGTTGACATCGATCACTGCAACCTTGAGTCCGCGCGAACGATGGAATTCGGCGAGCGGCTGGATCGCCGCGATCAGGCGCGGATGCGCGACGATCAGATAATCGAAACCCGCATCGGTCTTGCGTAAGTCGCCGGCGGCCACCGCCTGCAATCGTGTTGGCACGAGTGGTTGTCCATTCGCGACCGGATACAACGTGACACTGGCGGGCACGCGATCGAAACTCCAGCGCCCGTTGCCGGCGGCATGCGCGAGCAGATAGGAACCTTCAGCCGTATAAACGGCCGGCGCCCGCGTACCGCTTTGTTGCAGTTCGATGCGCGTCGGCATTTTGCTGTCGAGCATAAACGGTGCCGTGCTGGCATCCAGCGAACCGCTGATCGGATAGTCGAGTTCGAGGAAATTGAACATCACCACATCGACCAGCGGGTTGTCCGACTTGTCATCGGCATGGCGTACCGGTACGCGCAACGCGAGCGTGTTGCCGCGCGCTGTCAGCAGATGCGCGGGGATGTGGATTTCCTTGCACACTTCCTCGCGACCGTCCCAGCTGATCGATGGCAAGGTGCTGCCATTTAAGACGATCTGCACCACGTGATCGTCTGATTTGACACCGTCGCCGAGAGGCACGTCGGAGAGGCCGCGAAAATCCAGTGTCGCGCTAATCTCCGTGTCGCGTTTACCAGCAAGATCGGTAAGATCGAAATCGAAAGTGAACGGTTGCGCATCGGCGTGAGTCAACTTGGCCCACTGCCACACGTCAGGTTCCTCACCGGGCTTCACCAGCATCTGGTTGAGCCGGATCATCAGGTTGTCCTGCTCCAGGTGCAGGTGGCGCGTGAGCGTGGTGCTGGCGACTGAAGCGGGTGCGCTGCCGGCTTGCTCATGCATACGCGCATGCTCGCCGGGTTCGGCGCTGAGCAGATAGACGTTGGCAATGCTGAATTGATCGAACCAGCTCGCCGGTCCGTGCAGCGGCTCACCAATCCATTCGATGCGTGATTTCGGACCGAATTTTCCATCGCTGCTGTCGAGCACACGCAGCGGAATTTCCTTGCCTTGATGACGCAGCACCAGATCGGCGCTTGGGCAATCCTGCAGGCCCGGCTGGCCAGCGACGATGCTCGCGAAATCCAGCGAATATACGCCGGCTTGCTGCAGTTCGATATGCAGGCTGCCGCTGCAAACAGGTATCGCGATTGCCGATGCGGCATGAAACAGCGCCGACAGTACGCCGAGAAAAAACAAACGTCGATGAATCATCGGAGGTCGTGGCCTTGGCGGCGCGGGATGCAGCGCTGTGCAGGCCGACAAGGCTAGCGGGGGACAACCCGCATTGCAAATTCATGCGCGTGATAACTCATCTCAAACTGGCGCTAGCTGACGAAATAAAACTGCCTCAAACGCAATATTTCATCGCGTTGAAACGTCGTTGCAAATTCATTTCATGACGCCCGGCAGGAGCGATTGCCAATGGATACCATTGTGGATTTTGCGCGTGACAGCACTGGCGGCGGGATCGGCCTTGCCGGTTGCCGCGGCAGACGCAGTGCCGGTACAGCGCGTTTCGGCGGCGACGCCGGGCGTGGCCAGGCAGGTAGGTGCGGCGATATTATCGACAGATGCGCCATCGGCATCGGAACCCGCCACAATCTGTGCGCCGGGCGTATTCGCCTGGAAGGCGCAGTCGTTGCTGGCGAGCGTATTCATCGACGCGCTTTCGCCCATGTGCAGGCCGCCTGCGTATACACACATGCTTGGCGCCAGCAGTGCTGCGCCGACAAGGATGATGAGACCAAGCAATTTCATGGCTTTCTCCGGGATGCATCTGGGGGCTGATGCGGCGCGTTGCGCATAATCGCACGTCTTCCCGCGCCGTTCTAATGCCGCGAGAGTGGGAAGCAGGTTCCATGCCAGAAGTCATGCCGGCGGCGGCTGTTTGAAATCAATCATTTAGCCGGGAAAGGTGATTTTCGTAACATGTCAGCGGACACAATTGTCCGTAGCGGACACTGTCCGGCGCGTTCGCGACGCGCGCATCTTGGCTTTTCGGCGCGGCGCGGCAGCGTTGACCCGCGCCCAAGAAAGCGGCCGAAGCCGCGGGCATTGCGATGCAGCAAGCCAGTACGTGGTCGGATCATTACACTGCGCCCTCATGAATATCGCCGTCTCTCTCGATTTGCCCTGCGTGGTCGCACTGCCCCGCTTCGAGCCTGGCGGTTACGCGCTGAAGCGCGCGTTGATCTGCGGCATTCGCCGATTGCTCGCGCGACGCGAGGCGATCAACAAGATCAATGTGTTTCCGGTCGCGGACGGCGATACCGGCAGCAATCTTGCGTTCACGCTGAGCGCGGTCGGCGACGCACTCGGCAGCATGCGCACGGCGTGTGTCGACACCTTGCTGCGGCGTGCCGCGAGCGAAGCGATCGACGGTGCGCGCGGCAACTCGGGCGCGATCCTCGCGCAGTTTCTGCAGGGCATCAGCGATGCGTTGAAGAATGTCAGCCGCATTGATGCAGGCAGTTTGACCAATGCGATCAGCTGCGGCTCGACGCAGGCACGGCTCGCAGTGGCACAGCCGATCGACGGCACGATTTTGTCAGTCATCGCAAAATTTGCCGAGCGCCTGCGCCAGCAACGCGACGCCGGCATTGACGACCTGCGCGAAATCTACGGCAGCGCGTTGCAATCCGCACGCGAAGCGCTTGCCGCCACGCCGCAGCAATTGGCGATACTGCGCAAGGCCGGCGTAGTCGATGCCGGCGCGCAGGGATTTGTCGAACTGCTCGAAGGCATCCAGCAATACATTCAGCGTGGTCGCGCCGCGCTATCTGACCATGCGCAGGAAATGCAAATTGCCGGTGCAGATGGCGTGCTGAGCGACAGCATGGAGTTCGATGCGGCGAACCATCGCTATTGCAGCGAGTGTGTCCTGAGCGCCGACGATCTGGATCGCGATGTCGTGCGCGCCGCACTTGATCGACTTGAAGGTTCCAGCCTCGTGATGGCCGGCACGCGCGAAAAACTTCGCATCCACATGCATCTGGATCAGCCCGAAACATTGTTCGCCACGCTCGCGCAGTTCGGTCGTATCAGCGCACACAAGGCCGACGACATGCGTGCGCAAAATCGTTCGCTGCAGATCAGCAACACGGTGGCGATCGTGGTCGATTCCGCCGCGGATATTCCCGCGTCTGCGCTCGAACATCTGCCGCTGCACATCGTGCCAGTACGACTGAATTTCGGCGCGCAGGAGTATCTCGACAAGATCTCGCTGTCGAGCTCTGCGTTCTATCGCGAGCTGCGCGAAAATCCGATTGCGCCGCGCACATCGCAGCCGCCGCCCGGGGATTTTCGGCGGCTGTTCGAGTTCCTGCTCGCGCATCATGCCGAGGTGATTTATGTCGGCCTGTCGCGTGCGCTCAGCGGCACCCTGCAGGCAGGCGAAGCGGTTGCTGCGCGACTCGATCCGCAACGTATCCACGTGATTGATACGCGCAACGCATCGTGCGGCCAGGGCCTGCTCGCGATGCAGGCCGCACAACGCGCGATGCAAGGCTGGCCGGCAGCACAGATCGTCGCCGAGTTGCGCACGAGCGGGTTGCAGATCCAGACCCACGCTTATATCCGCGACATCCGTTATGCCGTGCGTGGCGGTCGTATTCCGCCGTGGACGCTACCGTTGACGCGCTGGCTGAAACTGGTGCCGCTGGCCAAGATGGGCGCACACGGACGGCTCTCGGTCCGCGGTATCCTGCGCGGCACCGATCAACTGCCCGAGCGTTTTGCGCAAGACCTGATCAAGCGTCTACCGGCGGGCCAGCGCTGGCACGTGTTGGTCGGACATTGCGATTGTCGCGACGAGGGCGATCGGCTTTGCGCAGAAATAAAACGCCGGTTGCCCGAGCTGCAATCCTGTGATCTGGTCGAGGCCGGCAGTGCGATCGGCGCGCATGCCGGACCGGGTTCGATGGTCGTGAGTTTCATGCCCACGACGGTGCAATAAGCGATGATGCGCAAGCTGGCATGGTTGTGCTGCAACTTTTGCCTGATTGCCGGATCGCCTGCCTGTGCTGCTGCTGATTTTCAAACTCATCATTGCTTATCTGCTCGGTTCGATCGTCGGCAGTCTCGTGCTCGGTCGCCTGTACGGCGTGGACATTCGCACGCAAGGCAGCGGCAACGCCGGCGGCACGAATGCGTTGCGCACGCGGGGCTGGCGTTTTGCGCTCGGCGTGGTGGTGATCGATATCGGCAAGGGCGCGCTCGCGGCGTGGATCGGCTTGCTACCGTTCGGCACAAACATCGCTGCCGAAACACTTTTTATGCATGCTCTGGCCTGTGCGTTGTGCGCGACGATTGGTCATGTCTGGCCGGTGTTTTTTGGTTTTGCCGGAGGCAAGGGCGTAGCCACCGTGGCCGGAGGTTTCCTCGTGTTGTTGCCGCTCGCTATTGTGCCGCTGCTGTTGTTGTGGCTGCTGGTGATTGGCGTCAGTGGTTATGTCGGACTCGCCTCGATCGGCATCGCGGTCGTATTGCCGTTGGCGGGCTGGTGGCTCGCGCCAGCAGCGCAGCGCAATGATGTGTTGCTGTTTGCCGTCAGCAGCGGATTTTTGCTGCTGTTTACGCATCGCGCTAATCTGCAGCGCTTGCTCGCGGGCACGGAAAATCGTTTCGAACGCGCACGTCTGCTGACACGTTTGCGACGCGATTGAAATGGATCCACGTTTGTTATTGTCGGCGCTGTCGAGTGAGCGCGCGATATCCGGCACCGAGCTCGCCACGCGTCTCGGCGTGACTCGCGCCGCGATCTGGAAACAGATCGAAATTCTGCGCGAACTCGGCATTGCCATCGAAGCCACGGCCGGTGCCGGTTATCGTCTGCTCTGGCCGATCGAGTTGCTCGATGCCGTGGCGATTCGCGCCCGCATGCCGCGCACACAATACGATCGACTGTCCGAGCTCGACATCCGCTGGCAGATCGATTCCACGAATAGCGAACTGCTGCGTCGCGCTGTCGATGCCTCGCTCGATCGCATCGTTTGCCTGGCCGAAACCCAGAGTGCGGGTCGCGGTCGGCGTGGCAGGTCATGGCATTCGCCGCTGGCCGGAAATTTGTATTGCTCGGTGCTGCGCCGTTTTCCGCACGGCATGGCCGGATTGTCCGGGCTGAGTCTCGCAGTTGGTGTTGCCGTGATACGCGCGCTGGCCGACTGCGGTATCGATGAGGTGGGCCTGAAATGGCCGAATGATGTGCTCGCGCGCGGCAAAAAACTCGCCGGTATCCTGGTCGAACTCGGCGGTGAATTTCTCGGTCCGTGTCATGCGGTGGTCGGTGTCGGTATCAACTTGCGCTTGCATGCGGCGGATGATGCCATCGACCAACCGTGGATTGATCTGGCCACTCTGAGCGACGTCACACCGCCATCGCGCAATCGCCTCGCCGCGCAGTTGATCGCACGTTTGCTCGAAGCGCTGGACGATTTCGCCGCGCACGGTTTTGCAGCGTTCGTCGATGCGTATGCGCAAAACGATTTGCTCGCCGGAAAACCCATTCGTCTCAATACACCGCAAGGCTCGCAAGATGGCATCGCGATCGGCGTGGATGAACGTGGCGCGTTGCGGGTGCGCGAGTCGGATGCGATTCGCAGTTACGATAGCGTTGAAGTCAGCGTGCGCAGCATTTAGCCGGACACCGCATTGTTCCCTCTCCGTATGTTGGCAAATCCATTGAAACCGTCATCGTTTGATCGGCATCGAACTCACTCGTGAATACAAAAAATCTGTTGCTCGATCTTGGCAATACGCGGCTCAAGTGGGCGCTCGCGGATGGCGTCGATTTGCTTGCCGGAACGCCGCTGGCGTATGCCGACGAAACGCTCGCCGCCGGTCTCGCGCAGCGTTGGCGCGACGTCGAAAAGCCGACGCGTGTGTGGGTGGCTTCCGTCGCTGGCGCGGCACGCGAAGCCGAACTTGCGACGGCTGTGCGGCAAGGGTTCGATTGCGGTGTTACCTTTGTGCGCAGCGTACCAAACGCGTGCGGCGTGGAGAATGCCTATCCGATGGCGGGCCGGCTCGGCATTGATCGGTTTCTCGGCTTGATCGCACTTCACCAGACTGAGCGCAAACCGGTGTTGCTGGTGAGTTGCGGCACCGCGTTGACGCTGGATCTACTGACGCCGGATGGCCGACATCACGGCGGCTTGATCGCACCGAGTCCGGCGCTGATGCAACACGCCTTGTACGGTAACACCGCACAGTTGAAAGCGGGTGGCGATGCGCATTGGGTCGCGCTCGCCGACAATACCGACGACGCGGTGTTTTCCGGCACATGGTTTGCCGCTGTGGCGCTGGTCGAGCGCGTGCTCGCACAGGCCACGCGACAACTCGATGCACCGATCGAATTGGTGCTCAGTGGCGGTGCGGCCGCTGCGTTGCAAGCCGCGCTCGGCGGGTATGGCCGGATCGAACCCGAGCTGGTGTTGCGCGGTCTGTCGCTGTACGCGGCTGACCATCCGCAGCGCTGAGTGGCGCATAAAATCTGCGCGGCGTGCACGGGTCGGCTAGAATTGTCCATCGCGCAGATTATTTTTCGCGCTTTTCCTTGATGACCGATCCGAATGTTTGTTCGCGCTTTTTTTCTATTGCTGCTGGCTCTGAATATCGGTGTCGCGAGCTGGCTGATCTTTGCGCCGCATCCGTCGGCGCAAACCTTGCCGGCGTCCGATCCGGGTGTCTCGGTGCTGGTGTTGTTGTCCGAGCGCGAGGGCGCTCCGGGCGCGAACAGCGTGGAGCTCACCGCCGCGCCGGAAAGCGAGGCGGACATTCGCGCCGATACCTGTCGTAGCATCGGCACGTTTCCGACCCAGGCCGATGTGCGGCGCGTGATCGATGCGCTCACGCCGCTGGTCAAGCGCATTCAATATCGCGAAGTGCGCGCCACCCAGGCACGTGGTTACTGGGTGTATCTCGCCGCACACGAGAGTCGCGAACAGGCGCTGGTCGCGGCGCGCCTGCTGGCGGCCAAGGGCGTGCGTGATTATTACGTGGTCACCGCGGGCGAAAACCAGAACACGATTTCGCTTGGTCTGTTCCACGAGCAGGGCAACGCCGAGAAACGTCGATCCGAAATTGCCGCACTGGGTTTTGCCGCGCAGGTCATCGCGCGTACCGAAGAGTTGCCGGTGTATTGGGTGGATTTCGCCGAGACCACGGCGCGCCCCGTCAACTGGCGCGCACGCGTGGCGAATTTTCCGGATGCGCAGGAACAATCCATCGCGTGTTTTTGACGATCCATCGTACCGGCTTGGTTGAACGCGAGGCCGCGAAAAAAGTCGCGGGTATGCATCCCGATCACGCAAACGTGCGTATGACATCGCGTCTGAACATCCCGCAGCACCAAATCGTTCACGCATCTTGCTTCCTGGCGTGGCGCGCGGATAATGCGCGGCTTTCGCCTTCGGCATGAACGTCATGACTCAACACACCATACTAAATGCCACGCACCGCGCGCTCGGTGCCAAGATGGTCGATTTCGGCGGCTGGGACATGCCGCTGAATTACGGCTCGCAGATTGAGGAACATCATCTGGTGCGGCGCGATGCAGGCATGTTCGATGTATCGCATATGACCGTGGTCGATCTCACCGGGCCACGCGTTCGCGAATTCCTGCGTCAATTGGTCGCCAACAATGTCGACAAGCTCAAGACCTCGGGCAAGGCCTTGTACACCTGCATGCTGAATGAGCGCGGCGGTGTGATCGACGACTTGATCGTATATTTCATGGCCGAGGATTTTTTCCGTCTGGTGGTGAATGCCGCGACGCGCGAAAAAGACGTGGCATGGATCACGCAGCAGGCGGGCAAATTCGATGTCGCCGTGAAGGAACGTCCCGAGCTTTCGATGATCGCGGTACAGGGTCCGAACGCGCGCGAGAAAGCGCTGGGTTTGTTCACGCCGGTGACGCGCGCGAAAGCCGAGAAACTCGGCAAGTTTTCTGCCACCGAAGGCGATGGTTTGTTCATCGCGCGCACCGGCTACACCGGCGAAGACGGTTTTGAAATCGTCGTGCCCGAATCGCAGGCGGTCGAACTCTGGAACAAACTCCTCGCCGCGGGCGTCAAACCGGCCGGTCTCGGCGCGCGCGATACCTTGCGCCTCGAAGCGGGCATGAATCTCTACGGCCAGGATATGGACGAAGACATCACGCCGTTCGAGGCCGGTCTGGCATGGACGGTATCGCTCGATGCGGGGCGCGATTTCATCGGCCGCGCGGTGCTCGATAAGCAGAAGGCCGACGGCGCAAAACGCGCGATGGTCGGTCTGGTGTTCGATGACAAGGGCGTGTTACGCCACGGCCAGCGTGTGGTCACGGCGCTGGGCGATGGTGAAATCCTTTCAGGCAGTTTTTCGCCGACGCTGGGCAAGTCGATTGCGTTTGCGCGTGTGCCGACCGGCACCGCTGAGAAGGCCGAAGTGGATATTCGCGGCAAGCTTGTTCCGGTACGTGTGGTCAAATATCCGTTCGTGCGCGACGGCAAGCCGTGCGAGGGTGTTTGACTTCGCCCGTTTCTGCCACAAGACTTGCTGTATTAGAATCGTCTCATTCCTGTTTGTTGTATCCGCCCTCCGCTCACAAAGGACCACGCCATGAACGAAATCCCCGGCGATCTGAAATTTCTGAAGACCCACGAGTGGGCCCGCGTTGAAGACAGCGGCCGCGTGACGGTCGGCATTTCCGATCACGCGCAAGCGCAGCTCGGCGACCTGGTGTACGTCGAATTGCCCGAAGTAGGCGATCGCGTCGAGGCCGGCACCGCGAGTGCGGTGGTCGAATCGGTCAAGGCCGCATCGGATGTCTACAGTCCGGTATCCGGCGAAGTGGTCGCGGTCAACAGCGCGCTGGCCGACAAGCCCGAAACGATCAACGAAGACGCATACGGCGAAGGCTGGGTATTCGTGGTCAAGCCGGATGATGCCGCTGCCGATCTCGAAGAGATGCTGGATCCAGATGCGTATGCAGAATTGATCGAAAACGATTCGCACTGATCGCTCGTCGCTGTACGGAAATATTGCTTCATGCCAGACCGCGTCAGCGGCATGGAATATTTGTCCTCGTGCTGATCCTGCCGCGCAGGGTCAGCGAATATTGCTCGACGCCGAGTGATGGAGTGCGATGACGGATTGAATGCTATCTGTCGATGAACGCACTGTTGCAAATGTACTGGTCGCATTCGCGCCCGGTTGCTTGATGACCCACGGAAACCGCCATGCCTTTCATTCCTCATTCCACCGCCGACGTGTCTGCGATGCTCAAGACGATTGGCGTCGACAGTATCGAAACCCTGTTCGATGAAATTCCGGCCGAGCTCAAGATTCCCGAGCTCACGCGCGTACCGCCGGGCCTGAACGAAATGGCGGTGACACGCCTGCTGAAACAGCACGCGGCGATGGATGGCACGCCGCTGAATTTCGCCGGCGCCGGCGCCTATGAACATCACATCCCGGCGGCGGTCTGGGCGATCGTCACGCGCGGCGAATTTTATTCGGCGTACACGCCGTATCAGGCCGAGGCGAGTCAGGGCACGTTGCAGCTGATTTACGAATACCAGACGATGATCACGCGCCTGACCGGCATGGACGTCGCCAATGCCTCGCTCTACGACGGCGCCACGGCGGTGGCCGAAGCGGTGTTGATGGCCGAGCGCTGCACGAAGAAAGCGCCGTCACGGGTGCTGGTCGCCAAGACCTTGCATCCGGCGTATCGCGAGACGCTGAAAACGATCGTCGAGAATCAGAACATCGATGTGGTCGAACTGGATTTCGATCTCACCAGCGGTGCGATCTCGCCGGCGTGGCTCGCGGCGCAGGAGCTCGGCGAATTTTCTGCGCTGGTGATTCCGCAGCCGAATTTTTTTGGTGTGCTCGAAGATGTCGATGCATTGACCGACTGGGTGCATGCCAAAGGTGCGCTGGCGATTGCGGTGGTCAATCCGATGTCGCTCGCCGTACTGCATTCGCCGGCCGAGTGGGGCACGACTGGCGCGGATATCGTTTGTGGCGACGGCCAGCCGATGGGCGTGCCGCTGTCGTCCGGGGGGCCGTATTTCGGCATCCTCGCGTGCAAGAAAGAATTTGTGCGGCAGATGCCGGGGCGCATCGTCGGACGCACCATCGATCTGGATGGTCGCGACGGTTATGCATTGACCCTGCAGGCGCGCGAGCAACACATCCGTCGCGCCAAGGCGACGTCCAACATCTGCACCAACCAGGGTTTGCTGGTCACGGCCGCCACCATCTACATGGCGATCACCGGACCGGAAGGTTTGCGCCGCGTCGCGACCAACAGCATGCAGAACACACGTGTCTTGCGCGAAAAACTTACGGCGATTCCGGGTGTGACCGCGGTGTTCTCGCGACCGTTCTTTCATGAAGTCGTTTTGCAGTTGAACAGGCCGGCAAGTGAAGTGATCGAGTTGCTCGCAAAGAAAAATATTCTTGCCGGTGTTGCGCTCGGCGAAGAATATCCCGAACTCGGCGACGTACTTCTGGTGTGTGCGACCGAGACAAAAACTGGCGATGATCTGGACACGTTTGCGCGCGAGCTCGGTGCAACGCTCGCATAAAATTTTTCGCAAATTCGCGCAAATCGCGCGCATCACACTGCAGATGCGTGGCTTGCACAGTGCCGTTGCAGCACGCACTTAGAATCCGTTCATTTACGCCGCAAAGTTTGCGGCGTTTTTTTTTGCGATGCGCATGCAGAAAAATTTTTCTGCATGAAATTTGAAATGCAGAATGTGCGACACATCGAATTCATTTTTTGAAGTTGCGGAAAACCGCGCCGCTATGCGGTCTGCGCGAGGTTGTGAGGGTCTGGCGGTATTGTCTTTTTAATTTTGGATGTTTAGACGTATAGACGTATAAACGTCCTTATTGAAATTTCTGATGCGCTTGTGAGATTGTAAAAAACCGTCTCGCGGGCGGGGTCTGAAACATCTGCCGGCACGCAATGTGTTGAGCGGCATCACAAATTTATTGACAGTAAAACTTTACAGGAATAGCTTTTGCGTCGGCGTAACACACGCGTAACGGAAACTATGTCGGCATCAAAGTTCGTCGCACCTTATATCGACCACGGCCGGAAATCCGACGCCGTAAAAAAAGTGACGGTATCCATACCGCTTCACATCCTCCGACTTCTCTCTGATGAACGCACCCGCCGCCAGGTGGGTAATCTGCGTCACGCCACCAACAGCGATCTGCTGTGCGAAGCATTTCTGCACGCTTTTACTGGGCAACAACTACCAACCGACGAGGAGCTTAGACGCGATATGGCTACCATGAAGAAAGCAGCTGCAAAAAAACCCGCCGCCAAGAAACCGGCCGCGAAGAAAGCCGTAGTAAAGAAAGTAGTTGCCGCGGTAAAAAAACCGGCAGCTAAGGCGAAAACCACCACCGTGAAGAAGACCGCCGCCAAGAAACCGGCAGCGAAGAAAGTTGCAGTGAAAGCTGTATTAAAGAAAGCAGCAGCGAAGAAGCCTGCAGCGAAGAAATAATCGCTCTGGTGTGCAACACGCGCGAGTCATGCGACTCTGATTTGCGCGTGGCGTTATCATTACAATACGTATAGTCAAGCCTGCTTCCTCTCCTTGCGGTTGCCCAGCGCAAGGAGAGGCTCTCCTCGGGTTTGTTGGAAAATATTCCCGACGTTGTTTCGCCGCTGTGTCTGTCTCCAGCGCGCCAAAACAAAGCGTTATGCTGGCAAGCCGCGCGAGTAAAGATTAGGATGAAGGCGCGGATTTACGCGTCATTCAACCGAGGTCGCCATGCGTTTCATCCTACGATTGCTGAAGTTCCTGATCCTTCTGCTGGTGCTCTTGGTCGGCGTGGCATTCCTGCTGCCGGCAAAGGTGCATGTCGAGCGTAGTATTGCGATTGATCGTCCGGCATCCGAAGTATTCGCCGTGGTGAACAGTTTCAAATTGCTCAACGCATGGTCGCCGTGGGCCGAGAAAGATCCGAACGCCAAATATACTTTTGAAGGTCCGCGCAATGGTGTTGGTGCGAAGATCAACTGGGTTGGCAATGCCGAGGTTGGCAGTGGCAACCAGACCATCACCGCCAGTGATTCCAAGCAAGCCGAAAAGCGGGTCAGCAGCGCGATCGATTTTGGTGAGATGGGAAAAGTATCCGCCGATTTTTTCTTGAGCCCCGCGCCCACGGGTAGCCAGGTGCGCTGGACGATGGACATGAATCTGCCGTTGTCTTTTGACAAGAACATCGCATCGAACCTGATCGGTCGCTACATGGGTTTGTTCATGGACAGGCTGGTCGGCCCCGACTACGAACGCGGTTTGGCCAAGCTCAAGGTTTTGCTGGAGGGGTTTCCGAATGTCGATATCACCGGCATGGACGGCGAGCCGGTTGAGCTCGCCGCGCAAAACATTCTGTTCGTGAGTGCACACAGCAGTAATGACCTCGCGGCAACGTCCGCCATACTCGCTGCCGCTTACACGCAGATCCGCAGTTATGCGCTCGCCAACAAGATCCTGCTTGTCGATGGACCCCTGACCATCACTACGCATTCCGATACCAGCGGCTGGCAATTCGATGCGGCCATTCCGGTGGATCGCATCGATGGCGCCGCCGATGAGCAAGTGAAATCGGGTACCAAATATGCCGGAAAAGCCGTGCAGTTTTACAGTGTCGGCAGTTACGACAAACTCCCTGACAGCATTGCTCGGGCGTATGCGTGGCTTGCCGTGAATGGTTATCAGCCGGCGGATCGTCTGATCGAACAATATATCGATGATCCAGCCAGCATGTCGGTGGAGCAAGTTCGCACCTTGATCCAGATTCCGGTCAAATAACCGATCCTTGGAACGACGTTCGACTAATTAGCAGTTGCGAAAATCGACAAGAAATGCGATACCTTGCAGTGAAAAATAGATTTAGCGAAGGCCAAGGGGATGGCTGCCGCTTTTCAGGCCTGGTGTAGCATTCAAGGATGGAGCTTCGACTATGCAGGTGGTGTTTCAGGGGTGCCTCAAATAACGCCATGCGCAAAAAAATCATTAAAGACTCCAGCCGCGTCAATGCAGTGTCTGCACCTGCGCTGACGTGGCGACCACTTTCCTTGATCTTGTGCGGTGTGCTGCTTGCCGCTTGTCAGGAGCAAGCTCCCGCGCCAAAACCCGCCGATGCTCCCAAGCCAGCTGCGGCCGCCACCGCCGCAGCGGAACCTGGGGCTGTCACCCCTGATGCCGCCGCCGCGGCGTTGACGCCGGCAGACATCAATCAGCTGCTGCAGGACGCCAGAAAGCACTTGCAGGCGCAACGTCTGGTCGCACCGCCGGGCAACAACGCGCTCGAAAATTATTCGAGGGTGCTCGAAGTGGATCCAAAAAATCTCACCGCGCGAGATGCGCTGCGTGAGCTGTTTCCGTTTGCGGTAAGTGTCGCCGAACAGAACATCAATTCCGGCACGCTGGATGAGTCCGAGCGCATCGTTACCCTGATGAGCAAAAGCGATCCGAACAACAATACGCTGCTGATCCTGCGCGGCAAGATCGACGCCAAACGCAAGCTCGCCGATCAGACGCAGAAAGACAAGGACACCGCGCTCACCGCCGCCGCCACCGCGGCTGCTGCGGCAAAGAAAGGCGCGCCCACTGCGCCATTGCCTGGCGATGCGGCCGCGCCAGTGGCTGCTACGCCCGCACCTGCGGCAACACCGGCGCCGGTCGCGACTGCACCGCCACCCGCGCCGGCTCCTGCGGCAGCAGCGCCTGCCGGTGGCGAAAGCCACGACGCCAAGGCCGTCGCCACGCCATCACCGGAATATCCGCCAGCAGCGTATCGCGCGCATACCGACGGCTGGGTGCAGGTTGCATTCACCATTACCGAGCAGGGCGCTGTCGCAGATGTGAAAGTCACCGGCTCACAGCCCGCGCGCGTATTCGACAAGGCTGCGGTCAGCGCGATTCAGCGTTGGACATTCACGCCGAAGATGGAAAACGGCAAGGCGGTCGCAACACAGATGAGCCGACGTCTCGAGTTCAAGGCTACTCATTAGCCTCTTCGCTATGGCTTGTTGCAGCGGCTGCCGCCTGGCGCGGTAGCCGCTGATTATTGCTCAGGGTCACATGCGTTGGTCTCGCGGTTTCGATACCGGCCCAATCGACTTGTGGCATGCCGAGATAACGATCCAGCACCATCGGAATCAATCCCGCCGGCATACCGCAATCGCAATTCCACATCATCACCACGCCAAAACGGTACTTCGGGAAAAACGCGATCATCGCGCGATAACCCTGCACTGCACCGGCGTGATAATCCAGCGTCTCACCCGCATAGTCGAACACGCGCCAACCGAGAGCGTAGTTCGCGTCGCGCACACGGCTGCGGCGCCACGGTGCGCCGCGGGCTTCGATCGGCGTGGTGATGCGTGGGCGGTGAACATCGTCGAGCACATTCTGCGGCAGCACATCGGTGCGACCGCCCATCTGCGCGATCAGCCATGACGTCATGTCCTTGATGCTGGCATTGACGCCCGCTGCCGGCGCCACATGGTAGTACGCTTCCTTCGCTTCCATCGGCAGCCACACCCCGCCGCGGCGGGTGTGCGGGCGCGCCCAGCTCGCGCTGGCTTCTAGCGCAACCTTGCCGTAGGTAGCGGTGTTCATGCCGAGCGGATGGAACAGACGTTTCTCCACCTGGTGATAAAAAAAATCACCGGTCAACGCGTAGGTGATATCGCCGATCAGGCTGTAGGTAATGTTCTGGTAGCCGTAGCACTGGCCGACCGGACACGCCATCGGTACTTCCTTGAGTTTTTCCACGAGCAGTTGATACGGCTCATCTTGCTCTAGCAAATTATCGTAGGTGTTGTGTGGCAGGCCGACGCTCTGACTGAGGATTTCGCCGACCGTGAGCTGCGCGCTCGCCGACGAATCATGCAGTTCGAACGCGGGCAGTACGCTGCCGATGCGCGTCTCCCAGCCGAACAATCCATCGCGCACCATGAGGCCGGCCAATCCGCTCGCGAATGCTTTCGATAACGAGGCCAGGCGAAACACCGAATCGGCCGTCACCGGCAAACGTTTGGTCGCGTCCGCGTAACCGATGCCACGTTGCAGCAGCACTTTATTGTCCTGCACGACGGCGACCGCAAGGCCCGACACCTGCCCGGATTGATCGACCA
>JAYVLO010000097.1:0-26566 GCA_043759455.1 Pseudolysobacter sp.
CAACTACGGTTTTCACCGCCAATAATCCATGGCTGGATTATTGTTTGTGCGCTGGACTTTATCACGACCATACAAGAATACTTGTTTAGGCCCCCCCCCGTTAAGTCTCTACACCTTCCCTTTCGGGCTTGGCTCGGCATTGCCATTTGCTTTCGCAAGAAGGTTTCACCGAATTTGAGGAGGTTCAATCAAAGCCTTTCGGCGATGAAGGCACAATTTAACTTATGAGTCCGCTGCTCTAACCAGATGAGCTAGAGGCCCTTGACTTGCACACGAACCCTCACTTTTGGCTGCGTGTGCAATTATTTTGCACATGGGATGCACATAAAGCAAGTGATTTCATGTTTATCTTATTGATTTATATTTAAAATTAAAAAAACCGTATTTGGATTATGAGTCCCCTGCTCTAACCAACTGAGCTACAGACCCGAAAACGAGGCGAGACTATACCATCCTGATACCGGCGTAGGCCACGCCTGCGACAAAAAAACCGGGGACGAAACCCCGGATTATTTGTACGCAATCAGGCGTTATTGTCGATAAAGCTTTTAAGACGGTCAGAACGCGATGGATGGCGTAGCTTCCGCAGGGCCTTGGCTTCAATCTGGCGAATACGCTCGCGCGTCACGTCAAACTGCTTGCCGACTTCTTCCAGCGTGTGATCGGTATTCATTTCAATACCGAAGCGCATGCGCAATACCTTGGCTTCACGTTGGGTCAGGCCATCGAGGATGTCTTTGGTGACTTCTTGCAGGCTGCCATATATGGCCGCTTCAATCGGTGCCAGCGTCATGGTGTCCTCGATAAAATCACCCAGATGCGAGTCTTCGTCATCGCCAATCGGGGTTTCCATGGAAATTGGCTCTTTGGAGATTTTGAGAATCTTGCGAATCTTCTCCTCCGGCATTTCCATTTTTTCGGCCAGCAAGGCTGGATCAGGCTCCTGTCCGGTTTCCTGCAATATCTGGCGCGAGATGCGGTTCATCTTGTTGATGGTTTCGATCATGTGCACCGGGATACGGATGGTGCGCGCCTGATCCGCAATCGAACGCGTGATCGCCTGGCGGATCCACCAGGTAGCGTAGGTGGAAAACTTGTAACCACGACGGTATTCGAACTTGTCGACCGCCTTCATCAGGCCGATGTTGCCTTCCTGAATCAGGTCGAGGAACTGCAACCCGCGGTTTGTATACTTTTTCGCAATCGAGATCACCAGGCGCAGGTTGGCCTCGACCATTTCCTTCTTCGCGCGGCGTGCTTTCGCTTCGCCGATCGACATCGCGCGATTAATTTCCTTGATGTCGGTCAACGACAGAAATAGCGCCTGTTCGAGCGCGATGAGTTGTTCCTGTTCCTTGATAATCTCCTCGCGATGGGTACGAATGCCGGACGACCATTTCTGCTTCTTGCGGATCAGTTCATCGGCAAACGTGAGATTGGTTTCGTTCGACGGAAACGCCTTGAGGAAATCTTTGCGCGGCATTTTTGCCTGCTTGATGCAGATGTCCATCATGATGCGTTCATGCGAGCGGATGTTCTGCACCACGTCGCGCAGCTTGCGCACGAAGCTGTCGATCATGATCGACGGCAGCTTGAGCTTGAGGAAAGCCTCGGCCATCTGGTCGCGAATCTTCTGCGCCTTCTTGTCGTCGAGGCCGGCCTTGGACGTGGCCTTCTGGAACTTGGTGTAGTAGCCGCGCAGTTCTTCCATGCGGTTGGCCACTTCGATCGGGTCCGGGCCGGTATCGCCGGGTGCGGCTTCTTCGCCCTCGGCGGTTTCTTCCTCGTCATCTTTGGCCACGGCTTCGCTGCTGTCGTCTTCGAGCAGCGCTTCGATCACTTCCGGCGGCGGTGGCGGTTCGATATCGAGGAAACCGGTGAGCACTTCCGAGAGACGCTTCTTGCCTTCCTTGTGCTGGTCGAATTCTTCGAGCAGCAAATGGATCGACCACGGGAAACTCGCGAGCGAAGACTGCACCTGATTCAGGCCTTCCTCGATGCGCTTGGCGATCGCTATTTCGCCTTCGCGCGTGAGCAGCTCGACCGTGCCCATTTCGCGCATGTACATGCGCACCGGATCGGTGGTGCGGCCAACCTCGGAATCTACCGCCGACAACACGGCGACGGCTTCTTCGGTCGCGGTTTCGTCATCAGTGGCGACCGGTGTTTCGGGCAACAGGGTTTCGGTATCCGGTGCAACTTCATGCACCTCGATACCCATCTCGTTGATCATGCCGATGATGTCTTCGAGCTGCTCCGGGTCGACGATGTCGTCGGGCAGGTGATCGTTGACTTCGGCGTAGGTCAGATAACCCTGTTCCTTACCTTTGATGATCAGCGTTTTGATTTCGGATTGTTGCTGCGCGGGTGTTGTCTCGATCGCCATGGGATTCCGTAAGTAATATGCTGCTGACTAGAACCTTGCAGTATAGGCGGGGTGTCAAGGGTGGCTTAAATGACTGAGTTTGCGGGCATCTGCGGAAAGTGGCTGCAATGGCTGCGACGGGCTTTCAACGCTGTTTGATGCGGGTCACGGGTTGGACACACTTTATATGCAGACGGTTTCATCGCGCTTCAAGCCAGAATGTGACAGGGCCGTCGTTTATCAGATGGATTTGCATATCGGCGCCGAATTTTCCGCACGCCACTTCGGCATGTCGGCTGCGCGCGAGTTCCACCAGCCGGGCGAACCAGCGCGCGCCTTCTGCGGGTGTCGCCGCGGCGGTAAAACCGGCGCGCATGCCGCTACGCGTATCTGCGGCCAAGGTGAATTGCGAGACCAGCAGCAGGCCGCCGTTGATATCGGCGAGTGAACGATTCATGCGCCCGCTGCCGTCGCCGAAAATGCGATAGCCGAGCAGCCGTTGCAGCGTGCGTTCGACCTGTACTTCGCCATCGCCGGGTTGCACCGCCACCAAAGCAAGTACACCACGGCCGATCGCGCCGATGGTTTCGCCGGCGACATCGACACGCGCTTCGCTCACGCGCTGGATCAGTGCAATCATCGTTTTGATTTCCGAGTGAGTGTTCGATTGCCGCGAATGCGCCAGCAACGGGAATCGTTCAGCGCCTCTATGACAAACGCAAAACAACGTCAAAGACGGACAACGCATCGCAGCCGCTACAATACCTGACCTTTTTTCGTGTGATCGCCATGCGCTGGCATATCGCCTTGCTGTATTTCCTGATTCGTAGTTGCGGTCGATTGCCGTTGCGCATGCTGCATCGTCTCGGTGCCGGCCTCGGCTGGATTTTCTGGGTTGCGCACAGCAAGGAACGGCGTATTGCCGGGCGCAATCTCGAGCTCGCATTTCCCGAGCTCGACGAGGCGCAGCATGCCGCGCTATTGCGATGCACGCTGGCTGAAACCGGCAAATCGTTTCTCGAAGTCACCAAGGTCTGGTCAGGCGATGCGCATGCCGCACTCGGCTTGATTCGCGAAGTGCGCGGCGTGGAATTCTACGATGCCGCGCTCGCTGCAAAACGCGGTTTGATCATCGCCGCGCCGCATCTCGGCTGCTGGGAATTGCTGAACTTTTACCTGTGCAGTCGCGCGCCGATTGCGGTGGCGTATCGACCGCCGCGGCAGGCCGATCTGGAACCGCTATTGCTCAAGGCGCGCGGCGCGCTGCAAGCCGAACAGGTGCGTGCCGCGGGCGCCGGCGTGCGCACCTTGTACAAGCGCCTGAGCGCGGGCGGCGTGGTCGGCATCTTGCCGGATCAGGAGCCAAAACAGGGTGATGGCGAGTTCGCGCCGTTCTTCGGCGTGCGTGCATTGACGATGGTTCTGGTGTCGCGTCTCGCGCAACGCACCGGTGCGGCGGTGCTGTTCAGTTTTGCCGAGCGCCTGCCGCAAGGCGCGGGTTATCGGCTGCACTTCGTGCCGGCACTGGCAGCGATTGCCGATCAGGATTTGAACGCTGCCGCCGTTGCGCTGAATCAAGGCGTTGAAACCTGCGTGCGCATCGCGCCAGCCCAATATCAGTGGCACTACAAACGTTTTTCAGCACGACCGCCGGACGATCCGCAACGCTTTTATTGATGTTGCCTCGCGAAGGCATCGCGATTGCATTGGCCTAGCCGCTAGTCGCTGGCGACACACGTTGCGTCACGGCCATCGATGCGCCTTCCAGCGCATGGCATTCCTGCAAAAATGCCAGCACGCGCGTATTGAATTCCTCGCGCGCATCGAACGGTGTGCCGTGCCGCGAACCGGCGAATACGCTGATGCGACCGTTCGGCAGGCGCGCCGCGTAATCGTGTTTTTCCGCAAGCGGCGTGTAGTCGTGCTCCGCCGCGACGATTAACGCGGGGCAGTCGATGCGCGACAGATGCTCCGCCGCGCTCCAGCCGATCAGCGCCTTGATCGTCGCGAGATACGCGCGGCGTGGATTCGCACCGACCACGCTGGCCACGCGCTCGCGCATCGGAAGCTGGTGCTCGTGCGGAAACATCCGCCGCGCCACCAGCGCCGCCGTGCGCCGTACGCCGAGTGTGCGCACGAGGCCGATTTGCAATTTCGCCTCGAGCCATTTTTTCCAGTGGTCGATGCGATAACTCGGCAGGCTGTTGACCAGCACCAGCGCATGCACACGGCGCGCTTGATCCGCGGCCATCTGCAATGCCACCGCGCCGCCGAGCGAAAATCCGACGATGCTGATTTCGGCGATATGCAGTTTGTCGAGCAAGCTCCACAAATCATCCGCAAATTGCTGGATCGAGTACGCACCACGCGGCTTGTCGCTGCGCCCCGAACCGCGCAGATCGGGCAGGATCAAATGAAAATGCGCGGCGAAATCCGGCTGCTGAAATGCCCAGTCGTCACCGCTCGATCCGAGGCCGTGGATCAACAGCAGTGGCGGGCCGGCGCCGCAAGTTTCGTAACGCAGCTGGATGCCGTTGATGGCGATAAAAGGCATGTATTCGAGCAACGGCAAAAGATGCGAAGTATATGGCCTGCGGCGTATTGCTGCGCGCTGAATGGCGGGGCCTACAGTGCACCTGTGTGGCAGGCGTAGACGTAGAATTCATCGGGTCAACCTGTATGGTAAACATCATTAACTGGAGTCGACTTATGCGTATCTTGTTTGTCGCGACCGTTTTATGCGCGACACAAAATGTTCTGGCGCAGGCCGAAACGCTGAACGCACCACACAGCTACGCCGGTAATGCGTATGCGCTGGACGATCACCGGCTGCTGTTTCGCGAAGTGCATTATCTGAATGCGAGTGCGACAGATCAGCGCATCGTGGTTTATCAGTGTCCCGATGGCAGCGTGTTTGCGCGCAAACGCGTGCGTGTCGGTGGCGATGCGCAGACGCCGGATTTCGAACTCGACGACGCACGCCTGGGTTATCGCGAAGGCGTGCGCCAAGGTGACAAAGGGCGCGAGGTGTTCGTGCGGCGTAGCACCGATCAGGCCGAAAACGTGCAGCCGCTGCCGAGCGAAAAAGACAGCGTGATCGACGCGGGTTTCGATACGTTCGTGCAGCGCCACTGGCAGGAATTGCAGCATGGCGATTCGGTCAGCATTCCGTTTCTGGTACCAAGCCGCATGCGTTTTTTCGAGTTCAAGGTGAAGCGAATTGTCGAGCCATCGGTCGGGCATGGCGAGATGTTGATCCGTCTTGCGCTGGACAGCTGGTACAGCTTCGCGCTGCCGCATATCGATGTCAGCTACGACATCGCCACCCGCCAGTTGCTGCGCTTCGAGGGGCTGTTGAACATCCGCAGTGCGGACGGAAAAAATATCAATGCACGCGTCGAGTTTCCGTTCAGTGATCGCCGCGCAACGGTTGATGCGACCGAGCTAGCCAGGGCCGCCGCCGCGCCGCTGGTCAAGACCTGCGGCGCGCAATAAACGGACACAACGACCGTCCGCGGACAGTGGATCGCCGTGCCGGTGGAAAAATTTTCAGGGTTGACGCAACCCAAGCGCCTGATTCTGCATCTATCTTCTCGGCATCGAGGTGAGCACGCGTTGTTGGCAAGGTGATTGCAACGCAGCCTGTGGCAGACGTGCAAGATCGCAAATTCGGGATCGCCGCGGTACGGCGATCAAGCGTAAAGGAAAAATGTCATGAACATGAAAATGCAATTGCTCCGCGGAACGCTGGCGCTGGTGATGTTTGCGAGCCTCGGCGCGTGGGCGGTAACACATCGTGTGGTATCGGCAAAATCATCCGCAGCGTGTGTCGGCGCGGAAGAATCACAGCTTGCTGACGCAGCCATGCTGGCCACGCGCAAACCGCTGAGGATGGTGACGGCGGAGAGGACGGCGCGGGAACTCGCCACAACACGCACGTCGCACACCGCGGCAGCAAACATGCGCATCGTCAGCGTGACACTCGCGCCCTAGCATTGCGCTGCGCCGCGCCGCGGCCATAGCAGGCCGTGCAACGCGCTCGCGACGTTCCGCACTCCGATTATTTGCTCAATGCCGGGCCGCGCACGGTCCGAATTTCACCTTCCTTGCCGGTTCCGGAATAGCGCCCGTCATACGCGCAAGCGGTCAAGTGCAGACGCTGCGCAGCGCGCCGTTGCCGCGGAGCTTGCCCACGCTCGAGACACCGCCGACGCGGTGAACTTCCACCGATTTTTTGCGACAGCTTTGGTCCATGCTGTCTCATCAGGAGTTACCATCATGCCGTTTGTTCTCTACGGTCATCCGTTCTCCTCGTACACGCAAAAGGTTCTCATCGCGCTATATGAAAACTCCACGCCGTTCGAGTTTCGCTGCCTAGGGCCGGACACGCCACAGCATGCGGCCGAATGGCTGCGGCGCTGGCCGCTGCGCAAGTTCCCGCTGCTTGTGGACGCTGAGCGCAATGTCGTCGAGACCAGCATCATCATTGAATACCTGCAGCTCGCACATCCAGGGCCGTTACCGCTGCTGCCGGCGGACGCGATGGCAGCGCTTGACGTGCGATTCCTCGATCGCTTCTTCGATCTGCATGTGATGAATCCGGTCCAGCATGCGGTGGGTGCGGCACTGACGGGCGATGCGACAAAGCGCGAGGAGGGATTGGCGCTCGCGGCGGAAAAACTCAAGCTTGCCTACGCCTGGCTCGAAGGGCGGCTGGTGGCTGGCAGCTGGGCCGCAGGTGCCGAGTTCACTCTGGCGGATTGTGCCGCCGCACCCGCTCTGTTCTATGCTGACTGGACGCATCGGATCGGTGCCGCCTTTCCCGAGTTGCGCGCCTATCGCGCGCGCCTGCTCGCGCGTCCGTCTTTCGCCCGCGCCGTCGACGAAGCGCGGTCGTACCGGCCGCTGTTCCCGCTCGGCGCGCCCGACCGCGACTGAGACGGCACATAACAAGCGCTGCCGCCGGTGTGAGGTGGCGGCGTTGTGTCGCGCGCCGCGGCACCACCGCTGGCGCGCTGGCAACGCTTGTTGTCAGCGTCGTGCTGACCAATAATCGCGGCATGCTGCATGTCGTGTTGTACCAACCGGAAATTCCGCCGAACACCGGCAACGTGATTCGACTTTGCGCGAACACCGGCGCACGCCTGCATCTGATCCGGCCGCTCGGTTTCGATCTCGATCATGCCAAGCTGCGTCGCGCCGGACTCGATTACCACGAGTTCACCACAATTGATGCGCACGACGATTTTGGGGCGTTTCTTGCCGCGGTAAAACCCGATCGCGTATTTGCGCTGTCGACGCGCTCTGCGACTTTATATACAAATGCACAATTTCGCGAAAACGATGCCGTTCTGTTCGGGCCGGAAACGCGCGGATTGCCGCAGGATCTACTCGATAGTTTGCCGCCGGAGCAGCGTCTGCGTCTGCCGATGCGACCGGACAATCGCAGTTTGAATCTGTCGAACGCGGTTGCGGTGGTGGTGTTCGAGGCGTGGCGCCAGAGCGGATTCGCCGGCGGAAATTAGGTTTCGTCGCGCGAGAAATTCAGTGCGCGAGCGGCGCGGTGTATTCCGGTTTCTGCTGGCGCGCGAGCAAGGTGCGCAAACCTTCGGCGGGCGTGATTTCCTCATGCAATACGCGTTGCACGCCGGCGCTGATCGGCAGTTCGATCTGGTGCCGATGCGCCAGTCGCATCACTTCATCGACGGTCTGCACGCTCTCGACCACCTGGCCGATTTCGGCGATCGCATCGTTGAGCGATGTGCCACAGCCGAGCGCGAGGCCAAGGCGGCGATTGCGCGACAGGTCGCCGGTACACGTAAGCACCAGATCGCCGAGGCCGGCGAGACCCATCAAGGTTTCCGCACGCGCACCGAGCGCCACGCCGAGGCGCAGCATTTCATTGAGGCCGCGCGTAATCAGGCCG
This sequence comes from Pseudolysobacter sp., assembly GCA_043759455.1. Lineage (GTDB taxonomy): Bacteria > Pseudomonadota > Gammaproteobacteria > Xanthomonadales > Rhodanobacteraceae > Pseudolysobacter. Next base: position 8,292 of record JAYVLO010000097.1, read on the forward strand.
GCACGTGCGTTCAGGCCGAGCTGCATGCCGTCGGCCACGCCCGTGGCGACCGCCAGCACGTTTTTCATCGCGCCACCCAGTTCCGCGCCGACCACATCCGAGCCGGTATAGGCGCGAAACGTCGAGGCGTGCAATAACGCTGCAACCTGCTGGGCAAATGCGTGATCGTTGGAATGCACGGTGACCGCGGTCGGCAATCCCTGCGCGACTTCGCGCGCAAACGACGGGCCGGTGACGATGGCCGCGGCACGCTGTGGAAATTTTTCCGCGACCAGTTCGTGCAGGAATCGTCCGGTGCCGGGCTCAAAACCCTTGGTCGCCCAAGCGATGCCGACATCGGGCGCGAGATCGCCAGCGATCTGATCGAGCAGATCGTGAAAGGCGTGACTTGGCGTGACGATCAATACCAGTTCCGCAGCACGCACTGTAGTTTGCAGATCGCTGGAGATCTGCAGCGACTCCGGCAATTCCTGTTCGGGCAGATAACGCCGGTTGCGGCGCGTTTGCGCCATCTCGGCCATGGCCGCAGCATCGCGACCCCACAAGGTTGTGGGGCCGCCATTGCGCGCGAGCAGGGCGGCGAGCGCCGTGCCCCACGAACCCGCGCCAAGCACGGCCACGGCAGCACGCTGACTTGTGGTCATCGCGAATGCTCGCGCTGACGTGGGTTCGGAATGACTCAGGCGTTGCCGATCACGCCGGTGCTTTCGCCGGCCTGCTGGCGCCGCTGCTGTTCGGCATGCAAGGCCTCGAAGTTGATCGGCTGCAGCAGGAACGGCGGGAAACCACCGTTCTGCACCATATCCGACACCGCCTGGCGCGCATACGGGAACAACACGTTCGGGCAATACGTAGCGAGCACGGTATCGCGGCTGGCGTCGTCGAAACCGACCAGGCCAAAGATGCCTGCCTGCTGGACTTCGGCGAGATACGCGGTTTTTTCACCAATGGTGCAGGTGACGGTAACGCTCAGGATCACTTCGAACGTGTTCTCGGCGATCGTGCCGACTTTCTGCGAAAGATTGAGCTGTACCTGCGGCTGGCCGGCTTCCTGAAAGATCTGCGGCGCGGCAGGCACTTCGAACGATGCGTCTTTTATATAGACTTTCTGCAGGCTCAATTGGGCCTGGCCCTGCGGTTCTGCTGCGCCGTTGGTGGCGATGGTATCGGCCATGGGTTACTCCGGATTCTAGGGTTAAAAGGGCGCGGATTATCCCACGTCGCATGGCTTGGCGCACTGTTGCCGGCGGCGAGCGTAGTTTTTCTGCATAAACAAGCTGATGTTGCGGATTGATATCGCGCCCGCGCGCGACACGAGGCGCGTTAGCACGGACAAAACGTTGCGACGCCCCCGCGGATTTCAAGACGTGTCCGCGCCGCTCTATCAAGATGCGGTCGCGGTTCTATTTTTACCTCGATGCTGCGCTGAATCGACCCGTCTATTTCACCACCGGCAGGTCGGCCTGGCGCCATGCGGCGAGTCCGCCATCCAGCCAGTGCACATTCTTGAAGCCGGCTTTCACCAACCGTGCCGCCGCCGTGGCCGAGGTTTGGCCGGTCTTGCAATACATTGCCACCGGCAAGTCCTTGACCTTGACGAGATCCTTGCTTTCCGGATCGAACTGCGACTGCGGCACGTGTTTTGCCCCGACGATATGGCCCTGGTCGTAATCCTGCTTGCTCGACATGTCGATCAGAAGCGCGTCGTTGCGATTGATGAGCTGCGTGAGGCCGCCCGGCGTCAATGCCTTGTAGCCGCGAAACAAACCGGAAACCTCATTGCTGATGAGGATGAACAACAAAGCGACAAGCAGCATCACTAGCAAATAATGATTGCCAATGAATTCGGGAAGATGGTGCAGGATTTCGGTCATCGATCAGGCCATGAACGCGGCGCAGCGGCCGCAAGAGAGCGCGGATTATCCGCGAGCCGGCCGCCGGGCGCAAAGATTGGTATCGCGGGCGGGTCGCGATGCCGCGGTATTTTTCGTTGATCCGGCGCCGCAAAAGTCCGCGTGCCGATGCATACAACCTTTCGCGCCAGTTCCGGTACTTATACTGCTTGTGCCAATCCAGCGGACTTGCCGGCGCGCGCGCCGGTCGCGAAAACTCACGGCAGGGAGAAATCGGATAATGAGCTTTTGCCACACACCACGCGTGTCGATCGTGCTCGCGGGCATCGTAATCTGGTTCGCCTGTTGCGCGGTTGCGTTTGCGCAAAAAACCGCAGATGCATCAGCGCTGCGGCTGCCCGCGACCAATCTTTCCGCCGACGAAACCCACGCGCGCGCGGGCCAGCTGTTGCCGGCGCCGGGGTTCGCCAATGCGACGATCGCGGTCAATCCGCTGGCAGCCGAGGCCAAGCCGGTCGGCGAAAAAGTCTGCATCGCCTGCCATCAACTCGAGAGCGAGCATTTCACCCACACCCTGCACGCGCTTGGATTGCACGCGGCGGCGAAAGCTGATCCGAATATTCCCGTTTGCGAAACCTGCCACGGTCCGGGTTCTGTGCACGCGGCGCAACCGAACAGCAAGGGTTTGATCATCGGTTTCACCCACGATTCCGGCACGCCGATCGCACTGCAGACCCAGACCTGCCTGACGTGTCACCAGGGCGGTCCGCGCGATCACTGGGCCGGTTCGATTCATCAACGTAACGAATTGTCGTGCAGCGATTGCCACAACCCGATGGCGAAGTTTTCGTCCGAAGGCCTCATGGCAAAAGCTTCGATCAACGACACCTGTTCGCAGTGCCACAAAGAGGTGCGTTTGCAGTTCAATCGTCGCTCGCACATGCCGCTGCCGGAGGGGCAAATGAGTTGCGACGATTGCCACAATCCGCACGGCTCGCTGACCACGCCGTTGCTCAAGACCAACACCGTCAACGAGACGTGTTACCAATGCCACGCCGAGAAGCGCGGGCCGTTCTTGTTCGAGCACGCGCCGGTGCGCGAAAGCTGTCTGAATTGTCACACGCCGCATGGGTCGAATCAGGCCTCACTGCTACTCGAACCGATCCCGTTCCTGTGCCAGCAGTGCCATACCAACCAGGGCCATCCAAGCGAGTTGCAGACGCCGCAGTCGCTGGCCAATGGCAAGCATCCCGATGAACGCCTGATGGGTCGCGGCTGCATCACCTGTCATGCGCAAGTGCACGGCTCGAACGCGCCGTCCGGCCCGTTCTTCCACGAGTAGCGGGAGTATCGATCATGCCGACAAGCCAGCAGCGGATCAGACCCTCTTTTTGTGTATTGCTGGGGCTGTTGCTGTTGCCCGGAATGACGATGGCCGATACCGGTGTCGGCGTGGATACGTGGCGTGGCAACTCGCTCGATCCGAACGCGGGTGCGAATTCGCAAACGAGTGACGAACGCGGCACGAGCTGGTTGCAGCCCGGCCAGCATCGTTCGCCGAGCGGCAATCTGTATATGTGTCCCGCGCAACCGCCGAACACCGAAATCGCCGATGACTGGTCGTATTACGGCGTACTGCAGATCGGTTATCTCGGCACCGGCGGCGATGACAAAAACGCGCTGTGGAATCGTTATGTGAAATGGAACAGCGGGGTCGTGCTCGGCCTGTTGGATCTGAGTTTCGAGCGCGCTGCCGATGGCACGTATGCGGAAATTCGCGGCAGTCGCATCAGTGACGAGGATCAGTATTACCAGGCGGTTTACGGCCGCGCCGGCAGCTACAAGATTCAGGCGTTCATCCGCGACATGCCGAACAGCTTAAGCCGCGATGCGAAGCCGATCTGGAACGGTGTCGGCAGCAACACCCTGACCTTGCCGAGCACACTTGTCGCCGGTGTCAGCACGCCTGCGCAAGTCGCGGCGGTGTCGGCCGCGACACCCGAGCGCACGCTCGAGGTCACGCGGCAAAAACAAGGTATCGGCTACAGCGGGTCTATCACGCCGCAATGGACCTCGTATCTCAACATCACCGACGAGGAGCGTCGCGGCGAACGCGTATTCGGCGGGCCGATGTATTTCAACTACCCATTGCCGAACGACGGTGGCGCGCTCGAAACGGTCAAGCCGATCAACGACAGTACGATCAACATCAACGCAGGATTTCGCTTCAGCGGAAAAACCTGGCGCATGGATTTCGGCTACGTCGGATCGTTCTATCGCGATGCCTACACCGGCTTCAGTTATCAGATGCCGTTTGCGTTGTATCCAGTCGTCGCGGGTGCGACCTCGGCGCCGCTCACGCAAGGCCAGTTCGCCACCGAACCCGACAACAATTATCACAACCTGCAGGCCACGTTCACACGCAAGCTGCCGATGAACGGCGAGCTGTCGCTGACCGGATCGGCCGGACGCATGACGCAGAACGATGCGCTGATCGCACCGATTAATTGCCAGGGCGTGTTCGGCATCGATAGCAATCACAGCGGCGTACCGGGGCCGGCCAATCCGCTGCTGTATTCGTGTGCGCAGTGGAACACCAGCGCCGCGCTGTCGCGGAAAAATGCCGACATGCGCATCGATAGCAGCATGCTCGATGCGCGTTTCGTATTGCAGCCGAGCAGCGCTGTCAGCGTGCGTGGCGGCGTCAAATTCAATCGCGAGGATTATCGCAATAGCTACGTCGCCTACAACTCGCTGACGGGCCAGTACGGCTATCCGATCGAGAACGGTTCGCAGGGTAGCATCGTGCCGGGCCTGACCGGAATTTACGATCCGCTACTCAACCCGTCGGCGATCACGCGCATCATGAGTCTGCCGCTGGACGAGCAAACCGTCGAGGGCAATGTCGGTGCCGACTGGAAAGTTTCCGCGCACGATACGCTGGGCGTGACGTTCAATTATCGCGACTACGAACCGAGCCATCGCGAACGCAGTGAAGTGCGCGACAACAGTATCAAGCTGACGTGGGTCGATCGCGCGATCGACTGGCTCACCGTGCGTGCGAACTACGCGTTCCTGCGCCAGTCCGGCGACAGTTACAACTACAATCCGTACGACTTCCTCTACTCCAACAACTTGCCCGGATTCGTCGCGCCGGCCGGTGGCGTGTCGGCTTACACCGTGGAGGCGATGCGCGCGTATGACTTATCGGATCGCAACGAGAACAAGCTCAACCTCATGGCGACGATCATGCCGCGCGACAGCATGACGATCAGCCTGTCGTTGCGCGGCGACTGGAACAATTACGATGCGCAGATCGGCCGGCAAAAATACGACACCACAGGTTTCGCATTGCAGTGGGAATGGCAGCCGTCGCCGACCACCACGGCCAGTGCGTATTACGGCCAGGATCGCTCGCGTGTCGACCTGGCGAACGTGGACAATTCCAGCGCGAGTCCCGATCCGACCTTGGGTGGCGCGGCCTACCCGAATGCGGGACGCTGGTGGGTCACCGACCGGCAAAAAAATAGCAACCTCGGCATCACGTTGAATCATCAGATCGGTCGCGTGCGTTTCGATGCGAACTGGAATTACCTCAACTCGCGCGGCGTGACCAGCTATCGGTTCACCACACCCGCCGCGCTCGCGTATTTCAGCGACGGACTCGTGCCGGGCGATGCGTTTCCGGCGATGTCGTATCGTGTCAATTCGATCACCGTCGCTGCGACGATTCCGCTGATGGATCGCGCGTCGTTGCGCGTCTACGATTACTACGAACGCGGCGCGATCGGCGACTGGCATTACCTCGGTTTCGATCAGGGCCTGGTCTACGACCATCGTGTCTACAGCGATGGCGGACCGCAAAGCTACAGCGCCAATCTGATCGGCTTGTTGTTGAATATCCGCTTATGAAAACGACGATGAATTCTCGCCTTGCATGGCTCGCGCCGCTGCTCGCGGTATTGTCGTTAACGGCATTCGCAGCGAATGCGGCGGCGGATTTTGTCGACCTGCGGCAAACCACCGCGATCCATGGCGACGCCGCTGCAGGCGAAGCCAACGTTGCAGTCTGCAGCGCCTGCCACGGTACGCAAGGCAACGCGGTCGTGCCGCAATTTCCGGTGCTGGCGGGACAACGCGCCGATTACATTTATCAAGCGCTACGCGGCTTCGAGCGCCGCGCCGATCCGGCCTCGCCGATGACGCCGCAAGTGAAGGATCTGAGCAATGCGGACATGCGCAATATCGCCGCGTATTTTTCCGCCGCCGCGCGCCATACGGTCGTGCCGGCGACGGTCGATGCCCGGCTCGCGAACGATGGCGAGCGGCTGTTTCGCGACGGCGATGCGGTGCGCGGAATTCCACCGTGCCAGGGTTGTCATGGCTTGCGCGCGGACGGTCATCCGTTGAGCGATCGCGCTGCATTCTATCGACTGTTTCCGCTGCTGCGCGGGCAACACGCCGACTACATCGCTGCACGTCTGGCGGCTTATCGCGACGACAAGATCCACGACACGTCGAATGCGCGGATCATGCGCGGCGTCGCGCAGAACATCGACGATACCCGCGCCAGGGCGATCGCGGCGTGGCTGTCGCAACTCGGCGAATAATCAACACGATTTGCAGCCAGCGCACATATCGCGCCAAGCGAGGTCAACGCGCCTTGACCAGCCGCAACGCCAGCACGTCAGGCGGTGGAGCGAATGTATCGGGACGCGCGACCTGCCAGAATTTCTTGAACACCGCATGATCCGGCACGCCGTTGATCAACTCGCCCGGTTCGAGAAAATTGTACAGCGCGGCGAGCGCGCGGATCTCGGTCGGCGACACGCGCCGGATCACATGCTCGGGACCGATCTCGCTCGGATGATTCAGGCCCGATGCGGCGATCAATTCCTTCAGCGCCTTGAGCGTGTTCTCGTGAAAATTCATCACGCGATCGGCCTTGTCCGGCACTACCAGTGCGCGCTGGCGCGCAGCGTCTTGCGTCGCGACGCCGGTCGGGCAGCGATCGGTGTGACAGTTCTGCGACTGGATACAGCCGAGTGCGAACATGAATCCGCGCGCCGCGTTGCACCAGTCGGCGCCCAGCGCGAGCGTGCGCGCGATATCGAACGCGCTGGTGATCTTGCCGCTCGCGCCGATGCGGATCTGCTCGCGCAGGCCGATACCCACCAAGGTGTTGTGGATCAGCAGCAAGGCTTCACGCAGCGGCGCGCCGACGTGGTCGGCGAACTCCACCGGCGCCGCGCCGGTACCGCCTTCGCCGCCATCGACGACGATGAAATCCGGCAACAGACCCGTGCTGAGCATCGCCTTGGCGATGCCAAACCATTCCCACGGATGGCCGATTGCGAGCTTGAATCCGGTCGGTTTGCCGCCGGACAAAACCCGCAATCGCGCGACGAAACGCAACAATTCTTCCGGCGTGTGGAACGCGCTGTGCGCGGCCGGCGATACACAATCAACGCCGATTTTCACGCCGCGCGCCGCGGCGATTTCCGGCGATACTTTCGCCGCCGGCAATACACCGCCATGACCGGGCTTGGCGCCCTGGCTGAGCTTGACCTCGATCATTTTCACTTGCGCCGACGCGGCGTTGGCAGTGAAACGTTCTTCGCTGAAACTGCCGTCATCGTTGCGACAACCAAAATATCCCGAACCGATTTCCCAGCACAGGTCGCCGCCGTTTTCGCGGTGGTATTGCGAGATGGAACCTTCGCCGGTGTCGTGATAAAAGCCGCCGCGGCGCGCGCCTTCGTTGAGCGCGCGGATCGCATTCGCCGATAGCGCGCCGAAACTCATTGCGGAGATATTGAGCACGCTCGCCGCATACGGCTGCGTGCAATCCTTGCCGCCGATCGGCACGCGAAAATTGTGATCGGCGATTTTCGCGGGCGCCAGCGAATGGTTGATCCACTCGTATTGCGGCTGGTACAAATCAAGCTCGGTGCCGAATGGACGCAGGTCCAGCGCATTTTTCGCACGCTGGTAAACGATCGAACGCTGCGCCCGCGAGTACGGCACTTCGTCGGTATCCGACTCGACCAGATACTGCCGAATCTCCGGTCGGATCGCCTCGAAAAAATAGCGGAAATGCGCGAGCAGCGGATAATTTCGGCGCAAGGTAGTGTGGTGCTGGCCGATATCCCAGAGGCCGACAACCACCAACGCCGCGCTGATCGCCGCAACGATCCACCAGCCGATGCCGAACGACAGCAGGCTCAGTGACAGCAGCAAAACCAGCACGCAAAAGGCAAACGCAAAATAACGCGACGGCAGCGGATTTTTCATGGCGTGACTCATCTTCAAACGACCGCCGCGAGCATAGCGCCACGCGGTGTCGACCGCGAGACACGATTGGAACTACGGCCCGAAACCATCGTAGAAAATTTCATCGCCATGCAATTTCCACCAGACCAGCAAATCGGTCAGCGCCTGCGGTGGATTGACCGGTGCGGGCTGGCCGGCCTGATTGGTCTGGTTGATACCGTGGCAACTGTTGCAGGCGCGGATTTCGCCGGGCTGGAATTGGATCCAGTAACGCTCACGCACCACGGTCGCACTGGGCGGCAAAACCGACGAGCCGCACGTGGTCGACGGCGCCAGTGATTGCCATGCCATCGGTCGTTGCGCGGGCACGAACAGCGCGACCGATCCATCCGCGGCGATGAACTGGCTACCCGGCACCGTCATGTCGCCCGGCATGTTGAACTGTAGCGCGCGCGTATCGTTCAGCGGCCTCGCAAGTGGGCGGCGACCGGGCAGCGCATTCGCGATCGTGCCGGCGCTTGGATACAGGCCGCGCACCTGATCGGCCTCGAAAAACTGCATTCGATCGATGCAATACAACGGCGGTCCGGTGTAGCCAAGCAGGTTGCTGATCGTCTGCGCGCCGCCCGGCACACTGAGGTTGTACGGTTGCTGCTGGTCGGCACGATCGCGCGAAGTGGCATCGCGAATCACCACCAGCGCGAGATTCTGGTTCTGCAGAAACTGCTGCATCTGCGCGACGCTGACACCGTTGTTCGGATGATTCAGATTGAAGTTGTCGAACACGGTTTGCTCGGGCGTGCCGGTGATCGGCGCTTGCGCGGTTTGCGGTGGTGTGGTGCGCGCGACGACCTCGACCGGCTGCAGTTCCCACAACGCTCCGCTGTAGTTCACCGTGCCACTTGCTTGTCCGCTGATGTTGGATGCGTAGTTGTATTTCAGGCCGGTTTTGCTGATGCCGCCGGTGATCAGCGGATTGACCGACGGCACGTATTCGGTCGCGCTATTCTGGCTGATCGCGGTCAAAGTATACAAATGGAATTGATAGTTGCTCGGTGGCAACGGCAACGGACCGACATTGTTTTCGCCGCCCGGGATATTGGCGAAGGCGGCAATCAAACTGCCGTCGCTCATCGGCAGTGGATCGCGAAAATGGCCGATGTTGTACGGGTACGATGCACCGCTAAAAAGATAGGTGCTGGTCTGCGGATCGGTGATGTAGCTCACGGTCATTGCATTCGGATTCAGCAACGTCGGCGGACTGCCCGCAGCGGCCGTGAGCGCGACGATCTGGCCCGAGCGATGCATCTGGAACTCGGAACCGTCGACGCCGAAATAACGTCCGGGTGTGGTCGGATCTTCGCGCATCTGGAAAAGATTGTTGATCGATTTTTGATTGGTGCGGCCCGACGTGGCGGCGTTGAAATCGATCAGGTTGGCATCGTTGGTGTAGGTGCGAGTGAAGCTTTGCTTGAGCTCATGCCGGCCGATGTGATTGAGAATTTCCTCGTTGCTGCCATCCTGATTTACTGCCCACGGGAAAAACTGATTGATCTCGAACCCGTTCAGCACGCTGCCCGCAACATGCTTGATCGCCTCGGGATACAACTCGGTCGCGCTCGCCGTTGTGGCATTCGCGGCCTCTGAGGCGTAATCGAAAGGACTGAGTCCGGTCGGCGCGCTCGGATCGTTGTTGATATCCTGATTCATATGATCCCAGCGCGAAAACACCAGCCGGCCAAAACTGTCGACGAACGGATTGAACGAACCCGATGGTGTATTTTCGATCAGGCGAAGCGCGCCGCTGGCAACATCGAGACGCCACAATCCGCTGTTCGCCGGTTGCGCGCGATATTCGTCGTAGATCGGATACAGGGCCATCGCACCGTTGCGTGGACGATCGCTGGCAAACACGATGCTGCCATCGCTCAGATAATTCGGCTGGATATTGTTGAACGGTAGCGCGGGTTGATTCGCGACCTTTTGCACAGTCGGTGTTTGTCCGGCGATCACCTGTTGCAGATTGGTGATTTCGTACAGTTGCCAGCTGTAGTTTTCGGCACCGCCCACGGTTGCCGGCGCGCCGACGACCATGCTGAAAATCGCTTTGCTCGCATCGAACGCGATGGCCGGATCGCGTACCGCAATCGCCTGATTACCGGTCATTACGGTCGCACCGCCGGCACTGCCGTAACCTGCTTCCTGCGTCAGAAAACGTAGCGCGCCGCTGGTCGACAGCAGTACCAAATCACCGCCGCGTGGAGCCGCGAGCGTGGTTGGCAGATGGTTCGCGAACGGCGAAGAAACATTCATCGTGACGAAGTCGTAACCGGTCGGCACCTGGGTCACGAACAGGATCGGATGTGGCACCGTCGATGGCGATGCACTCGCGGCGACACTGACGCAAAAAAATACTACGGCGAAAAAACCTTGCGTGACAGACATGAAATAACTCCCCTTGACGAAGGCGCTCGAACACCGATATTTCGATCGGTGCGATGGCGCTGCCTCCTATTGAACGCCGTGTCGGCGCGATAACGAACCTCGATTCGCGCGATTTGGCGCGGAGGAAGGACAGGCGGCATGGCACTGCCGACAATCGGAGGTATGCGACAGCGCAAGGCCCCACGGGTAAACTGCTGGCATGTCGGATCAGCCACCACTCAACTCACGGCCGCGTGCTGCGGTGAAATCGCCGGAAGCGCCGAAGCCACGCATCGCGTCGACCAAAACGCCGCTGCGTGCCAACGCCAAAACGACAATACCGAAGCCGCGCGGTAACCCAGCGCCAACGACTGTCGAAAATCCAACGCGTGCACGCTTGGCCGCGTTCGCATCGGTGCTATCGGCGCAGCTCGGCGCAGTAACGCGTGCCCTGGTGCAGCGCTGGAATGCGGTCGACTGGGCGCATCTGCGCGAGCGGCTCACGCAATACGCGCAACTCGCGCGGCTGCACAAGCCGATCGGCGCGGCGCTGTTGTTATGGCCGACGTGGTGGGCGCTGTGGCTGGCCGCCGGCGATTTTCCGCCATGGCCGGCGCTGATTATTTTTACCGTTGGCGTATTCCTGATGCGCTCGGCGGGCTGCGTGATCAACGATTACGCCGATCGCAAACTCGATCCCGAAGTGACGCGCACGATGGATCGGCCGATCGCGGCGGGCAAGGTCACGCCGCGCGAGGCGCTGACTGTTTTTACGGTGCTGATCACGCTTGCGTTTATGTTGGTGCTGTTTACCAATATGCTGACGATCAAACTCTCGCTGGTCGGTGCTGCGCTCGCGGCAAGTTATCCATTCATGAAACGGTTTACCAACCTGCCGCAGGTGTATCTCGGCGTCGCATTCGGCTGGTCGGTGCCGATGGCGTTCGCGGCGGTGAGCGGCAGCTTGCCGCCGGTGTGCTGGTTGCTGTTTCTGGCGAACGTGGTGTGGGCGACGATTTACGATACGCAATACGCGATGGTCGATCGCGATGACGATATTCGCGTTGGTGCAAAGTCCACGGCGATCCTGTTCGGCGATGCCGACCGCGCGATCCTCGGCATCCTGATGGTGACGTTTCTTGGCAGCATGCTGATGGTCGGCGCGCGCGGGCATTTGCACTGGCCGTATTATCTTGCGATGGCTGTTGCCGCGGGTCTGTTCGTATATCAGCAATGGCTCACGCGCACACGCGAGCGCGACGTCTGTTTCGCGGCGTTTCGCAACAACAACTGGGTCGGGCTGGCGCTGTTTGTCGGTATCGCGATGAGTTACGCGATCAAGTAGCCAATGACGCGCTCATCACTGCACATGCCAGGAATGTCGCAGACTATTCCAGAAACTTCAAAAAATCGTCATTCCAGCGCAGTCTGGAATGACCAGCAAAAAAAACGCTCCGCGAGATGCGGAGCGCCGGTTCGGTCTAGCTAGTCAGCAGGTAATGGGGTGTTACGATTATTGCGATGGCGTCTGTGCTTTCGCTGCAGCGTGCGCCGCGGCATGCTCCTGCATCTGCGCCATATGATCCTGCATGTTCGTCAATTTCTGCAGCATCAAGGTACGCACCGCAGTCTGTTGCGTGGCATTCATCGTCTTGTACAAAACGAGACGCTGATCGCGTAACGCACGTTCTTGATCGCGACGTGTATCCTCACGTGCATCCTTCTGTTTCGCCAGCGCGGCCAGATCGGCATTCGGCGACGACAGCGCGCTAATGGCGTCGTTCAATACACTGGCGCCTTCGCTGAACTGCTGTTGGTGCAGAGTTTTTTCTTGTGCATTGATCGCATCCCACTGCGTGGCGAGATCGCCGGTCAGTCCAAGCGTGGTGGCGCTGGGATGGCCGTGCGCACCTGCGCCGCCATGATGCGGATTCTGTGCGCCCGGATCGGCGGCGTATGCCGCGCTACTGAGAGCGACGGCAACGGCCAGTGCGCTGAAAATCTTGTTGAGCGGTTTCATCTGGTTTCTCCAAACAATCCCGAATTGGGACGATGCTTATGATCCGCCGAACACATGCGCAGTTCATGCCGTGGCGACGCGAGAGTGCAAGCAAGTGCGAGTAGAACCGGCCGCAGCAACATTTGCTTACACTTATCTGCGCTGGCGGGTTGCCGTGGCGCCGCGAGTAACGAATAGTGCAGACCATGGATCGCCCTATCGAAACCCAACGTCTACTCATCGTCGATGACGATTCGCGCCTGCGCGATCTGCTCGAACGTTACCTCAAGCAGGAAGGTTACGCCGTGCGCGGCGTCGCCAACGGTCGTGGCATGGATCAGATGCTGGCCGAGCAGCATTTCGATCTGGTCGTGCTGGATTTGATGCTGCCCGATGAGGATGGCCTGAGCATTTGCCGGCGTCTGCGCGTCGAGCATCCCGACCTGCCGGTGATCATGCTGACTGCGCGTGGCGACGAGGTCGATCGTATCGTTGGGCTCGAACTCGGCGCCGACGATTACCTGCCGAAACCATGCAGTCCGCGTGAACTGCTTGCGCATATCCGTGCAGTGCTGCGGCGACAGGTGCGTCCGCACGGCGGCGCGCCGCGCGAAGGCGGCGAGCTGCTGCGCTTCGGTCCGTACACGCTTAATCTTTCCACGCGCACCTTGCAGCGCGACGGCAGCGCGCTGCGTATCACCACCGGCGAATTTGCGGTGCTCGCCGCGCTGGTCACGCATCCGCGCCAGCCGCTCACGCGCGATCGGCTGATCAACCTGGCGCGCGGTCGCGATCACGAATCGAACGATCGCAGCATGGATGTCACGGTATCGCGGCTGCGTCGTCTGCTCGAGGTGGATCCGAAAAATCCTGCGCTGATCCAGACGATTTGGGGCCTCGGTTACGTGTTTGTGCCGGAAGAACCCACTGCGCCCGGTACGTCTGCAATGAACGCCGCAGTGAGCGGCCCGAGCGCATGAGATTCGCACCACGCACGATGTACGCGCAGCTCGTGCTGTTGCTGGCATTGTTGCTGATCGCCACGGCCACGCTCACTCACCTGGCGCTGCGTTATTCCGCCGCGCAGCGCTCGAGCGTCGAAGGCCTGTCACAACAAGTGGTAGCGGTGGTGAGGACGATCGAAAGCGGTAACGACAGCAGCAAAAATCTGTCGGCCGGAATCCGTTTCGCCGCGATGCCGCGAATGGGCGCACCGATGGACGGTCCTGACGGCGATGCGCCGCCGGTCGATGCGCAGCACGGCTCGCGATTTCCGTTTCTCGCCGAATTGCGCGATCAGATTTCCGCGCAGCTTGATGGCCGCGAAGTGCTGATCGATCTCGCGCATGGCGGAGTCGCGTGGATTCGCATGAGTGGTGCAGAAGCGCGCTGGATCGGCGTGGCGCTGGCGCAATTCCATCATCGTGCGGTCATCGAATTTTCCGGGCTCGTGCTGGCGATCGGCGGTGTGCTGGTGCTGCTTGCCGCCGGTTATTACGCGCGTCGACTCGGGCGACTTTTGGGCGAACTCGCCTCGCAGGCGCCGGCACTCGCTCGCGGCGAGCTGCTCGCGCCGATCGAAAGCGGACCGATCGAGGTACGTGCGCTCGGACGTGCGCTCGCCGACAGCTCGCGCAAGGTCGCCGAGGTTGCGCGCGAGCGTAGCGTGTTGCTGGCCGGTATCTCGCACGACCTGCGCACGCCGCTGGCGCGCCTGCAACTCGCGCTGGAATTATTGCCCGACACCGATCCCGCACTGAGCGCCGGCATGCAGACCGACATCGTCGAGATCGAGGCGATCATCAGCCAGTTCATCGCCTACGCGCGCGACGAGCGCGACGAACCCGAACAGATGATCGACCTCGTTTTGCTCGCGCAATTGCTGCTGCGCACGCCGGGCCGCATCGCGACCGACTGGAACCTCGTCGCGCCAATACGATTGAATGTGCGCGGCCGACCGCTTGCACTGAAACGCGCGTTGAGCAACCTCATGCAGAACGCCGAACGCTACGGTGCCGCGCCATACGAAATCGTGCTGCATGAAGTGGCCGCGCATGCCGAGATGGTCGTGAGCGATCGCGGCGCCGGTTTGCCGGCGGAACAATTACAGCGCGTGCTCGAACCGTTTCAGCGCGGCAGCGCCAGTCAGGATCAACCGGGGGCGGGGCTGGGTCTGGCGATTGTCGCGCGCGTTGCATCAATGCACGGCGGCACGCTGGTCTTGCGCAATCGCGATGGCGGTGGATTGTCTGCCGAGCTGCGCCTCGGTGCGGTGAGCTAACGCGCGCAAAGTACCAGCGATCGCTTGGCGTGAGCATGCAATGCAGCGCGCAATTGCGGCGGACGGCGCACTTCAAAACGGCATGGCAAGCGCGCAAGCTGGCGCGCGAACCAGTCGATGCTGTCGGTGCGTGCACGCAGCAAAACTCCGTCATCGCAGACGTCGAACAAACCGATGCTGGCATACAGTTCGGTCACGGCAGTTTGCAGATCGGTGTGCAGCAAAACCTCGAACACGAAGGTGCGCGGTACCGTGGCGATACTGAAGGTCAGATGTGCCGCAGCCTCGAAATTTTTCGGGCGCTCGAACGGGATGTCCAATACGCGGACATGCTGCACGCGGTCGAGCCGGAACGAACGCAGCCCGCGCCGCAAATGACACCAGCCGATCACCTACCAGCGCCCCGTGCGCCAGGCCAGGCCATAGGCATCGAATTCGCGTTCGCTGGCGATGTTCTGTGACGTGAGATAACGCGTGTATATCCGATGGTGCGCATGCGCCGCGCCGCTCAAAATCGACAGCGTATTGCCATCGCTGATCGATACGCCAGATACGAGATCGAGCGACACCGTTTCGAACAATGCGCGCGGCTGCGCCCTCATGCTCGATGGCATCACGCGCTCGAGTTTTGTCTGCGCGCTGGCGATCGCCGCCATACCGTCGTTGAGCCCGATGCTGCGTGCCGCAAGCAGGCCCAGCGATAGCGCCAACGCCTCGTCATTGGTGAACATCATCGGCGGCAATTTGAAACCCGCGATCAGCATGTATGCGCCGTAATGACCGCGTTCGGCGGTGATCGGAATGCCGATATCTTCCAGCCGCGAGATGTAGCGTCGCAACGTGCGGCCATCGACGCCGAGGTGTTGCGCCAGCTCGCTGCCGCTCAAACGATCGTGCGGCTGCAGCAGTTTGAGAACAGTGCGTGCGCGTGTGCTCCGTTGATAGCTGCACACAGTCTTCGAATAGTCAGGGCGGATAGCGCCCTATTTCAATAGCAGCCTGTTTCCATCTCAGAGCCCGCAAGGAAATCGCGCAATGATGATCTGCTCCACGCATTTATGCTTGGTCTTTGTCATCGTGCTGGCAATGGTGGTGTTGCCGGGCCTGGACATGGCGGACGTGCTCGGCAGCGCGTTGGTTGGCGGGCGCAAACCCCGGCTTGTCGCAGTGGCGGGCATCGTCGTTGGCGGCGTGTGTCATGTGCTGATGAGCGCGCTTGGCATCGGTATCGTTTTGAAGTTTATTCCGGGCGGGTTCAATGCGCTGCTGCTGGTTGGCGATGAATGCGACCACGGAATCGCCACGCTTGCTGCGATGTGTGCCGATGTCCGCATTGAGCGGAGTTTCGCGTTTACACTGAGCATCAGGGTAATACGAGGATTCACCCGTGCTTATGAATTTGCGATCGCATTCGCCGCACCGTCGTTTCGGCTTGCGCGCGGCTTTTTTGTATGGCGTGGCGACACTCGCCCTCGCAACAAGCGCGAGTGTCGGTGCCAGCACATATTGCATACACAACGTCGCGGAGCTGCAATCGGCGCTGGTCGATGTCGGCAACCTCGGTATCGCCAACGGGCACGCGAACACGCTGTTGCTCACCAGCGGAACCTTCGTTGCTGCGCCGACGTTTTTCGTCAATCAAACCTCGGGTTTCGAGATCGATATCAGCGGCGGTTACGATGCGACGTGCACCACGCAGGATCGTACGCCGGGCGCTACCCAGCTCGATGGCGGCGGTGTGACGCAAGTGTTGTCGGTGCAGACCAACGGGATATTTTCGCTGACCCACATCACTATCCAGAACGGCTTGCACAACGGCTCTGCCGGCGGCGGCGCGCAGATTTATCTCGCGCCACCGCAACCGTCCACCAATCCCAATGCCGTCGTTACGCTCGACGACAATATCGTGCGCAACAATGCCACGACCTACGCCAGCGGCGGGCTCACCGTATACGGCAAAGGCACGCTGCATTTCGACAACAATCTGTTCGTCGGCAATACCGCGCCCAACGCGGCGGCGTGGGCGATATCGCTGGGTCAGGATTCCGTGGTTTATGTCAGTAACAACACCATGACCGGCAACACCAACACCGGCGCCCCTACGAGCACCGGACCACCAACCAGCTCGATCAACTCGGGCGGAACGATCGGTGCTTACCTCGTCAACAACATCAGTTACGCCAATACCGGCGCCTACGATTTTTATATCGGCGTGAACACGGCGCAATTGTTCAACAACGATTACACCGCCCTGAGCGGCCTGGTCGCCGCCAGCAGCAGCGGCAATGTCATCGGCATCGATCCGCAGTTTGTCGGCGCCGGTGATTACCACCTGCAGACCACGTCGCCCTTGCTCGATATCGGTCTGTTATCGGTGCCAGGCGGATTGCCCGCGCAGGATATCGAAGGCCACTCGCGCACGTTCGCGAACAAGATCGATCTCGGGGCTTATCAGCACGGCGACGGGATTTTCGCGAACGGTTTCGAGTTGTAATCGCGCCGGATTTTGACGGATCGAAATCGCGAGAAACCGGCGATCAAAGCCGGTGGCGATTGGAGTTCGTCGATTAAATCGACAACACGAGTCATGCGTCTGTAGCTGGCAGCATACTTGACAATGATACTACATGCAGTATCATTTTTGCATGAATGCGAAAGCCAAATTGCTGCACGCCATTGCCGCAAATCCGCGCGACGTTCGTTTTTCAGATGCGTGCAAGGCAGCAGAAATATTGGGCTTCGTACACAAGGGTGGCGCTGGATCACATCAGGCATTCGCTCGCGCTGGCGAGCCTCATTTGCTGAATTTTCAAAATCGCAATGGGTCAATTCCGCCCTATCAGGCACGTCAGCTTGTAAGCATGATCGAAAAATATGGAGACACGCTATGAACCATTACCCACTCGAAATTTTCTGGTCGGACGAGGACCAGGGGTTTATCGCCGTGGTGCCGGATTTGGTCGGATGCTCGGCATGGGGCGCGACTGAAACTGACGCTGCTCGCGAGGCGCGTGATGCAATAACGGCATGGCTTAGTGCAGCGAAGGCTGCAGGCCACGCGATTCCGCCAGCATCACAGGTCGAACCCGTGTCGGAGTACAGCGGGAAGTTTATTGTCCGCGTTCCCAAAACGCTGCATGCCCGTCTTGCTCGACGCGCGAAAGCAGAGGGCGTAAGCCTCAATCAGTACGTCGCGCACAGGCTATCCATTCAAGCGTGACGCGAAGCTGCATCGTGCCGTAGTCATATTGAGGCTTTGTCGGCACGTGCGTGAGAAGTTGGTGCGTGTCTTTCCCGATGGATCTATGGGGGACGCAGAGCGGCTGTTTCGGCGGTGACAATTCCAGGATCAATCGCGATTCGTGTGGATAGCTCTTGCATGATGCAAGTCTGCGCGGCAGTCTTGAGGGATGGAACAACTCTTCACACACGCTTTGGGTTTGGT
>JAYVLO010000098.1:0-2055 GCA_043759455.1 Pseudolysobacter sp.
CGGCGTTTGCGCCTGCGCTGCTTTGCCGCGGATGACGCATTGCCGGTGGTGCCGTCGTTGACCGGCATCTGGCCGATTGCAAACTGGTTCGAGCGCGAGGCGTTCGACCTGTTTGGCATCATCTTCGAAGGTCATCCCGATCTGCGCCGTATCCTCACCGACTACGGTTTTGTCGGTCATCCGTTCCGCAAGGATTTCCCGCTCACCGGCAATGTGGAAGTGCGCTTCGATGCCGAGAAAGGCCGCGTAATCTACGAACCGGTTTCAATCGAACCCAGAGTCGGCGTGCCGCGCACGATTCGCCACGATTCGCGTTACGAGCAAGCGCAAGTTGAGCAGACTGCGGCCAATGCAGCAAAAGCCGCGACGGCGGCGGGGAAATAATCATGCAGGAAATCCGCAACTATACGATCAACTTCGGCCCGCAGCATCCGGCCGCGCACGGCGTTTTGCGCCTCGTGCTGGAGCTTGATGGCGAAACCGTGATGCGCGCCGATCCGCATATCGGCCTGCTGCATCGTGGCACGGAAAAGCTCGCCGAATCGAAGCCGTACAACCAGTCGATCGGTTACATGGATCGGCTCGATTACGTCTCGATGATGTGCAACGAACACGCTTACGTCGGCGCGATCGAGAAGCTGCTCGGCATCCGTGCACCGATCCGCGCGCAATACATTCGCACCATGTTCGACGAGATCACGCGCATCCTCAATCACCTGATGTGGATCGGCTCGAACGCGCTGGACCTCGGTGCGATGGCGGTGTTTTTATACGCGTTTCGCGAGCGCGAAGAACTGATGGATTGCTACGAGGCGGTTTCGGGCGCGCGCATGCACGCGACCTACTATCGCCCCGGTGGCGTGTATCGCGACCTGCCTGCGCAGATGCCGCAGTACAAGGAATCGCGCTGGCATAAGGGCGCGGACCTCAAGCGCTTGAACGGCTGGCGCGAAGGTTCGATGCTCGATTTCCTCGAATCGTTCACCAACGATTTTCCGCATCGCGTCGACGAATACGAAACCTTGCTGACCGACAATCGTATCTGGAAACAGCGCACCGTCGGCATCGGTGTGGTGTCGCCGGAAAAAGCACTGGCCTGGGGCATGAGCGGGCCGATGTTGCGCGGCTCCGGCATCGAGTGGGATCTGCGCAAGAAACAACCGTACGCGGCGTATGCCGATATGGATTTCGATATTCCGGTCGGCGTGCAGGGGGATTGCTACGATCGTTACCTCGTACGCGTGGAAGAAATGCGCCAGTCGAATCGCATCATCAAGCAGTGCGTGCAGTGGCTCAAGGCCAATCCGGGCGAAGTGATGTTGCGCAACTTCAAGGTGGCGCCGCCGCGTCGCGAAGAAATGAAAGACGACATGGAAGCGTTGATCCACCATTTCAAACTTTTCACCGAAGGGTATTGCGTGCCCGAGGGCGAAACCTACAACGCGGTCGAGGCGCCGAAAGGCGAGTTTGGCGCCTACATCATTTCGGATGGCGCGAACAAGCCGTTCCGCTGCAAATTGCGCGCTCCGGGATTTGCCCATCTTTCGGCGATGGACGAACTCGTGCGCGGTCACATGTTGCCCGACGTTGTTGCCATGATTGGTACCTTCGACGTGGTGTTCGGAGAAATCGACCGATGAAAGCCACCGGCAATTTTGCCGCCGTCAAGAATATTGACCCGACCGTCGTGCTCAGCGCGGAAACGCGCGCGCACATCGATCATTGGGTCGCCAAGTTCCCGCCGGACCGCAAACGCTCGGCGGTGATCCAGGCGTTGTTCGCCGCGCAGGAACAGAATCACGGCTGGCTCAGCGACGAACTCATCGCCGGTGTCGCCAAGTATCTCGATCTGCCTCCGGTCTGGGCTTACGAAGTCGCATCGTTTTATTCGATGCTCGAAACCAAGCCGGTCGGACGCAACTACATCGCGGTCTGTACGAATATTTCTTGCTGGCTCAACGGCGGCGAAAACATCCTGCGCCATTGCGAGAAGAAACTCGGCATCAAGGTCGGCGAAAGCACGGCCGACGGACGCGTCTACCTGAAGCAGGAAGA
>JAYVLO010000099.1:0-25072 GCA_043759455.1 Pseudolysobacter sp.
TTCAAACTTGAATTCCTGCGTGTAACGCGCTCTCGTACTCTTTGCCATTGTCGTTCTCCTTGCTGCTATTGAAACACTCAGCAAGGGATACGTGTAGCGGGGGCAAGGTCACTGGAACGCAGCGACATTAAAATCGGTTAACTCACGATTGCCATCGAGCGTTGCTGATCATGCACAGAAATCGAACTATTACGGTCTAAGCGAGGCTGCCGCCACACCGATAAATCCCATGGTTTCCAGTGGCTCGGGATTGGTCGCGGCAATGTTCCAGCCGGCGGCATTTTGCGTGATGCGCACGGCGATTTGCTGCACCAGTTTGCTGCGTGCGGCATGAATCTCGATCGCAAGATCAAAACCATGCGGATCGGGCCAGCCCTTGAATTGCGCCGTAACCTTGTCGCTGCCGTTGCTTGCTGCGCAGTGCAGTAGCAGACGCGGACCGCTGCCATCGAGACGACCGATGTACCCGTGCGCTGCTTCATCGCCATCGGTCGTCGGCGTACCGGCCTGTGTCCCGTCAATAGACGTTGCAGCTGTTCCGCTCGACGGCGTGGTGGTTCGGAGAATCTGTCCCGAAGCACCGCGCAGCCGCAAAAACAATTTCTGGAAATCCGATCGTCGATGCGGCGGACCTCAGCGTCGCTTTGGCACGAGGCTGCGCTTAACGCTCATCCCGCCGAGATCGGTTGCAACTCGAAACCATCGATAAAAAGCCGGTCATTTTTCAGTAGCGCGCAGTTGCTGATTTGCGAGGTGGTGCCGCTGGTGAGATTGGTCGCGGCGGCAGTGAAATACGACGGCGACTGATTCACGCCGAATGCCGGCAACTGCACGCTGACACCCTGGAACTGCGTACCTGTACCGGGCATCGTGAAGGCATAGGTCTGGATCGGCCGTTCGGCGGGCCCGTAACCGCCGGCATCGCAGCCAGTGTCATTGTTGAGGTAGAAATCGACGCGATACGCATCACCACCATTGCCGGCGACGATAAAATTCAGCATCAACGTCTGCAGGCCGAGCATGTAGCTCTGCAAGATATCCACCGAATCCGAATTCGGTCCGGCAGCCGTGCCGAGCGTCCCGACGTCAATCGCAAAATCGCCGCCGGCACTGCCGTTGGGGCCGTTGGCACCGATGTGGTTGCTGAGCACCGAATTGCCGGCACCGGCACCGGTCCTGATCCACACGCCCGGCCCTTTGTTGTTCTGGATCGTGTTGCTGTAACCGATCTGATACGCGGTCTTGTCGAAAGCGCCAATCGCGTTGTTTGCGGCACCGTTTAATAGCGCGATTCCGCTGCCGCCGTTACTCAAGGTCGACGCATATAAAACGCCCTGCTGCGGCAATGCGCCGATGCTGTTGTCATGCAGCCAGTTCGAATTCGCGGCGATCAGGCTGATGCCGTCCAGCGCGTTGGCGACGAAGGCGTTCTTGCGGATTTCGTGGTAACTGGAATTCTGCACGCGCAAGCCGGCGCCCTGATTCGGATAGGCCGTGTAACCGCCGTCGACACCGACCAGATTGCCGACCACGCTGTGGCCGAAATGACCGTTGTTGGATGAGCTCAACGTGATCGCGGCCTTGCTCGCATCGTTCATGCGGCCAAACACATTGCTATCAGCCGGAGCGTTGCCGCCTACCGTACTGAAAGTCGCGCCGCCGCCAAACAGCACTCCCGCCGCGTTGCTGAACACGAACGGATTGGCGTCGGTCTCGATACCAAACGCATTACCGTGAACCCAGTGGTAGGAGTTGGCCGAAAGCGACACCGCCGGCCCGGTGAAACCCTCGAACATCACGCCACGCACGTCCAGCTGTGCACCGAAATCGGTCGGGGCCGCGATCAATGCCGAGGACACATTGTTCGCGATGATGCCTTCGATGACGATGCACAAGGTGGCATTGAGTCCACCACCGCTGTCGAACGCGAGCGTGTTCATCACCGCCCCAGGCTGGCTGAAACCGTCGATCGCGATCGCATTGTTGATATCAGGCAATGGCGAACCGAGCAGTATCACTTGTGGCCCGCAACTGCCGGTGAGATGAAACGCAATCAGCGATGGCCCGGTCGCATTCGCGCGAGTGATTGCTTCGCGCAAGGTACATTTGCTCGAACCCGGATTGCAGTTCACCGTGCTGTCGCTGGCATGACTGCTGTCCGCTGCACTCGTGACCAGCCAGTAGGCCTGATCCAAGACGTTACTCTCGAACGCACCACGATCGGGATTGCTGCCGACCCAGCGCGCATTGCCATCAAGATCCTGCCCCGGTAGCACGCCCGCATAGGCCGCCCCGGAATTGATCGAACCCGATGCGCTGGTCAGGTGAAACGTGGTCGTGTTGTAACCGGGATTAGTGCCGACAAATACGTAGCCGTGATTGCTGATATTGCCACCACCGGACGTGATGGAGTTGAGGTAGGTATCCGCGTGCAGTTCGACATAGGTACCGATGGCGTCGAGATCGAACGACGAATTGGCATAGAGGATATTGTTGAATAACTGCACGTAGCTGCCGGACTGATTGAGCGCAAGCCCCTCGCCGGTATTATTGGCGATGGTATTGTTGACGACGCGCCACGGCGCATTGTTGTACTGCGCGGACAGTAGATAGGCGGTATGCGTGCCGACGTTCTGATCGAGCAGATTGTTATCGAACGCCATCGGCCCGGCGCTGTGCAACTCGACGATGGTGCCCGATGAAATGACGTTGTGCACCCAGTTGTAGCGGAACACGATGCCGCCGGTAAAACCGTTAAAAACATCCCACGTGACGAATAATCCCGTCGCACCCGGACCGTTGCCGGTGGTCTGCAGATTGCGGATTTCGAATCCCTCGACGGTTAAAGTACCGTATGACAGGTTAGCCGGGTTGGCCAATTGAAGCCCCAGCGCGATGATCGCGCCATTCTGCGATTGGCCATCCAGAATCGTGTTCGTGCTCGGCGTGTTTGGGCTCGCGGTGATATGGCGTTGCTGGCAGTTCGAGCCCTGCACATAACCACCCAGCAACGCAATGTCCTGACGCGGCGAGAATTGATAGGCCCAGCCGGTCGGCGGTACCACGTACGTACCCTGCTCGACTTCGATGGTCGCGCTCAGGCCGCTACTCGCCGCACTTGCCAGCGCACTCGCCAGGCCGGCACTGTCGTTGTGATGGACACAGATCGGGGCAATCGCTTGTGCCGGTCGCGGCGACACCAAACCCAAACCGATACTGCAAACTACCAACCAGGCCACTCGTTTCATTGACATCGTTCCAGCGCATGCACAGATGTACGATGCATGTAGCAACGACGCCTGAATCGCAAACCGAACATTCCCAGCTGCGAGATTTTCGGCTCACTCGAACTTTAATCCGATGCGCTGCGATGCGAGATCGCGTGCGTCATTCGTCTGGATACGCTGACAAGAATTTCCTGCGCGATATCGCGTTCGGTTGGAGCACCGCACAGCATTAGTCCGGCAAGGAACTCAAACCAGCGGACGAAAACCCATGATGCTGCCCTTGTCTCGATTACTCGCCGCGATTCTCGCCTTGAGCGCAATCGCATCGGCTCGGGCCGACACCTTTGTTGCGAGTCTTGTCTCCGACAACGGCAACAATACATCGCCGACCGTCGGCTCACTGCGCTGGGCGATCAAGCAGGCGAATGCCGGTTCGAATTTGTCCAGCATCACGTTCGGCCTCAGTTCCGGCTGCCCCACGATACTCAATCTGAGCACGCCAGCGCTGCCCGACATCACCACCGATGTGACGATCGATGGTTACAGCCAGAGCGGATCGGCGAGCAATACTTTTTTCGGCGAATTCAATGCGACGCTGTGTGTTTATTTGAACGGCGGCGGAGCGCTGGCATCGGCATTTCATACCAGCGGTAGCGGTCGGCTGACGGTGCGTGGCTTGGGTTTTTCCGGGTTTACCGATGCGGCGATAAAGCTGGAATCCGGCACCGGCAATGTAGTTAGCGGCAACCAGATCGGCGGAGTCGCATTTCTCGCACAGAACAACGACGGCGTGCGTATTGGTGGAACAGCGTCGAATTCCGTGGTCGGTGGTTCCGGCAATCCCGCATTGGTGAACATGATCGTTGGCAACAGCGGTGTCGGCGTGTCCATCGATGCGAGCGCAGGCGGCAATTAGGTGATCGAGAATCTGATCGGCATCGGTGCGGACGGAGCAAGCGCCAACGGCAATAATCTTGGCGTGTATTTATTCAACTCGCCGAACAATACGATCGAGAGCAACATCAGTTCCGACAACACCACGCAAGGCATCTTGATTGCCGGCTCCGGCAGCAGCGGCAATGTGGTTCAGGACAACAATATCGGCACCACCGCGAATGGCATAAACGCATCCAACGGTGCACAGGGTGTGCAGCTCACTTTCGGTGCCGCGAGCAATATTATCGGTTCGGATCAGAGTTCGATTATCGGCGGCAATTACATCTATTCCGACGGTGCTGCGGTGTGGGCCACACCCAACGCAGGTGTTGCCAATCGCATTCTTGCCAACCACCAGATATACAGCTCATCCGGCGGACCGCCCATTGATCTGGGTAGCGCCGGAGCGACACCGAACGATGCCGGCGACGCGGATACAGGGCCGAACAACCTGCAGAATTATCCGGTGGTCCTGAATGTATACCGCAGTGCGACCGGGGAGTGGGTCGAAGGCGTCCTCGACAGCACAGCGAATGATGTTTTTCGTCTCGATTTCTACTGGGCACCGTGTTGCTCGGCACGCGGCAACGCCACGTATTTCTCGGGGCGCGGCAGCAGTGGAATGACCGATGCCGTCGGCCACGTGCATTTCTGGGTGAAACTCCCAGCGAACGCGTATCCGTCAACCGGCGAGATCAGTGGCACCGCCACGACAATCGGCGGTGATACTTCCGAGTCCGGCGAGGCGGCCAAAGAAACGCTGAACGAGTTGATTTTTCGCGACGATTTCGAAAGTCACTGAATCGCCGCAACTGTCATGCAGTTATGGCGGCGCTCAGCGCCAGCCGCCTTCGTCGATGAAGGCGGCCCAGTAGAACGGATGGTCGGATAAATTCGCTGCACGACGTGCCGCCAATATTGTCTGCATCGCGTTCGCCATCGCCGTCGGCACATTGTGATGCTCGATAAAACGCGCGCGATAAAGTGCCTGCATCAAATCGGCGGTGGACGCATCATCTACTTGCCACAAACTCATCACGACCGTGCGGGCGCCCGCCAGTCGCAACGCACGGCGCATGCCGAACACACCTTCGTTGCGGCTGATCGGCCCGAGGCCCGAATCGCACGCCGACAATGCGATCCACTGGACCTGTGAAAGATCCAGCGTGCCAAGTTCGCCGGCACTGAGCACACCGATCGGACGGTGTCCTTCGCTCAGACTCGCACCGCTGAAAGCCAGCCCGGACAAGCTCGATCCATTCGGCCCGCTGGTTGGATCCGACGCTGCCGAACCGACCAGGCTGACACCCCGCGTCGAATGATCTTCGCTGCAGCTTTCATCCAGACTGAAACCGTGCGTGGCGAGGTGGATCACGCTGGCGTTCGGCAATGCGGCGAGTACGTTTTCCTTGGTCGCGGCGGCACCTGCGATGAACTGGATGTGCGGTTGCGGATCGGAACCGGACAATAATTTCTGCAAATCACCCAGCTCGCGCGCCGCGTTGGGAATGGCCGCAAAACCCGGATTCGCGGCGCGCAGACAAAGCTGGCGTTTGCTGGCACCCGTCAATGGAGTTGCCACTGGAAAATTCGGTGCGCCGGCCAGCAAGGTGGTGATTGCGGTGGTGGTACTCGCCGGTAAAACCAGATCGCTTTCGTGCGCAAGCGTGTGAACTCGTGTGCCAGTTTCGATCAAGTAGGCGCTCGCTTTTCCGGGCAATGCGGCAAAGCTGACGCGGAACAGTTCGCCTTCAGGAACCACGAATATGCTGCGCTGCGGATCGGCGCCGATGAACGGATCAAGCAACTGCTGTCGCAGCGCCAGGCCGTTGCGATGCAATGTCGCGATATCGGATGCGGGATTGCGCAACGCCGCGTACCAAGCCCGCGTCTGTGCTGACAATACCTCGATTGCGCCGATACGGCGCAGTTGTGGTTGCGCATTGGCCGATAGCGAAAACCCATACCAATCCTCCGGCACCGACTTGCTGCCTGCCACCAGAATGCGGCCCGGATCATCGCTCACACCTTCGGTAAACGCGAGCAGCAATCCATCGACAGGCAACGCGTGCGCGAGCTCGGCAATCGCCGGCGTGGTCATCACGTCCGCCAGTGGATGATGTCCGGCCTTGTCCCACAACGCGCGCTCGGCGGTTTCGATTTGCTGACGCAGGATTGTCAGACTTTCGCTACTGATCCTGGTCTGCAACCAGGCTTGTGCCAATGCACTGTTGGCGTTTTGCCATACCGCCCAGGCCTGCGCCAAAGCGGGATCATGCAGGGCGCGTGCTGCGGCCAATCGCAGTGCCTGCGAACGCGCCACCAGACCGCGCTCGACCATCACCAGATGCCATGCCGTGGCGATGCTTTCGCTATCGCCACGCCTGGCTGCAAGCGATACCGTGAGCGCGGTTGCGGGCACCAGCAGATCGCGATACGCCACACTCTGTCGTTCGGAAAAATCGGCGACAAAACTCGCCTGCAACGACTGCTGCCCTTCGGCAGTGAGCCGGGCGTAATGGAATGCCTCATCGATATTGCCTTGCCCCCACAACGCCAGCGCAAGGCCAAAACTCAATGCCGCCGTGGTCGGATGGTTGACCGGCAGGGCGCGTCCGCGCAGCAGCAGTCCGCGGCGAAAATACGGCTCGGCTTCGGCGTAGCGCTTGAGTGCCAGTGCGGAATCACCAAGACCTTCCAGCGCAAAACTCAGACCCGGGTTGTCGCGGCCGTCGGCTTGCTCGCGTAACGCCAGCGCCTGCTGAAAATCGGCAATGGCATCCTCGTAATGTTGCAGACGAAACTCGGTGTTGCCCATATTGGCGAACACGACCGCGCGCACATGTGCGGTTTTTTCGCCCTCGAACGCCTGCAGCGCCAGATGGTAATGTGCCAGCGCGGCGGTCTCCTCACCCATCTCCTGCAGCAGATTGGCATAGTTGACCGCGAACACGCCACGCTCGTACACCGGCACGTCGGTCAGTGTCGTCAGCAATGTTTCGGCACGCGAATAATGATCGCGCGCGGCAGCATAATCGCCAATCTCCTGCAAGCCCGCACCGACCATGCCTTCGGCCTTCGCCGCTTCCGGGCTGTTGTCGCCATAGCGATGTCGTGCCGTCAGCAGCAATGCCTCGCGCACGATGATGGCATCGTGGTAACGACCCAGATCGGACAATACGCCAGCACGCGGCATGTCGATGACAATGCGCAACTTGCTATCCGCACCAAAAAACCGGATTGCCAGATTCGAAGCAATATCAAACTGCGCCAGCGATTCACTCTTGCTGCCGGTATGCGAATACACCGTGGCGATCACCGCGTACATATGCACCTCGTGCCAGCGCGCACGCAGACCTGGTAGCGCTTGCCAATCTCTCAGCGCGACGCGTGCCAGCTCGCGCGACCGATCCAGCTGACCACTCAGGACGGTGGCGGCCTGTGCCTGCACATAATGCAGCTCGGCCAGGTCTTCCTGAGATTGATGTGCGGCGAGCGCGGCCGGCGCCTGCGCAATATCCAGCGCCGCCTGAACGTCCTTGCCGGCCAGCATCTGATAGATCTTCTGGCGCAGCGCCAGGCCACGCCCGTGCGCATCCTGTTGAGAAAATTTCCGGATCACGGCCTGCACGGTTTGTGCGTCCGCGCCATCGAGTTTGCCATACTCCCTGAGCACATCCAGGCGCGCCTGCAACACGGTGGCCCGCTGCTGATCGGCATCGCCGACCTGCTGCATGAGTGCCGCACTCAGGCTCTGCGCCCGCGCCGCGTCGCCTTCACCCAGGGCGCGATAGACATCATCCAGGCGCAACTCCACCGTCGGCACCAACGCGCTGGCGGATTGCACCAACAGCAGCAGTAGCATTGCCAAAACCCAAGCCAGCCAGCCGCGAAAGACTTTATCCACCCCTGCCCCCGATGCGATATCGCATATCAAGCCTGCCACGGCAGACACGCCGTGGCTGCCATTGTAAAACGCATTCTGCCCGATTCGTCGGATCAACCTTCACCAGCGCAAATTCGGCCCGGATCACGAGCGACGCGGGGTACCTTGAGATCGAATGTTCAGCGCAAGTCAGGGCGATACGTGTGGAAATACAAAACGCCAGCGACGCAGATGGGGAGTGTTATTGGCATCGATTTTTTCGAGCATGACACGCAACGATGTGCTGGCGATTTCCGTATCGTTCGGCGCTGGAGCCAAACGGATTGCGCCGCGCGACACCACTTCCGCCGAAGTAGCCGCGTGTTGCCATTCGGCAATGGCGCGTTCGAGCTCGGGCTGTGGCGTATCGGCGGCGAGTACGATGAATTCCTCGCGTGTGGCACCGCTACTGACTTGCCACGAGAGATTGGTCGCGCCGGATTTTCCGGGCAACTGATACGCCGTATTTGCGCTGAGCGGATTACTCGCTGCGAGGCCGACCAACGGAAACAATACCGCGGCCTGACCACTGCCATCATCGTTGAAAACATAAACGTAGGCGGGCTGGTTGCTCTCGAATTTGAGCATGAGTTTGTCGCCCAACATCAGGCTCGTACCTTCGTTCAGCGGTGTACTGCCGGCAGCATCGATACGCTGGAAACCGACCGCCGCATTCCACGTCAGCGGCGGCGCGGCTTGTTGTCGGATCAAACCAAATACGATGGCGACCAGCAGCGTCGCCGCCAGCGCCAGCAAGCTCGAATTGCGGACACGATGTGCCGGTCGTATTACCGGCGCGACTACCGCAGCAAATGCCAGCGCGCTGGCCGGACGACGCCGTGGATCGGGATCCAGTGCACGTCCGATGGCGCGCGAAAAATCGACGGGCATTTTCGGCGCGAGTTCGCTAATTTTTTTTCGAGCCACCGATTGCTGTTGCGGCGATAATTTTTCCGCGTCGAGCGCGGCATCGGGATACGCGCCGGTTGCGAGCCGGAACAACAAGACACCAAGCGCATACATATCGCTGGCCGGCGTCGGCATGGCGCCGTGCAGCACTTCCGGTGCGAGATAATTTGGCGTGCCAAGAACGGTCGCATCTGCACTATTGATGAACTCGCGCGCGGCGCCGAAATCCATCAGCACGATGCGTCCGCCGTGATCACGCATGACGTTGTCCGGCTTGATGTCACCGTGTACCAAACCATGCCGATGCACGACCGCGAGGGCGTGACACAGATCGATGCCGATCGCACGCACTTCCTCGGCCGGCAGCGGTCCTTGCTCGGCGAACACGCTTGCAAGTGACTTGCCGGTGACCAGCTCGGTCCAGATGCCGGTACGGCCATCGTGGGTTGCCGCGCCGTAGACGCTGACGATATTCGCGTGACGTACTCGCGCGAGGCGGCGCGCTTCGTCGAGAAATTGATGCGCGAGTTCGCCCGATTCGATCTTGCGCAACTTCAGCGCGACGCACTGATCGAGCAGCGCATCGTAGGCACGCCAGACCTCCCCCTGCGCGCCTTCGCCTATCTGCTCCAGCGCTTCGAGTTGACCAAACCGGAACTTGCCGTGCCGATTGCTGTGATGATGATTGCTGGCACTGATGCTGACGCGCCGAAAACCCTGCGCCAGTTGTTCGAGTTCGCGCAATCCGAAAAGCGTCTGCGCCACGTCACGTTGTGCGCCCGGATCGAGTTGCCGCCAGTTCACCGGCTCGTCGTCGGCGATGCAGGTGGCCACGCGTTCCAGTTCAAGTTCCTGTGGGGTCATCGTTCAAGCCTTTTGCCAGTTGCACGATGGCGCGGGAAACCATCACCCGCACCGCATCCGTGGTACCGCCGGTTTCGACGGCAATCTCCGGATAACTGAGACCGAGTTCGAGCCGCATCACGATCAAACCCTGCTGGCGTTTCGGCAGTTCCGCCAGCGCGTTTTCATAGGCGCGCAAACGTTCGTGGCCGAGCATCTGTTCGAGCAAGGTCGGTAACTCCGCGTCCGCCATTTCCGCATCGAGTTCACCGAACTCGGGGCGACGCTGGCGACGACGCAGTTCATCGCGCACCTGGTTCAACAGGATCTGGCGCAGATATGCGAGAAACGCGCCCGGATGCTGCGAATCGAAATCGTTCAGATGGTTTAACGCTCGAACGAGGGTAACCTGAACAATATCGTCGGTATCCGAAAGATCGCGCGCGCTGGCAGGCAGGCGTCCATGCGCCCAGCGCCGCAACAATGGCAGGTAACGGCGGAACAAATCCTCGCGCGCACCCGCCTCGCCACTCCGAATGCGCCGCAGCAGCGCGACCGTGGCTTCCGGCACCGGCGCGGGCATCGATGGCGACTCGTTATTCATGCAACACACCCCTGCTTGTTCCATGCAACTATCAGCATAGTGCCATGTGTATTCATTTTGGTGAACGCCGGCATGCCGCGCAGACATTCCGCGCAAAGCGGGCTACCCTCGGCGCTGCCGGCGATCGGCCGGTGAGATCGGGAGGGATGACATGAATCTGGCAAAACGGGCATCGGCGGAATTTCTCGGAACGGCGTGGCTCGTGCTGGGCGGTTGCGGCAGTGCGGTGCTGGCCGCCGCGTTTCCGGCTCTCGGCATCGGCTTTGCAGGCGTGGCACTTGCATTCGGCTTGACCGTGGTGACGATGGCATATGCGATCGGCCATATTTCCGGCTGCCACTTGAATCCGGCAGTGACGATCGGATTGTGGGCGGGTGGACGCATTCCTGTCGGCGATATCCTGCCCTACGTCGTGGCCCAAGTCGCGGGTGCGATTTTCGGCGCGGGTCTGTTGTATCTGATTGCCTCGGGCAAGGCCGGTTTTGATGTCCATGCCGGATTCCCCTCCAATGGTTATGGCGCGCATTCGCCCGGCGGTTATGAACTCACCGCGGCGTTGACCTGCGAAATCGTGCTGACGGCATTTTTTCTGTTGGTGATCCTCGGCAGCACCGACAAGCGCGCGCCCGCCGGTTTTGCCGGCCTCGCCATCGGCCTATCGCTGACCCTGATCCATCTCATCAGCATTCCGGTGACGAACACATCGGTGAATCCTGCGCGCAGTACCGGCCCGGCCTTGTTCGCCGGCGGCTGGGCGCTCGATCAACTCTGGCTGTTCTGGGTCGCACCGATCATCGGCGCCTTGATCGCCGGCGTCGTGTATCGCTGGCTCGGCAACGACGACTAGACGCCGAATAAAACTGCGACTTCTGCTGGATGGCGTGGAGCGTCATCGTATTGCGATGGCGCTTTTTTATAACGCGAATCCACAAGCCGCGCGGTAGTCAGACGCGTAGCATCAATCGAACTTCGCGCGTATTGATGACTAACGCACGTTAGCTTGTATCGCCGATAATGCCGGCGTGGCATCGAGTCAACGATGCATATTCGATGTCGACAAGTCGGTCGAAAACGCCCCGCCATACCAGCGCGAAAACATCAAGGCAAAATCCAATGAATCAGGCGCCGACGGACTCGCTCGAATCCGCGCACATCACAAATCCATTATTGCCGACCAGCAGACGCGCGCTGCTCGGATTGATTTTCGCGATCGTCGCCGTGCTGGTCGCGTGGTTCGCCGGTGCCGAATATCGCTCGCTAACCGAGCCGGACGAAGGTCGTTACGCGGAGGTCGCGCGCGAGATGGTGGCCTCCGGCGACTGGATCGTGCCGCGCACCAACGGCTTCAAATTCTATGACAAACCGGTGCTGCATTATTGGGTGACGGCGGTCGCGTTCGAGGCGTTCGGTGTGCACAACTGGACCGCACGCTTGTGGACGATGCTGGCCGGGCTCATCAGCGTCGTCGCCATTGGCTACGCCGGAATGCGCGTGTTCGGACAGCGCGAAGGCCTCATCGCGGCGCTGGTGCTCGGCAGCAGTTTTCTCTGCGTGATCGGTAGTCATGTCAATTCGCTGGACATGGGCTTGACCGCGTTTTTGAGTCTGTTGCTCGGCGCCTTCCTGATCGCACAACATCACGCCGCGGATACCGCCATCTGCCGACGCTGGATGTGGCTGACATGGCTGGCGATGGCGCTGGCGGTGATGACCAAGGGTGTGATCGCGATCGTGCTGCCCGGCGCCATTCTTTTTTTCTACCTGCTGTGGCAGCGCGACTGGGGATTGCTGCGCCGGCTGAATTTGGTTTCGGGCCTGATCATTCTGCTGGTCATTTGCCTGCCGTGGTTTATCGCGATCGGTCGCGCCGACAGCAACTTCTACAGTTTCTTTTTTATCCACGAACACCTCGAACGTTTCTTGTCGAAGACCCACGATCGATTCCAGCCGTGGTGGTTTTTTCTACCGGTGATTGTGTTCGGCGCGATGCCGTGGTCGTTGTTCCTGCCGGCGGCATTGCGTCGCGGCATGGACAAGCAGTCCGGCCTGTTCCAATCGAGCCGTTTGCTGCTGTTGTGGTGCGGAACGTTTCTGCTGTTCTTCTCGATTTCGAGTTCCAAACTTGCGTTGTACATCCTGCCGCTGTTTCCGGCGCTGGCATTGCTGATCGGCATCGCCGCAGCGCGCATGACCAGCCGCGCACTGATGTGCCGACTGTTGCCGATCGCGCTCGTCGCTACGCTCGCCTTCCTCGTTCTAGGATTTTTCCCCGGCCTGTTGCCGCTGCACGAACCACGTACGGCGAACCTCGTATTTGTGCAGATCGCCGCTATCGCCGTCGCCTTGCTGAGCCTCGCGAGCTGGCTCGGAATGTGGTTATGCCGTCAGCAAAAATTTGTCACGGGTATCGCCGCCGTGGCATTCGGCGGACTGATCTGCACGCAAGGATTGATGATCGGCTTCCAGCAACTCGAACCGGCCAATTCGGCCGACTCGATGGCCGCGCTCGCCGCACCCTACCTCAAGGCCGATACACCGGTGTACTCGGTGAAATTCTATTTCCGCGGCCTGCCGTTCTATCTGCAACGCCTCGTGACGGTCGCCTACGGCACGCCGACCGATCTGGTCGCCGGCATGGCCTGGCAACCTGAGTTGACGATCGCCGAACTCGACGGATTTGTCGCGGCCTGGCGCGCGCATCCGGGCGCATTGGCGTTTATCCGTCCAGACATCTATACCGAACTGCGCAAAGAAAACCTGCCGATGACCGTGATCGCGGATCGGCAACCGGTGGTGATGATCGTGCAGTCGCCGGTCAATTGATTCGGCGTGTTGCGGATATCGATCGTCATACGCCGATATAGTGCATAAAAATCCCGGGCGCGTGGCCCGGGATTTTTATTCGTGGCGTAGTGCCGTCAGTATTGCGGATGACCCTTTATCGCGACCGTGATATGCATCGGTGCTGCCTGGTTGTTGGTCTCGGTAAAGATCACCTGACAAACGTCATGGCCGTGAATGTGGCGGTCGGCGTCGCGGTGATGGTCAACACCTGTTTCGCCGGCAGCTCGAAATTATTGGTGAAAATGGTATCCGCGGTGCCGTTGAAAGAGAACGCATTGGGCACGACCCTGATGTTCAAACCAATTGGTGTTTGCACCGTGACAGTCCGCGTGGTCTGCACCGGCAGGGTGTTGCGCAAGGTGCGCGTCCACGCATGCGAGGCAACGACGGCGGCATTGCGCACCGAGGCCAGATTCAGTGTTTTTACATGGATCGTGCCGCCGACCGGATTCGCCGCGAGCACGTTTGGATGGGTTTCGTTCATCACGAACCTAGCGAGCGTGGCCTTGGCCAGAACGCAGCGAGCATGTCGCCCGGAACACTGCCAATTGCATTCGGGTCGAAGCTGGTCGTCGTCGGCGTGTGGTTGGTCGGGCCAAAACTACAGCTTGCATCATCGGTGAACGATGGATGTCCGGTGTTGGTTCCGCTATCGAGAATACCGATGGTAACGCCGGCGCCGCGATGGATCGCATCACCCGGTGGCGCGTTTCAGATTGCCGGTGCACCGATCAAAGCGGGACCACGAAACGTATCGCGCGGATAGATCTTGTCGGCGTCGATATCTTCCACGCCCGCCAGCCTCGCGATCTTGATCGCTTCGCTTGCGCTGAGTCCCACCGCAATACCATTGAACGGCACATCGTACCTGTGCTTGGGATGAACTTCACGACCGATGCTGGCGGCGATATCGTGCAGGTGACTGGCCTGGACTTCGATCAGATGCTTGCGATAAGCGGGGCGCTTCACATCGCACTGCTGGCGCGATTCCGACACGGTGCGGCGGCTTTCAGCGTGCGATAGCCGCCGTGATAATCCAGTGCGCCCGGTTCGCTGTCTCAAGAAAAACGCATGGAGCACTGCGCATAACCCAAGATTAAATAGTATTAATCGTACTGCTTCACACAAATTGCAAAGACTCCGGCAGTCCACATGAGCCGCAACGGGCGAGCATCGGCTACCATTCCGCTTTCGTCGATTCCCGGTAGGCTTGTCATGCGCTTGCTCAAACGTATTCTGCTGCTCCTCGTCGTGCTGATTCTGCTCGCGCTGCTCGCTCTGTGGTTGACGCTGCACCGGAGTCTGCCGCGCCTCGATGGCGAGCTGCAGCTGCCAGGTTTGTCGGCGCCGGCACAGATTGAGCGCGATGCACTCGGCACCGCCACGGTGCGTGCGCAGAATCGCCGCGATGTGTCATTCGCACTCGGTTTTGTGCATGCGCAGGAACGTTTTTTCCAGATGGATCTGATGCGCCGCAGTGCCGCGGGTGAACTCGCCGAACTGGTCGGCGCAGCGGCGCTGCCACTCGATCGCCTGCGTCGTCCGCATCGTCTGCGCGCACGTTTCGCGGAGGCCGTCGCCAAGGCCGATCCGGCCGAACACGATCTGCTCGCAAGTTATCGCGATGGTGTGAATGCCGGACTCGCGCAACTCGACGCACGGCCGTGGGAATATCTATTGCTCGGACAAACGCCCGCGCCTTGGCGCGATGAGGATTCCGCGCTGATCATCGGCGCGATGTATTTCGACCTCAACGACGGCGGCAATACGCGCGAGCTTGCATTCGCAAAAATCCACGCGGCGTTGCCACCATCGGTCTACAAGTTTTTGAGTGCCTCGGGCGGTGCGGCAGATGCGCCGCTGCTCGGTTTGCCGCTGCGTTCGCCGACCGTACCCCCGGCTAGCGATCTGGATTTGCGTAAACTCGATCCGGCGCTGTCGCGTGTTCCAGCGGATGCCGCCGAACCGCATACGATTCCCGGCAGCAACAGCTTCGGCGTCGCCGGTGCACTCACGCAAAGCGGCGCCGCGCTGATCGCCAATGACATGCATCTCGGCCTGCGCGTCCCCGGATCGTGGTTTCGCGCGCGACTGACTTATCCGAACCCGCGCCATCGCGGCGAGGATGTCGACATCAGCGGAGTAAGTCTTCCGGGCACACCGGGCATCGTGGTCGGCAGCAACCGACATGTGGCGTGGGCGTTCACCAACAGCTACGGCGACTGGGCCGACTGGGTGCGCATCACGCTCGATCCCGCCGACCCGACTCGCTATCACACTGCGGATGGCTGGGACAGCATCAAGACCTTTCCCGAGATTATCAAGGTACACGGTGGCAGCGATGAAAAACTCGATGTGCGCGAAACGCGATGGGGGCCGATTCTTGGTGCCGATGCGGATGGCACCCCGCTCGCGCTTGCGTGGATCGCAGCGCAACCCGGCGGCGCCAATCTCGAGCAGATGAAAATGGAGCTGGCGGATACTGCCGACGAGATTGTCGACATCGCCAATCGCAGTGGCATGCCGCCGCAGAACATTATCGTTGGCGATCGCGCCGGCAACCTGGAGTGGTCGATCGCCGGACGCATTCCGCAGCGCACAGGCGACTATGATCCGATGCTGCCGTCGGACTGGAGCCAGCCGAACACTGGCTGGAACGGCTGGCTCGATCCGAATCTGTATCCGCGTATCGCCAATCCGAATTCGCATCGCTTGTGGACCGCGAACTCGCGCGTGGTCGATGACGAATGGCTGAAGTTAATCGGCGACAGCGGCTACGATTTCGGCGCGCGCACAAGCCAGATTCGCGACGATCTCAAGGCCAAGGAAAAATTCACTGCGGCCGACATGCTCGAAATCCAGCTCGACGATCGCGCACTTTTCATGGCGCAATGGAAAGGAGTGCTCGAAAAAACCCTCGGCAATCCGGGCAACGATCCCGCGCTGGTTGCCATGAAAACCCAACTGGCGAACTGGTCCGGCCACGCCGATACCGCGTCCGTGAGTTATCGCCTCGTGCGTGATTTTCGTCGCGAAGTGGTCGATACCGTGCTCGATGGTTTTGCCGCGGCAGTGCGTGCCAAGTTCGCCGACTTCAAGCTGCCAAAAATCGGCCAATCCGAAACGCTGGTGCAGGCGATCGTCGCGCAGCGCCCGCCGCATCTGCTGCCGCCCGGGTATGCGAGCTGGGACGATCTGCTGCTGAAATGCGCTACGCGTGTCGCGCATTATCTCGACAAGCAACCCGGTGGTATCGCCGCGCGCAGCTGGGGTGAGTTCAATCAGAGCGACATCCATCACCCGCTGAAAAACGCACTGCCGCTGATCGGTCGCTGGTTGTCGATGCCACGCGAGGGCTTGCCCGGCGACTCGTTCATGCCACGCGTGCAGGGCACGGATTTCGGCGCGTCGGAACGGCTCGCAGTCGAACCCGGTCATGAAGATCAAGGTTACCTCGAACTGGCCGGCGGCCAGAGCGACCACCCGCTATCGCCGTTCTTCGGTGCCGGTCATGCCGACTGGATGCAGGGCAAACCGACACCGTTCCTGCCTGGTGCGACAAAATATACTTTGCGGCTTTCTCCACAAAGTCGCTGATTGGGTAATCAAAAGCGGGCGGAAACCGACATATCGCCATCATGCCGGGCGCGTGAATTTTCCGCACCTCGCGTGTTCTCGAATTCGCGTCTTGCGACCCGGATTCGGTGCTGTCATCGCCAAAGCATTACAATACGAAGGTTCGCGCACTCGCGCCCGCCCTTTTTATCCGGTCATCGCATGCCTTTAGTTACCCTGCAAAATCTCGACTACAGCGTTGGCGGCCCGTTGCTGCTGAAGCAGATCAATCTGTCCATCGAACCGAACGAACGGGTCTGCGTGGTCGGGCGCAACGGCGCCGGCAAGTCGACGCTGCTGAAGCTCATCGCCGGGGAAATCAAACCGGACGATGGCGAAGTGCGTGTGCAATCCGGCGTGCGTATCGCACGGCTCGCGCAGGAAGTGCCGCAGAACGCGAGCGGCAGCGTGTTCGATGTCGTGGCCGAAGCGCTCGGCGATATCGGCGCGTTGCTCGCGCAATACCACCATCTGATTCACGAGCTCGAACACGACGGCAACGCCGACGAACTCGGCGACGTGCAGGCCAAGATCGAGGCGCAACACGGCTGGACACTGGAGCAGCGCGTCACCCAAGTTTTGTCGCGTTTGTCGCTGCCCGAAGATATTGATTTCAGCGCGCTTTCCGGCGGCATGAAGCGCCGTGTTCTGCTCGCGCGCGCGCTGGTGGTGCAGCCCGACTTGCTGTTGCTGGACGAACCGACCAACCATCTCGATATCGCTGCGATCGAATGGCTCGAGGATTTCCTGCGTAGCTTCGGCGGCAGTCTGCTGTTCATCACGCATGATCGCGGTTTTCTGCGTCGGCTCGCCACACGCATCGTCGAAGTGGATCGCGGCAACATCACCAGTTGGCCCGGCGATTACGAAAATTATCTGCGCCGACGCGAAGAACGTCTGCACGCCGAAGCGCAGGCCGATGCGCTGTTCGACAAAAAACTTGCGCAGGAAGAAGTCTGGATTCGGCAAGGCATCAAAGCGCGCCGCACGCGCAATGAAGGCCGCGTGCGCGCACTCGAAGCGCTGCGCGAAGAACGTTCCGAGCGCCGCGAACTCGGCGGCAACGTGCGCATGGAAGTGACCGCGACCAAATCCTCGGGCAAGATCGTGATCGACGCCGAGCACATGAGTTTTGC
This sequence comes from Pseudolysobacter sp., assembly GCA_043759455.1. GTDB lineage: Bacteria > Pseudomonadota > Gammaproteobacteria > Xanthomonadales > Rhodanobacteraceae > Pseudolysobacter. Next base: position 18,040 of record JAYVLO010000099.1, read on the forward strand.
CTACGCCGATCGCACCTTGGTCAGCGATCTGACGTGCAAGGTTCTGCGTGGCGATCGCATCGGCATCGTCGGCCCGAACGGCGCCGGCAAGACCACCTTGATCAAATTGCTGCTCGGCCAGCTCGCGCCTGACAGCGGCACGGTCAAGGTAGGCACCAATCTTGAGCTAGCGTATTTCGATCAGCATCGCAGCATTCTGCGCGAGGACTGGACCGCGCTCGACAACGTTGCCGAAGGCCGTGAGTTCATCGAGATCAACGGTGCGCGCAAACACGTGATGGGTTATCTGCAGGATTTTCTGTTCACGCCCGACCGCGCGCGCGCTACGATCAGCGCCCTGTCTGGCGGCGAGCGCAATCGCCTGTTACTGGCAAAACTGTTCGCCAAGCCATCAAATTTCCTGGTGATGGATGAACCGACCAACGATCTCGACATTGAGACCCTGGAACTGCTCGAAGAATTGCTCGGCGAATACCAGGGCACGCTGCTGCTGGTATCGCACGATCGCGAATTTCTCGATAACGTCGTGACCAGCGTGCTCGCGCTCGAAGGCCACGGTCAGGTGCGCGAATACGTCGGCGGTTACGCCGACTGGCTGCGTCAGCGCGGTACGCGCGAATCGCGTATAAAAGTACAGAATGCGGAAAAAGCCACAAGTACAGAGAAATCGACTACCGCCGTTGCAGCCATCGCGACACCCGCACCGGCCAAACGCAAACTCAGCAACAAGGAAGCACGCGAGCTCGATCAGCTGACCAAACGCATCGCCGAATTCGAGCAACGTATCGCCGAGCTCAGTGCAAAAATCCAGTCGCCGGAATTCTATCGCCAGGGCGCTGCTGCCGTGGTCGCGGCAAACGATGAACTCGCCTTGCAGCAGGCGCAGCTGGATCAGGCGTTTGCGCGCTGGGAAGAGCTGGAAAGCTGAGGCACGTGCCCATTATTGCAGGTGGTTGCGACGTCGCCGCAGCACGGTCGCGAACACGATCAAACCGCTGACCGCCAGCACACCCCAGCGGCTCAGCGTCGGCAAAACCGTCGGCTCGACAAATGCCACCGGCGCAAGCGTCGCCGCTATATATTCCGCCGCGGGATGCGTTGCCGTCGCCAGCAACGCTGCTGCATCGGGCGCGGTAATCGCCAACGTTAGAGTGCCGCTGTTCGGCGCCTGATCGGCATCAAAACCGAACGTATACACCGTACCCCAATTCAGCGTATTGCCATCCGGTGCTTGCCAGACGACATGCTGATCCGCAATCGTCGCCACCCAGTCGTTGGCCGGATCGGTGTCGGCATCCGCAAACGTGAAGTTACTGATATTTGCGCTGGCGGCAACCGGTATCGAAAACCGGCTGAAGCCCGCGTTCGAGAGCAATTTCAGACCTTGCGGATTCACGCTCAAGTCGTCGCTGGCATATGCCGGATCGATCACGGCATGCGCAAAATCGACGTTCATCACGGCGTAGTCGTAGTGATATTTCCCCTCACCTAGCGCGTGCGTACGCACCGCGATGCGCGCGCGACCATCGAGCGTGGCGATCTCGATATTGTCGCTGTCGATCGCGACCACCGCAGGCCGCGGCGACCACGCATCAATGACCGGGCCGCCGGTCAGATCGCTCGTATCGAATTGCCAGATCGAGCTTATGCCATCGCCGCCGAGCACCTTGTGGAAATTCGACAACCTACGATAACCCATGCTGCTGTAGGGGCTTTGCGAATCGCGAATGACGTACCAGTATTCGAAAAAATATTGCGCTCCCGGATTCAACTCAGGCGCGATATCGCGTTCGCGCACGACCATGTGCCGCTGCGCATCGACGCTGCCGTATTGACCACTGTGACCTGCTTTTTTACCGCTGCAGGTGGGATCGAAAATCGAGCCACAACGTCCCCACTGACCGGTCGCTGGTACGATTTCGCGACGCGGGCCGAGGTAATCCTCGAAGTCGTTGGTCGCGCCGCTGTAATTGTCCTGGCAGGTCGGATATAACACGCTAGGCGCATGGCCGGGATCGCAGCTGCATTGAAAATTCACGCTGTAGAACGCGTGTTTGGCGGCGGATACGCCGATCTGCCGGATCGCACCGCTGGCATCGACGCGGTACAGATTCCACACCAGATACGGATGCTGATCGTTGCTAAACGGCGGCTGTGGCTGACCTTGGTTGTTGCGATTGAACATCGCATTCCAGGCCACCGAACTCGTGCCGATATTCTGCAACGACGCATCCGGCGCCAGCACCACCAGACCATCGGTGCTCTCGGGCGTGCAGTTGCTGAAGCCGGCATCGGTTGGAATTTTGCAGCGCTCGAAATTGATCTGATCGGGTACGCCGCCAGTGAGATCGCCGCTACCCTGGATCAAGCGTATGGCGACCGGGTTCGACGGCGATTGCCATTCGTAGCTGGTCGCGCACATCGGCAGTGTTGATTCGGCGGGTTGTGCTGTCCTGGCGAGCACAGGCGCCTGCGCCAACGATATCGAATCGAGCGCGCCGACCAGCATGTTCGCAAATTCGGGACGTCCCAGCGCCGCGGCGAATTGCACCGACAAACGCAGGTTCATGTCGGTCAGACTGAGCGTTTGACCATCTGGGCTGAGCGCGTAATGCGGATGATCGAGCCGAAACCAGACTCGTCCCGCATGGTCGACAACCTGCATGCCAAACCCGCTAGCCGGTGCGGGCTGCAACTCGAAGCCACGCAGGTCTGCGCTGCCGCCGTTGAACTGCAGTACGAAGCCGCCAACATGTTTTAAACCCCCGCCGGTCAACGCCGTGAGTTGTCTGTCACGCGCGGAAAATTCCAGCGCACCCTGTGTCGAACCGGCGAACGAAATCTGCTGATACATGTCGCTGTTATGCATCGACGGCAGCGTTATCGCACTTTCCGTCTGGACAACTTTTATGCCGAGTGGACCGAGCAAGTCCTGATTGAAATACCAAGTGGTCTGTGATGTCGAGCTGGTCCAATGATCAGATGTGCCGACAGTTTGCGGCGCACTCGCCGCTGCGCTCGCGTGCGCGGCGGAATGCAAAAATCCCAGCGCGAAACAAGACGTGACGAACATGCACGCAACGAATTTCATTTCGACTCACGCGACGCCATCAGCTGCAACATGATGCCTTCATACAACGCTGGTAATCGCTCCAACTCATCCATCGCGATATTCTCATCAATCTTGTGGATGCTCGCGTTGGTTGGCCCGAGTTCGACCACTTCGGCACCGAGCGGCGCGATGAAACGCGCGTCGGATGTGCCGCCGCCGGTATCGGCGCGCGGCGTGATACCGAGCTGCGTTTCGATGACGTGGTTCACTGCGTTTTGTAATGGACCATCGCGCGTCAGAAACGGCTCGCCGGATAAACTCCATTCCAGCGTGTGATCGATTTCATGCCGCTGCAGAATCGCGGCAACACGCGCCTGCAAATCCTCGGCGCGGCTGACCGTGCCGAAGCGAAAATTGAACTGCAGATCGAGCTTTCCAGGAATGACATTGCCGGCGCCGGTGCCGGCGTGGATGCTCGAAATCTGGAACGAAGTCGGCGGGAACGCATCATCGCCTGCGTCCCAAACTTCGGCGGTCAACTCGGTCAAGGCGGCGGCGAATGTATGGATCGGATTGCACGCTTTTTCGGGATACGCGACATGGCCTTGCACGCCCAGCACGCACAGAGTTCCGCTCAGCGAACCGCGCCGTCCGACCCTGACGATGTCGCCGAGGCGCGTCTGCGATGACGGCTCGCCGACGATACAAAAATCGATCGACTGGCCGCGCCGGCGAAATTCCTCGACGACGCGTTTTACGCCGTCCTGCGAAGGACCTTCTTCATCGCTGGTGAGCAACAACGCCACCGTGCCGCGGTGATCGGGATGGGCGTCGACAAAATTTTCCAGCGCCAGCGTCATCGCCGCGACGCCGGATTTCATGTCCGCCGCACCACGGCCGTATAGACGTCCATCGCGTACGGTCGGCGCGAACGGCGGCGAGGTCCACGCCGATGTCGGCCCGCTAGGCACGACATCAGTATGGCCGAGCAGCACAAGTACCGGATTGCCCTCGCCATGTGTTGCCCACAGGTTTTGCACGTCGCCGAACGGCAGGTGTTCGATGCGAAATCCACAACGCGCGAGACGCTGCGCGAGCAAATCCTGGCAGCCAGCGTCCTCCGGCGTGACCGAGGCGCGTCGAATCAGTTCGCAAGTGAGATCGAAAATTTCCGACACGTGATGCCTCTATTTCTGCTTGAACATCTCGCCGAATTTCTTCGCCGCAAATCCGACATTCACGGTATCGCCCTGCACCACCACCGGACGCTTGATCAGCGCGGGAAACTCCTTGACCAGTGCCAGCCACTCGACTTCCGAGGGCGGTTCTTTCTTGTCCGCAGGAAGATCGCGCCAGGTGTAACTCGCGCGGTTGACGAGTTTTTCCCAGCCGAGCTGTTTCGCCCAAAGCTTGAGTTTGGCCGGCGCGACCGGATTGTCGCGGTAATCGGTGAATTCAAAATCGACCTTGTGATCCTTCAACCACTCACGTGCTTTTTCGCATGTGCTGCACTTTTCCAAACCGAATACCTGCACCATCTTTGTTCCCCATTGGATTGAATTTTGCGCCGAGCAAGCGGGATCATTCCACGCCACGCAGCAAATCGTTGACCGCCGTTTTTGCCCGCGTCTGGGCATCGACCTGCTTGACGATCACCGCGCAGCTCAAGCTGTATTTGCCGTCCACCGATGGCAGGCTACCGGGTACGACTACGCTCCCTGCCGGCACACGACCATATACCGTTTCGCCTGTCAAACGGTTGTAGATGCGCGTCGACTGGCTGATGAACACGCCCATGCTGAGCACGCAGCCACGCTCGACGACCACGCCTTCCACCACCTCGGAACGCGCGCCGATGAAACAATCATCCTCAATGATCGTCGGCCCGGCCTGCAGCGGTTCGAGCACGCCGCCGATGCCGACGCCGCCGGACAAATGTACGTTCGCGCCGATCTGCGCGCACGATCCGACCGTGGCCCAGGTATCGACCATCGTGCCCGCACCGACAAACGCGCCGATGTTGACGAAGCTCGGCATCAGCACGACATCGCGCGCAATGAACGCACCACGTCGCACCACCGCACCAGGCACGACACGCGCACCACCGGCGCGAAAATCCGCCTCGGTGTAGCCATCGAAACGCAACGGCACCTTGTCGAAATACGGCGCGGGCACACCCTCGCCCATAACCTGGTTCGGCGTGATCTTGAAATACAACAGCACGGCTTTTTTCAGCCATTGATTAACGCGCCAGCCCCCGGCCGGATCAATTTCGGCGACGCGTTTTTCGCCGGATTCGAGCAGGCTCAAGACTCTTTCGACGGCGGGACGCAAACGGGTTTCGATCTCGGGCGTGGTCAGATCGGCGCGACGCTGCCAGGCGTCTTCTATTACGGCTTCAAGTTCTTGCATGCGCTCCTCGTGGTGCCGGCATCAACCGGCTTTGGCCGACCATGGCGCATCGTCGATCTGCGCGCTCAGACGTCGCAGCAAAGCGCTGCGCAAAATGTCGAGCGTATCGGGGTGCAGGATCGCGCGATTGTTCTGGTCGGTGATTTCGAAAAAATCCTCAGCGCGTTCGCCGAAGGTCGCGATGCGCGCATCATGCACGCGCACGCGGCATTCGCGAAAGGCTTGCGCCACGGCCGCAAGCAAACCCGGATGATCCGAACACACCAGCGCGACCTGGGTGCGTGCATTGCCGGGTTGCTGGGTGAATTCGATGCGTGTCGGCACATGAAAATGGCGCAGGCTGCGCGCCGGCGTGCGGCGCGCGATCTGCGCATCGAGTACGGGTTTGGCCAGCGCGCGGCGCAAGGTGGCGAGTGCATTGGCCGCAGCGTCGGCATCGAGCGCCTTGCCGTGGCGATCGAGTACGAGAAAACTGTCGAGCGCCAGACCACCGCGCGAATTCGCGACGCGCGCGGCGTGCACACTCATCTGCAGGCGATCAAGCACCGCTGTCAGGGTCGCGAACAAACCGTCGCGATCGGGCGAGCAGACGAAGATTTCGGTCGCACCACTCGCACTGTCGGGTTCGATCAGGATCAGCGGCATATCAGCCGCGGCCGCCCGCGCCAGCGCGGCGGTTTGCCACGCGATCTGGTCGGGTCGATAACGCAGGAAACTCTGGCCTGGCCAATCGGCCCAGACGCGATTCGCCGCCTCCGCAGAAATTCCTTGCTCGGCGAGCAACATGCGCCCCTCGCGCTGGCATGCGGCGATGCGCTCATCGGCATGCGGCGGACGTTCCAGCCCTTGGCGCAACACATAACGCGCCGAGGTATACAAATCAGCGAGCAGGGTTTCTTTCCACGAATTCCACAACTTCGGGCTGGTGCCGCAGATGTCCGCGACGGTGAGCAGGTACAGATGGTCGAGTCGTTCCGAATCCGCCAGCGCCACGGCAAACGCATGCACCACGTCGGGATCGGTAATGTCCTGACGTTGCGCCGTGGTGCTCATGAGCAAATGCCAGCGCACCAGCCACGCGACCTCTTCGACCTCGGCCTCGAACAAACCGAGCTGAATGCAGAACGCACGCGCATCGTGTTCGCCGAGCGCGGAATGATCGCCGCCGCGGCCCTTGGCGATATCGTGAAACAGCGCGGCGAGCAACAGCAGTTCCGGTTTGAGCAGGCGCGTATACACCTCGTGCGCCAGCGCAAATTCGTGGTTGACCACGGGCTGGGCAAACCGCGCGACGAAACGCAGCACGCGCAAGGTGTGTTCATCGACGGTGTAGACGTGGAATAGATCGTATTGCATACGCCCGACCACCTGGCCGAATGCCGGCAGATACAGCGCAAGCACACCGAGCCGATTCATGCGTGCGAGCGCTTCAACCGCCGGCGCACCCTTGCGCAGCAGGCGCGCGAACGCAGCATTGACGTGTTCGTCGTCGGCCAGCGCTGCACCCACGGTCACGAGCGCCTGCTGGATTCGACGTGTCAGATCGGCACGCAGGCCGATCAGTTCGGG
>JAYVLO010000100.1:0-2296 GCA_043759455.1 Pseudolysobacter sp.
CGTGCCGGTCTGATTGCGTTCAGGCCGGTGTTTCGTCCTCGCCCGCGGCACCATCGAAAGCAGCGCGCGCAAGCTGGCGAATATAACCACGAATATCGATCGGCCAAGGTTTGATCAAGCTATCGAACGGCATTCTGTTGCCGGCGTAAAGCGCGCGCGCAGCCTCTGCGTAACCCGGTTGGTTGCCTGCCATCGCCAGCATGAAACGATCCGTGATTTGTCTCGCGTGCTGCTTGCGGTCGCTGTCGCCGCTCGCTGCACGTGCCGTATCCACCAGCTTGCGCAAGGTCACCGAGGCACCGCCGGATTGACGATTGAGCCATTCCCAGTGTCGCGGCAGTAGTGTGATTTCGCGTGCGACCACGCCGAGTTTCGGGCGGCCCGGCGCGCGTGGCGACGCTGCCTTTGCATTGGATCGCGTGCCGAGCTGCTCATCGGCAAGGATCAGGCGCTGCGCAATATCCTCGTCCTATCCGCGCAGATCAAAATCCGCCAACCGGCCGGTCGCATCGTCGAACGCGAGGATCGGGTCATGATGGGTACCGCGCCGGGTCAACGCCTTGATCGCCAGCGCGATATGCAAACCGTTGCCGCTGGTAATGCAGCGGTTACCCTCAAAGACGGTCTAAGTGGCTGGATTATTCATGGGCGTGACACTCACAAGATTCAGCAACTCAATTTATCCGGGTATTTCTATCCTGCCAATATTATCCGGGTTAATTTATGCCGGTGTGAGGTGTTCTCGACCAACGTGCATTCGTCGGTTTTATCCGTTCAAAACACGTCGGCGCGTGTAAACCCTGCTCACAATCGATCGCCGCCCGCCCACACTCGTATGCAATTCAGGCAACATAGGGCGAACCGCTCACCGCTGCGCCTGCGGAGACGTCAGCCACGCCCAATGGAGAAAACACATGAGTAAACGCCATATCATCCTGCTGCGTCACGCCGAGGCCGTCGGCACGGGTAACGGACTTAGCGATCAAGCGCGCCCGCTGACGCCGCATGGCGAAACCGAGGCCGAGGCAGCAGGCGCGTGGCTGAAGGCGCACGCGGCGCCGATCCAGCGCGTGCTGTATTCGCCGGCATTGCGCGCGAAGCAGACCGCCGAAGATGCGCTGCACGCGCTTGGTGCGGTTGAGCAACGCGAAGACGCACGAATTTACGAGGCCACGCCCGGTGCATTGATGGATGTGCTAGCCGACAACGCCGATGTGGAATGGCTGCTGCTGGTCGGCCACAATCCGGGCCTGGAATCGTTGGTAGCACTACTCAGCACCGGCCAGTCCGGCGATCATCGCGGCATGGCAACGGCCGGCGTCGCATGGCTGGAATTGCCCGCCGAAAGCGCGATCGAACCCGGCGTCGCCACACTCAAGCATTTCTGGTCGCCGTGAGCCGCCATCGCGCCTCACGCGGCTGACGCTCGCATCGCAGCACGATGCCGCCGATGCGTTCGCTCAGCGTATTTCCGGGACGCCGGTTTTGCCTGGCGATACTCTGGCTGAGCTCGCTGCAGCTGCCGCAATCCTCTGTCGTATTTGCCGCCACCACAGAAGCCAGCGATCAGTTGTGGGTACTGGATACCGGTCGCAGTCGCGCCGGATTCCAGATCAGGGCGATGTGGATGTTCAATGTCGGCGGCCAGTTCGGCGCGGTCAGCGGCAACGTGCATATCGATGCATTTCGCAATACCGCAAAAGTCGACGCGCGCATCAATGCAAATGTGATCAGCATGCGCACCGCGGAATACGCGGCGTGGGTGAAATCCGCCGAGTTTTTCGACGTGCAACATTATCCACAAATCCACTTTGTATCCGATCCGATCCCCCTGCCGCGCTTGCGTACCGGCGGCGAACTGCGCGGCATGCTGGAACTGCGCGGCGTGACTCAGCCGGTGATCTTTCAGCTCAAGCCGAACGAATGCCAGGGCCGTCTCGCCCACGATTGTCCGGTGCGCGCCGAAGGCACCGTGCTGCGCTCGGTATTTGGCATGACCTCGCGGCGCGTGACCTTGTCCGACAAGGTCGATCTCGATTTCACGATTTTTGTCAACGATGCCGAACCCGCCACCGATGCCCCGACGCAGTAATGGCGCGATACGACGTGATGCCGCTCGCATGACCACTCCGCAAGTCGGCTTGCCGCGACTCGCAAAGCTGCTTTTCATCGCCGCATGCTGTTTGAGTTTGGCCGCGTGTGTTTCACTCAGTCCGCGCGAAGCCGCGCGCGCGGCAGCGGTGGTCAAAGCCGGCCAGGAACAACGCGTGCGCTGCATCGATCCCGCTGCGTGCGC
>JAYVLO010000101.1:0-7161 GCA_043759455.1 Pseudolysobacter sp.
GGCGATTTTATCGCGCATGTAAAAACCCTGGCCTCGGATGAGTTCGGCGGCCGCAAACCCGGCAGCAAGGGCGAGGAACTGACCACCGCGTATCTGAAGGAGCAGTTCGAGCGCCTCGGCCTCAAGCCCGGCAACGGCGATAGTTTTTTCCAGGATGTGCCGATGACCGAGACCGTATTGCTCGATCCGGACAAGGTCGCGCTGCACGTGAAAACCGATGCGGGCGAGGAAAGTTTTGCGTATCGCAGCGATGCCATCGTCGGCACGTTGCAAGGCATCCCCGACGCCACGGTCATCGACAGCGACATCGTATTCGTCGGCTACGGCGTGATCGCGCCGGAATACCAATGGAACGATTACGCCGGCCTCGACGTTAAAGGCAAGACCGTGATCGTGCTGGTCAACGATCCGGGCTGGGGCAACAAGGATCCGGCGCTATTCAAAGGCCCGACCATGACCTACTACGGCCGCTGGACCTACAAATACGAAGAGGCCGCGCGTCAGGGTGCGGCGGCGGCGTTAATCGTGCACGACACCGATGCCGCGGCGTATCCGTGGGAAGTGGTGGTGAACAGCTGGTCCGGTCCGCACCTGGCGTTGCCGGCGAGCGTCGATGCCGATCCGCGCTTGCCGATCGCCGGCTGGCTGACTACACCAGCGGCGCAACGCCTGTTCAGCAAGGCCGGTGCGAACTTCGACGAACTCAAGCGCAGCGCCGATCTGCGCGGCTTCAAGGCCAGCGCATTGAAAGCGAAACTGTCGGTGTCGCTAAAGAGCAATATCCGCAACACCACGTCGAAAAACGTGCTCGCGCTGTTGCCCGGCAGCACGCATCCGGATGAGGCGATCGTGTACACCGCGCACTGGGATCACCTCGGCACGAGCTTCACCGGCACCGATCGCGTTTACAACGGCGCGATCGACAACGCCACTGGGGTCGCTGGCTTGCTCGAAATCGCCGAGACGTTTGCACACCAAGAACCAAAACCCGAACGTTCGGTTTTGTTCGCCGCGGTGACCCTGGAAGAATCCGGCCTGATCGGCTCGCAATACCTCGCCGCGCATCCGATCATTCCGCTGAACAAGACCGTTGCCGACATCAACATGGATGCGCTGCCGGTGATGGGCCGTTCGCATAATTTCACCGTCGTGGGTTTCGGCAACTCCGAGATGGATCAGTATTTGAAGGATGCCGCAGCCGCGCAGAACCGGGTGGTGGTCGGTGAATATGAACCGGAAAAAGGGTATTTCTACCGGTCCGACCAGCTCAATTTCGCCAAGAAAGGCGTGCCCGTTTTGTACGCGCATGCCGGCTTCGATCTGGTCGACGGCGGTGAAGCCGCAGGCAGGGCCGCGGCTGATGACTACACGCGCAATCGTTACCACAAGCCCAGCGACGAATATTCTCCGAACTGGGACGTGAGCGGCACGATCGAGGATCTGCAGGCGTTCTACGCCATCGGCCGACGCCTCAGCAGCGAAACGACGTGGCCGCAGTGGAATGCCGACAGCGAATTCCGCGCGGTGCGCGAAGAGTCGATGAAAAACGTCGCGCCAATGCCAGCAGCCAAGCACTAATTGGTCGCATAGTTTTTGCCTGTCATTCCCGCGCCGGCGGAAATCCAGTTTTCTTGATCGAGCGCTCAAGAATTGGATTTCCGCCGGCGCGAGAATGACGAGTATTTGATTCATCGCTTGCGTCACATCGCCACGCACGGCAGCATGTTGCGCCTGCTCCCAACGTGTGCATTCTCGTGCCGATACTTGTCCTTGTTTCCATCGCTCTGCAGATCGCCTGCGCCGTGCATGCGGTGCGCAGCGGACGCACGCAACCGTGGCTCTGGCTGCTGTTCATCGGCTCCTATCTTGCCGTGATCGTATATGTGATCGCCGCGGTGATCCCCGATTTGCGCAATGATCCACGCGGACGCGCAGTGGCGCGCAACGTATTGCACAAGATCGATCCCGAGCGCCAGAAGCGTGTAATCGCGCAGAAGCTTGAGCTTTCGGGCACGGTAGAAAATCGCCGCGCCCTGGCGATGGAATGTCTGCGCCTGCGCGATTACGTCAATGCCGCCGATTTGTTCCGCGGTTGCCTCTCCGGCATCTACGCCGACGATCCGCAATTCATGCTCGGCCTTGCCCAGGCGCAAGCGGGCCAGCGCGATTTCGCTGCCACCCGCGCGACGCTCGAAAACTTGATCAAAAGCAATCCGGATTTCCGTTCGAGCGACGGCCATCTGCTGTACGCACGCAGCCTCGATGAGCTCGGCGAGGCGGACGCCGCGCTCAACGAATACGCCATACTTGCGACCAGCTATCCCGGCGAAGAAGCGCGTTATCGCTACGGCGCGCTGCTGAAAAAACGCGAACGGTTTCTCGAAGCGCGCGATGTTTTCCAGGAAATGCTCAAGCGCGAAAAAGTCGCACCGAAATATTACCGTCGCAAGGAAAGCGAATGGCTCGATGCCGCAAAGCGCGATCTTGCGGCGATGGGGCCGGTGTAAAGCCGCAGACGCCAGTCGTAAAAACACAGCGGCGCGACAAGTTCTTCATCCCGCACTCTTAAGAGAGTCGTGTTTCTTCGTCCACTGTCAATGTCGAGTCTCTCCAAGTAACCCAAGCGACTCCGATCCAATTCGACTAATAGCAATCTGCTCATCTCCACGATAATGCAACGGAATTATTCGATTCATTGCCTGACCGAGAACTTTTTTTGATACCGAGTTTTCATTTTCCATCAAAGCTACGACACGGCATTCAGTGCGGGCTTTTGATTTGGCTTCACTATCGAGAAGCATTGCCTCGTACATTCTCGACGAATCTCGAACCAGAAAAATTGCAACGGGTGGTCGGTCAATTGATCGTATGACAATATCTGCTCGAAAATCACTGAGCGCCTGACTGACTATATCGTCCAGAGTGACCTTAGCTCGCTTTCCAATTTCGGCGATAACATCGCGTATAACTTCCTGTTTGAATGTGCTCTCTGCACGTTCTTTAGTTAGAAACGTCAAATCTTGCAAGCGAAGAAGTAATGCAACGAACCGCAGCGCCGCCTTTGGAATTTCAGCTTTATTCAAAGCACGAGTCTTCAATTCGCTTCGATCCTCGTCATACTCCACCTCATATTCTGATAATAACTCCCGAAATATGATTGCACGAGACTCTAACGATACATCGGCACCACAAGCCTCTAGAATTGGGATTGTTGTTCCGCTATCTTCAATATGAAAATGGCCGTTCATGTCCGGGCCAATTACATAGAACCCAATAAAGTCACCATCAATTCCAACATATTGAGTTCCAATAGCAAGCCCTACCGGCACGTCTCGCACCAGTATCTGATCACAAAATTCTTTGCAGAGCTCTTCTTTCATAATTCAAATTCGGACTGAGTTCCAGCCAGCGTTATATTGAAGCGATGACATGCTTTATTAAGTGCCGACTCCTTATTGCTTAAATTCCAATGCAGTAGACGACAATTATTCCAATCTTTAGGTATGTTTCGCTTCCACGGTCCTTTATATCTGCCAACCGGAATCAAAGAAGTATCTCCGCAACCTGCGTGAACGTGCCATCCACCATGCGTACTATGATACTCATATGACATCAGCAGCTTAGTATCAGCTCCATGAACCTCGCCAAGATAGGCGTAGTACTGCTGTTTTTGAAAATTTACTGCTATCAAAACTTTGAAATCTCGATCGAGAGCTGAAAATTTTATGCTGCACCAATCAAAACCGCCTGAGAATTGAAGGCTTTTACCTGACTTCCCCAAAGGAAAAAGGTTTTTTGCCATGCGGCCAGTTTCCCAATCGACGCAAGTTACGTCTGATTTGACTGCTCTGATAACATCCTTGATTCTCATAGGACGAGAATGCTACCACGGTCAAATTGAGATTGTTACGCGCCAACAACTGATCCTCCGCGATGCTTACTTCTAATTGTGCAAGGTCTCGATTTGTTCAAGCCGTTGCTTCGCCGCCACCGTCAATACATGCTTCTCGCCGAGCTTCGCGAGTTGCCGCTCGTAGGCCGAACGCGCCAGTGCCTCGCCCGCCGCGACATCGCCCGCTTGCGCCTGTACGAGCCCGAGTACGCTTTCGGTATTGATCAGATAAATATCCTCGGGCGGCAGTTTGGCGCGGCGCATCTTCAATGCAGTTTCGGCCAGCGGCAATGCTTCGCGTGGACGGTTTGCCTGCATCAGGGCTTGTGCGTAGGTGATCGCGGCGTAGCTGATTTGCGGATTGTCGCTGGACAAGGTTTGCGCCGCAGCCCAGGCGCGCGCGCCGTAGCCGAGCGCGGCGGCCGTGTCTTTTTGCTGGACGCTGCGCCAGGTCAAGGTGCTCAGCGTGCTAACCACGCTGAAGTGATTTTCGCCGAACAGCTCGATTTTCATTTTCAGCGCCTCGTCGTATTGCGCCGACGCGGCGGCATGATCGCCGGAATCATCAAGCACCGTGGCGAGATTGCCGAGCGATTGCGCGAGCAGCGGATGGCCGAGCGGAAAGGCATCACGCAATAGCGCCACGCCTTGCCGGATCGTGATCAACGCGCCGGCATAATCCTCGCGCGAATCCTGCACCACGGCGAGATCGTTCATTGCCGCGGCGCGTGATTCGATCAGTTCGCTCGGCGTTTCTTCCAGTGCCGTTTCGAGCCAGCGCTGCGCCGCCGCGGCGTTGTCGCGGCGGGTTTCGAGAAAACCCAATTGCGCCGCGCTGTCGCCGCGCTGGCGTGGCGTACCGATTTTGAGCGCCTCGGCGCGCGCGCTTACGAGCAAGGTTTCTGCTGCGGCAAAATCGCCACGATGCGCGAGGATATAACCAAGCACGATGCGCGTTTCCAGCGCGGCTTCTTCCAAATTGTTTTGCTCGGCGAGCGTGAGTGCGGATTGCGCGGTTTCGCGCGCGCTGTCGAGATCGCCGAGCGTGACATAGGTTTTCGCGAGCGTCAGTTCGGTCGCGATACGCGTTGGCGGATCGTTGGCAAGCACGTGATCGGCGTTGCGCCGCGCGCTATCGAGGATGTCGCCGAGCTTGGCGTTGCGTCCGAGATTGCCATGATCGGTGGCGCCGAGCATGTCCTGCAGGAACACGTTGATGCGCTCGGCACGATCGCGCGCGATGCTCGCCTCGTGCGCCTGCCACAACGCAAATGTGCTGCCGACCAGCAGCGCCAGTGTCGCTGCCGCAGCGACCGAAACGGCGAGTTTGTAGCGCCGCAAAATCCGCGCAGTGCGCTCGGTCCACGGCGGTTGCCGCGCCAGCACTTCTTCGCCATCGAGCCAGCGACGCAGGTCTTCGGCGAACGTTGCGCATGAGGCGTAACGCCGCGCCGGTTGTTTCGCCAATGCCTTGAGAATCACCGCATCGAGATCGCGCGTGCTGCCGCCGAGTTGGCGGGTTTGCATTTGCGTGCTCGGGCGCGGCGGAGCGGTTTCGCAGACCACACGTTCGATCGCACTCGGGCGCGGATCGGTGATGCGATACGGGCGCTCGCCGGTCACGAGTTCGAACAGCAATACGCCGAGCGAATAGATATCCGAGGCCGTGCCGAGCGGTTCGCCGCGCACCTGTTCAGGGCTGGCGTATTCCGGCGTGAGTGGACCGAGGCCGGTACGTGTGGTGCTCGGCGCGCTGTCGCCGACCAGTTTGGCGATGCCGAAATCGAGCAGCTTGGGTTCGCCGTGCCTATCGACAAGCACATTGCTCGGCTTGATATCGCGGTGCACGACCAACTGGCCGTGCGCGGTCTGCACTGCATCGAGAATTTTCAGGAACAGTTGCAGCCGCGTGCGCACGTCCAGCGCGTGCTGTCTTGCATACACCGTGATCGGCGCGCCCTCGACGTATTCCATCACCAGATACGGCGCGCCGTTCTGGTCGTTGCCGACGTCCAGCAGGCTGGCGATGTGGACATGGCTGAGCGCGCCCAGAATGCGTTGTTCGAGCGCAAAGCGCGTGCGCAAATCGCCGGCGTCGTACAACAATAATTTGATCGCAACCGGTTTGCTGTACGCGCCGTCGGCACGCTCGGCGCGATACACGCTGCCCATGCCGCCGCTACCGACCAATTGCAGCAGGCGATACGAACCGAGACGTTCGCCACTGCGATCGGCGGTGCCGGCCAATGGCTGTGCGAGGAAATCCGTGGACGCGGCATCGGCACGCAACAGCGCCTCGATCTCGTCGCGCAAGGCGCGGTTATCGGCGCATTCTGCATCGAGAAAGTCGGCGCGTGCAGCCGGCTGCAGCTCCAGCGCCTGCTCGAACAATTGCATCGCGCGATAGGCGTCGTTCATGGATCGAGCGCGGGAATCGGCAGATCCAGCGCGCGGTACAACCACGCCCGCGCGACGCGAAAATCTCGCGCCAGTGTCGCGCGCGAAATATCCAGCACCTCGGCGACTTCTGCAAAATCCAGCCCGGCGAATACACGCAATTCGATTACGCGCGCCTTGCGTGCATCGAAGGCTTCGAGTGCGTTCAAGGCTTCGTCGAGCGCAAGCAAATCCATGTTCTGCTGCGGATCGGCCACATTCAGCGACGACAAGGTCACGCGCTCGCCGCCATCGCGTTTGTCGGCGCGACGATGCCGTTCGTGATCGACCAGCACCTGCCGCATCGCGCGCGCGGCGAGCGCAAAAAAATGCACGCGATTTGCGCTGTCCGGGCGCTGACCATCGCTGAGCTTGAGATACGCCTCGTGCACGAGTTCGGTCGGTACGAGTGTGTGACCGATACGTTCGGCACCGAGCTGGCGTCGCGCGATCGCGCGCAACTGCGCGTACACCATCGGCAACAGGGCGTCGCCGGCATCGGTATCGCCCTTATGCCAGCGTTGCAGCAAAGCCGTGATCGGCGCAGCAGCCTGATCTTCCACGTTGCCTCCCACCGACGTCATTGTCGGAACGCGACGATGTTACGTCCGTGTCGCATGTGCCGTCGAGTCGGGCGGTTCTTGTGCTGTTGCGCGCGCTGTATTCGGCACGCAATACGCAATACGCAATACGCAATGAGACTAATCGGCGCAGTTCTACGCAACATGTCTGTGAGCCGGCGAAATCCGCGCGATTTACAAATCCAGCACACAGCCTTTCTGATTTGGAGCCAAGCCATGCGCCATACCCGTTTGTTTTTGCCGATCTTCAGT
>JAYVLO010000102.1:0-2401 GCA_043759455.1 Pseudolysobacter sp.
TATACTGGGTCAGCGCCCGAGCCGTGGCGCGACCACCTGGCAACGCTGTTTACCGCTGGTGCCGTAATCGCAGCCTCGTCTTCATACAAACCTACTATCGGGCTTGAGCAGAATGAGCGATCCGCGCGTGAAACCTCCGACAACACCGAATGCGGCGACCGACATGCGCAGCGCCGACCCGATGTTCATACCTACCAACGAAGGTGATGGCGAGCCGCATAGAGAACTGTATGCGCTGCATCTGTTTCGGATTCTGCAAGCCTGCATCGTCATCGGCCTGACATTCAGCCCGCTGGTCACGAAACAGATCGAGTTCAACGATCCGTGGCTGGCGCGCGTCAATGCGATTGTCTATCTGCTGCTGACGTTGGTCGCGTTTGCTTACGTGCGGCGCAAATCGCAGCCGATGTTTGTGATCGTGACGTCGGCGATGCTGGTGGATATCGTCGCGTGCAGCCTCATGCTGCTTGCGCTGAGCGATCCGATCAACAGTATCGCCATGCTGCTGATGGTGAATATCGGTGCGAGTGCCGTGTTGCTGACGCCGCGCATGGCGTTCTTTTTCGCCGCCGTGGCGACGATGTGTGTGCTGGCGCAGAACATCTACAAATTTCTGGAAGGTTCCGAGCACAGCCCGCTCGAACTTGGCCTTATCGGGCTGGGTTATTTCGCCACCGCACTGCTCAGCGGCATTCTCGGCAAACAGATGCGCGCCACCCAGCAACTGGCGACACAACGCGGGCTGGATCTGGCCAATCTTGCGTTGATCAACGAGCTGATTATCCGCCGCATCAAGACCGGCGTGCTGGTGGTGGATGCGGAGAACCGTGTGCATCGCATGAACGAGGCAGCGCGTAACTGGCTCGGCGCACCGAAGCCCGGCGTGCAGGAACTTGCCAACCTTTCACCGGAACTCGTCACTCGCCTCAGACAGTGGCGTCAGGGCAACAAGAACACCAGCCAGCCGATCACGGCGGAAGATGGCAGCGAACGCATTCCGCGTTTCACGCGCCTTACGCCGCAGGACGACAACGGCGCCGTGCTGGTATTTCTCGATGACAACGCCTTGCTGTCACGACGCGCCGAGGAACTTACCCTCGCCTCGCTCGGGCGCCTGTCTGCGAGCATCGCGCACGAAATTCGCAACCCACTCGCGGCAATCCAGCACGCCGCACAACTGCTCGCCGAATCGGACGAGCTGGCGATTACCGATCAACATCTGGTCGGCATCGTCATCAACCATTGCGGCCGACTCAACCAGATCATCGAACACGTGCGCCAACTCGCACGCCGCGAACCGTCGCGTCCCGAGCCGATCGAACTGAATCGCTGGGTACAGGAGTTCATCACCGATTACAGCACCAATCACGTGCTCGGCGCGGATCAATTGCGCGCCACGCCGTCGCCACAGCCGGTAAACGCATTGATCGATCCGCAGCAATTGCAGCAGGTGTTATGGAACCTCGTGCAAAACGCGCTGCGCTACGGGCGCATGCCGGACCAGAACGCATCGGTCAGCATCGCGGCGCGGCGCGGTGGCCCGAATGTGGCGCCGATCATCGAGATCATTGATCGCGGCCCGGGTATTCCTTCCAGCGTGGCCACGCGCATCTTCGAGCCGTTCTATACCACGCATGAGCTGGGCACGGGTCTGGGCCTGTATCTGGCGCGCGAGATGTGCGAATCAAACCAGGCAACACTCGACTATGTAGCGCGACCCGGCGGCGGCAGCTGCTTTCGCATAACGCTGTCGCCAGCGCCGGGCTGAGTTGTTGGCACACTCGCGCGACGAGGCTGCCGATTTTCTCTGCCAATCAGTTAAACTAATGCGGCTCTGCGCGACATAACTATCCCCGCACGATTGCGCTGCCTGTGCGAAACGATCACGAGTATTGCCCATGCGATCGCAGCGCACTTTGCTTCCGCCCGCGCTGCGGTTTACGCTTCACGTAGTGAATCATCCTGACTGATATGGAATCATGAGCAAGCCGAGCGCACTGGTCATCGACGACGAGCGCGATATTCGCGAACTGCTGGATATCACTCTTTCCCGCATGGGGCTGCAGGTGGATGCGGTCGGCAACGTCGCCGACGCCAAGCAGAAACTCGCGACGCAGCGTTACGCCCTGTGCCTCACCGATATGCGCTTGCCGGATGGCAGCGGTCAGGAGCTGGTCGAACTGATCGCCCGCGCCCACCCCGATACACCGGTGGCGATGATCACCGCGCACGGCAACATGGATGCCGCCGTGACGGCGTTGAAAGCTGGCGCATTCGATTTTGTCTCCAAGCCAGTCGATCTCGGCATTTTGCGTCGATTGGTACAAACCGCACTCAAGCTCGGTGAAAATCGACGCAGCATGCCCGTGGTGGACGCCGCCAGCCGCTTGCTCGGCAACTC
>JAYVLO010000103.1:0-24537 GCA_043759455.1 Pseudolysobacter sp.
TATAAACACAGTATTTATTCAGAATCGTTTCGGAGTCTGCCATGCCAGTCCTGCTCAGCCTGTTCGCTTCACCCCTATCCGTATTGCCCCGGAGCGCGGCACTGCCGGGCGCGTCATCCCGGCGAGGTCAATCTGCCCGGCACGCGCCGCCAGACCGCTCCGCGCAGGCCGATGATGACCGCGACAAATGGGTGGGTCTGATTTCCGCCGCCGGCCTGTGTACGCTGCTCGCCAGCGACCTCATCAGCTTGCTCTGACGCGCCTGCCCACTCAGTGACGCCCCGCCGCGTGCGCGCGCGCCTCGGTGGTGGCTTTTTCCATGATGTAGTCGGTGATTGCAATCGCAATGGCCGAGAGCAAAAACGTCACGTGAATCACGGTCTGATAATAGAGTGTCTTGTCGTCATACGCCTTGGCGTTGATGAAGGTTTTGAGCAGATGGATTGACGAAATGCCAATGATGGCAGTGGCCAGTTTGACCTTGAGCACGCTGGCATTGACGTGCGACAGCCACTCCGGCTGATCCGGGTGGTTTTCCAGATCCATGCGTGAGACAAAGGTCTCGTAACCGCCGACGATCACCATAATGAGCAGGTTCGAGATCATCACCACGTCGATCAGGCCGAGAACGCTGAGCATGATTGCGACTTCGGGCGAATGCGCGGTGCCGTCGACTTGCAGATTCCCACCGATCAGTGCCTGCGTCAGCAGATGCCACAACTCGCGTGCGAACTGCACGACATACACGCCCTGCGCCACGATCAGGCCGAGATACAACGGCAACTGCAGCCAGCGCGACGAAAAGATCAGCGCGGGCAAAAACGCCATCGGTGGATCGGGCGGCTTCGGCATATTCGGTTTCCTCACTGGCGTACGATAATTTCGACTGGACACGAGTCTAGCAGTTGCCTGTTACGCCGGAATTATTCGGCGCAAGTCCGTATGAAACCGCGAGCGACAAACTATAATCGCGCTTCGGATTTTCTCGATCGGACGTCATGGCCGGCAACACATCACCCAACCCGCAGGTTTTGTTCCAGCAGGCGCAAGGCTTTCATCGCGAGGGCAAATTCGGTCTTGCCGAAAGCCATTACCTGCGCGTGGTCAAACTCGATTCGAACCATGCCGATGCCTGGCATCTGCTCGGCGTGCTGGCGTATCAGAACGGCAATACGATAAAGGCGATCAAGCATTACCGGCGCGCCGTGGAAATTCGTCCGGGCTTCGCCCAGGCGTTCAACAATCTCGCGCTCGCGCACAAGGCGCGGTCGGAAAATTCCGCCGCGTTGCAGGCGTTTGAGCGCGCATTGGCGATACGTCCGGAGTATGTCGAAGCGGCATTCAATGTCGCGTTGCAGCATGAAGCCGAGGGTACTCCGGCAGCGGCGGAAAAAGCGTATCGACACGCGCTGGCGATACGCCCGGAGTATCTCGATGCGCTGATCAATCTCGGCAATTTGTTGCGTCGACAAAGCCGCGCAGCCGAGGCGCGTGAATTGCTCGCACCTGCACAGCGCATGCATTCCGAGCATGCAGCGTTGGCTGGAAATCTCGCGCTGATCCATCTCGATCTGGGCGACTACGCGCAGGCGCGTTCGCTCGCCGCCGCCGCCGCGCGACTCGCCCCGAACGACGCACGCTGGTGGGAAGTGCAAGGCGTCGCGGCGCGATTGCAGAACGATCTTGATGCGGCGTTGCCGTTGCTTGTGCGCGCGTGCGAACTTGCGCCAAGCGACGCCGGCAAGCAATTCGAATATGGCCTCGCACTCGAGTCCGCTGGCGCCTACACACACGCCTGCAGCGTGCTTGCCAAGGCGCGCGCGGCGGAACCGCAATGGCAACGCCTGCGCTGGAGCGAGCGCTTGCTGCTACCGACCATGCCGGCCGATGAAGGCGCGGTCGATGCCGCACTCGCGCGTTTTGCGCAAGGCCTCGAGGATCTGCATGCCGATCTCAAACTCGATACGCCCGCGGCGATTGCAGCGGCGCTTGATGCGGCAGCGGCGATATGTCCATTCCAGTTGCATTATCTGCCGCGCGACAACAGCGCTTTGCAACGGCGTTATGCCGAACTGGTGCAGCGCGTGGCGCTGGCTGCCGCGCCGGAGTTCGGTGTCGCGTTGACAAAATCGCAGCATGCGCCGGGCGCGAAACTGCGCATCGGTTTTGTCAGCGCGTATCTGCGCGCGCACACCGTGGCGCGATATTTTTCGCGTTACATCACCGATCTCGATGCGACTCATTTCGAAACGTTCGTCTGGCATACCGGCGACAGCAACGATGCGCTCACCGAGTCCATCGCAGCGAGTAGTGCGCATTACTTGCAGACCGATCTGCCGCCGCTCGATCTTGCACACCTGATTCGCGATGCTGATCTCGATGCGTTGATCTATCTCGATATCGGCCTCGATCCACGCCAGCTCTTGCTGGCATCGTGGCGACTCGCGCCGCTGCAATGTCTGGCCTACGGCCATCCGGTCAGCAGCGGTTTGCACAGCATCGATTATTTCCTCGGCGCCGATGCGCTCGAACGCGATCATGCGCAAAATCACTACAGCGAAAAACTGCTGCGGTTGCCTGGTCTCGGCACGCGGCCCGCGCCGCCGCCAGTGGCTGGCGATGGCGCATGGCTGCGTGAAAAATCGCCGAACAGACCGGTGTTGCTGTGTCTGCAGAATCTGATCAAATTCGTGCCGGAATTCGACCGAATTCTCGCGTGCATCGCCGCGCGCAGCGGCGCACGCATCGTGTTGTTCGATCGCTGCGCGCATCTCGGGCAAGTGTTCATGCGTCGCATCGCGCCGACATTTGTAGCGGAGGGTTTGCGCGCCGAAGATTGCGTGGAGCTGATGCCGCTGCGCGTCTACAGCGAGTTTCTCGGCGGTGTGCAGGCAGCCGATCTGGTGCTCGATACACCGTGGTTCTGCGGCGGCGGCACGAGTCTCGATGCACTGGGCGTCGGCACGCCGGTGGTGACGCTGGAAGGGCCGATGGCGCGCGGTCGGCAGACTGCGGGCATGCTGCGCTTGTTGGGTCTCGACGAACTTGTCACGCCGGATGCCGATGCGTATGTCGAGTTGGTCGTGGCGTTGTGCGCGGACAAAAAACGTCGTGATGATTTGCGTTTCCGCATTTCTCGGAGCGCGGAAAAATTGTTCATTGATCCAACGCCGCTGGCAGCGTTTCAGGTTTTTCTGAGCGACGCCACAACATAAAATTTGCTCGTCATCCTCATCGCGTTGCAGCACGGTTTCTGCTCGTCATCCCCGCGTTCGCGAGGATGACGGTTCGTTTTATTTCGCGAGTGAGCGCTGCAACGAGTCAGTTTGAGAACGCTCAAACGCACCACCTCCGACTCATTCCACTGCCGCAATACATTCGAGTTCAACGCGCGCACCAAGCGCCAGCCCACTCGCGCCAAGCGCACTTCGTGCCGGGAACGGCGTACTGAAAAATTCGCGATACACCGTGTTGAAGGCAGGCCATTCGCTCATGTCGGCGAGAAAAATCGTGCACTTCACGACCTGCGTCAGCGATGATCCGCATTGCTCCAGCACTCCCTGCATGTTCTGCAGCGCCTGCCGGCTTTCGGCGGCGATGCCACCGGGCACGAGTTGCAGCGTGCCAGGACGATTGCCGATCTGGCCGGAAACATACAGCGTCTGACCCAATCGCACTGCATCGCTGAAGGGCAGGCCGAGGGTGTGTGTTTGCGGCAGATTATGATGCTCGATCAAGGTCGTATCTTCGCTTGGCTTGAGCATCACCAACCGTTACCGGAAGTGATCGGATTTTTGTGGGGTATCTGAGTTTTGGATTTACGGAGTCGTGTTGCAACACCGCGCTGCGTTGTGGATTTTATTCGCCGGAGATCTTCTTTCGCGAACGGATCATCGCTGATCACAATTTCGCTCAGGACGGATATTCTTCATCATTGCATGCGGGAGAAAACGTCGTGGAATTTCGGATTCAGAAGATCGCGGAATTCGGAACTGCCAAGTGCGATCTCGGGGAAGTCGTCGATGCCAGGCATGATGTTCCGATACTCAAAGATGAATACCACGCACGGATTTTCGGGTGTGGAGTTATCTATCCCGATATGACGAAAGTGTTCCAGCACTGGTGTGGTAGCTTTTGAAATCGCGTTGGAATAGGCAGTGCCGAAATCGCGTTGTTCCTGCTCGCTTCCCCGTGTTACATAAAATGAGCTTTGAGGTTTTCTCGCCAAGCCGCTGAATCTTTTTCGCGCCTGTTGTGGATTTGAAACCAACTCGTCGAAGAACACAAATGTTCCGCTGGGAATATGCCGAATCCACTCGGTGTGGATAGGCTTTGAGGTGCCGTCTGGAAGAATCAAGCGTCCATCGCCCACCACAATCGCCAGCATTCTGGTCCTCGCTCACGAACTGATTTCAGATCAATCCCCATCTTGGAGCCAGTTGTGCTGGAAACGCCAGCACTGTTTTTCATTCTCGTCAGAGCGTGTTTTTTCTCTTTGGCGAATTTGTGCTGAGCCCGATCAAGCGCGGCGAATTCAGCGCCAAGCGCCATGAAGTGGATTTGATAGCCGAGTCCGTTGATCGTGCCGATGTCGTCGGTTTCGAGGCCGCCAAAATCTTCCAGCGCCCGTATTCGATCACTGTAGGCCTTTTCTCTTGCGGCATCTTCGGGGCTTACGGCAACAGGGAATGGAACTCGTGACGCGGACAATACAACCTGGCCTTCTACACGGATTAGGCCGCGGTGCTCGGGACGTTGCAACTAAACGCAGGTTCCTTCCGCAAGGGGCATTACGCCCCAGCTATACATCCCGTTATAAATCCATTGCAACATGCTGGCACCGCCTCTGCTTTCGAGCTCGGCGGTACTCACTTGCGAACAATCCATGAGATTCGGCGCCCGTTTTTCGAGAGGAATCAGGTGATCTGCCACGGCGAGCGTTAACGCCTGAAGTGACGTTGGTTGTTATGCGGTCAAGTTCCCGAAAGTCAGCAAAACCAGAAGCACAAAATGCCATCGGAAACACGAAATCGCTGCCATCATTTTTCCTTGCAAGGCGAATTACTCCCAATTTTCAATAGTGAACCGTTATTCAAAATAGGATGGTTCGATTGTTTTTTCCCCGCGCACTGTTCATCGACGATCGTAAGCCAAGTCTGCTTATTGGCCTTTCGCAATTGGCTTGAAAAGAATTCATGCAGTCCAAGTTTCGCCGAACAAACGCGCGAAATTTCCACCGAGAATTTTTCTCGATGCGCACGTCCTTGTGTCCGCGTTTGGCGAGCAGCGTGGCGAGCGTATCGAAACGCTGCGGCGTGTTGAGATTCGGCACGAAGGTAAACGCGTCATTGCGTTCGCCCGGCGCGGATATGCCACGTCGTTTGCGATCCGCGATTTCGGCGCGCAGATCATCCTTGTATTTCGGTGTGGCATTGACCGCGCCGATGCTGCCGTCGGTGCTGATGCCGACGTGATCTTCACCGCAGATTTTCAGCGCGTGCTCGCTCGATATACAGGACCACAGTCTCGGCCACCGGCTGGCCGATATTGCGCAGATAAGGCATCAGCTAAATGCCGATCACGCCGCCCTTATCAGCGAGCTTGCGCAATGCTTCGTCGGTCTTGTTACGCGGCAGATCGACCACCGCCGAACATCCGGCGTGCGTAATCGCAACCAGCTTTTTTGACAGTTCGATTGACTTCAGTGTCGTGCGTCGTCCGCTGTGCGCGAGTTCGATCAGCATGCCGCCGTCATTCATGCGTCCGACCAGTTCGCGGTCGAGTTGCCTCAAGCCTGCATCGCCGGATTCGAGGCAACCATCGCCAATCAGTTTGCGCCGGTTGTGGGTGTACAGAATGATGCGCACGCCGAGGTTGTAGAACATCTCGAAACGATCGAGATTTTCGCCGAACGGTGTCGCGTCCTGAAAACCGTAGATCAGCCCGAGCCGCCCGCTGCGTTACGCTTCGGTCAGATCGGCAGCATTGCTGATTTTCATCAGCGCGTCCGGATGCGCCGCAATCTGTGCATCCCCGTAGGCGATATTCTTGATGGTGTTCTCGAAGTCGTTGGCATAACTGCCGACGCCGCTGACCGTGACATTGACCGCGGTCAGGCCGCAGTTCTTGATATCGAGCAGATCGGCGGCGCTCAGTGCGTGGCCGCCCAGACCATCCATGGAGCCCGGCGCCGGGTTGCTCGCGGCCGTGGTGGCATTCAGCGCTGCGGGCAATAAAACGAGTGTGGCCAGCGCGCTGGCAGTGACGAAAAATCGGCGTCGGTCGTTATCGCAGGAATGCATGCCTGCCCCGGAGTGGGGATCGCGATGAACCTGGAAAATACGTTCGGCATACCCTGACGGCAATCCCGGCGCGGCACACGACACAATGCATCAAATTTCGCGATGACCCGTGTCTTCGCCTGCGAAGAATTATCAGGGTTGACGTTCCCACACTTGCGTGCGGCCGAACAACGAGATGCCGATAAAACCGCGCACCTCGAGTTTTGTGCCGCCGTCGACAAGAGCGATCTTGCAGCTATACATCTTGCCGTTGTTCGGATCGAGGATGGCACCGTCGTCCCATTCGTCACCGTCTTTTTTCAGGCCGGTCAGTATTGTCATGCCGAGCACGGGTCGCTCGTGTTGCGAATCGGTGCATTTGGCGCACAGCGGATTCTGTTCTTCGTCGGGTCGACGAAACAATTGCACGATCCGGCCTTCGAGCACACCGCCGTTTGCGCTGATTTCGATCAAGGCCAAGGCCTGGCCCGTGACGTCGTCGATATTTTTCCACACGCCGACCGGGGTTTCCTGGGCGGCCAGCAACGGCGCAGAAATCAACAGAAAAACACTCAGCAAAAATGTTCGGGTTCGGGCGATAATCTTGGGCATGACTCAGGAGCTTCCAGCGGTACGTATCGATGTGTGGTTATGGGCCGCGCGTTTTTTCAAGACCCGTTCGCTCGCCAAGCAGGCCATTGAAGCTGGCAAGATCAGCATCGGTGACATCGCCTGCAAACCCGCCAAGCTCGTGCGCAGTGGCGAGTGCATCAAGGTTTCGCGTGGCGAGGAACGCATGATAGTCGAGGTGCTCGCGCTGAGCGAGAAACGTGGCCCGGCTAGCGCCGCGCAGGTTCTGTATCGCGAAACGGACGAGAGTCGCGGCGCGCGCGAAGCGAAGCGCGAACAGGATCGACTGCTCGGCACGGCGCGGCCCGATTCGCGTCCCGACAAACGCGCGCGACGTTTGATTCATCGTTTTTTGCGCAAATGATCAGAATAAGGGCGCCGGACGAAATTAAAAAAGGCCGTCATTCCAGCCTGCGCTGGAATGACGAGCGCTAGAGCATGCCACACGGTCAGTCACACAGGGGATTCACTCAGGACGCTGACGAATCTTGGTGCCGTATTGAATTGCGCGCCGATCAAGCGCCGGGCAATAGCGCCTTGAGCTGATAAATCGCGTTGAGCGCTGCGCGTGGCGTGAGCTCGTCGCTGTCCAAAGCGCGCAGCGCCGACTCCACCGCCGACGGCAACGGTGGCGTCAGCGGCGGCGCAAACAGGCCGAGTTGCGGCGATGTAGTTTCCTTGCCGTGGCGAGTGGTTGCGGATTTGTTCGTGCCCACTTCGAGCGCATCGAGATAACGTTTGGCATCGGCGATCACCGCTTTCGGCAATCCCGCGAGTGCTGCCACCTGCAAGCCGAAACTGCGGTTTGCCGGGCCTTCTTTCACCGCATGCATGAACACCAGTTTGTCGCCGTGTTCGACCGCATCCAGATGCACGTTGACGATGCCGTCGTACTGCGCGGCGAGTTCGGTCAACTCGAAATAGTGCGTGGCGAACAGCGTGAATGCGCGATTCTTCAGCGCCAGTTGCACGGCGCAGGCTTTCGCCAGCGCAAGGCCGTCGTAAGTCGAGGTGCCGCGGCCGACTTCGTCCATCAGCACCAGACTATACAATGTTGCATTGTGCAGAATGTTGGCGGTCTCGGACATCTCGACCATGAAGGTGGATTGGCCGCGCGCGAGATCATCGCCCGCGCCGATACGCGTGAAAATCCGGTCGATCGTGCCGATGCGCGCGCTATCGGCCGGCACGTAGCTGCCGACATGCGCGAGCAGCACGATCAGCGCGGCCTGGCGCATGTAGGTGGACTTGCCACCCATGTTTGGCCCGGTCACGATCAGCATGCGCCGCGTTTCATCGAACAGGAGATCGTTCGGCTCGAACGGTTCGCTGCGCACCTGCTCGACCACTGGATGACGACCGCGCACGATCCGGATTCCGGCACTGTCGCCAAGGATCGGCGCGTTCCAGTTCAGCGTGTCGGCGCGCTCGGCGAGATTCGCCAGCACATCGAGTTCGGCCATCGCTTCGGCGGCGGATTTCAGCGGCTGCAATTGCTCGAGCAATTGATCCAGCAGCGCCTCGTACAAGGCACGTTCGCGCATCAGCGAACGTTCGCGCGCCGACAAAACCTTGTCCTCGAAACCTTTCAGTTCTTCGGTGATATAACGCTCGGCGCCCTTCAGCGTTTGTCGGCGCGTGTAGTGCGTCGGCACGCGTGCGATGTAGGAATTGGTGATCTCGATGTAATACCCGTGCACGCGGTTGTAGCCGACTTTCAGCGGGATTCCACTCGCGTTTTTTTCGCGCTCTTCGAGATCGATCAAGAACTGGTCGGCGTTGGTCGACAGCGCACGCAGCTCGTCCAGCTCGGCATCAAAACCGGTACGGATCACGCCGCCGTCGCGCAACAACGCCGGTGGCGAATCGATCACGGCACTCGCCAGATAAACCACGGTGTCGGCATGCTCGCCGAGACGCGCGAGCAGTTCGAGCAGCAGCGGACTATCGTGCGTACCGAGTTGTTCGCGCAGCTGCGGCGCGGCGGCAAGACCGTCACGCAAGGTCGAAAGATCGCGTGGTCGCGCCGAGCGCAACGCCACGCGCGCGAGGATGCGTTCGAGATCGCCGACGCCGCGCAGGGTTTCGCGCAGGCCTTCGAAACGACGCTGCTGAATCAGCGTATCGATCGCCTGGTAACGCCGGCGCAACACATCGTGATTGCGCAACGGCCGATGCAGCCAGCGCCGCAAGGTACGCGCGCCCATCGGCGTGGCGGTCTGGTCGAGCACGCCGAGCAAGGTATGTTCGCTGCGTCCGCTGGCGTTGCTGTCGAGTTCGAGATTGCGCCGCGTGGCGGCGTCCAGCGCGATGGTTTCGTTGGCCTGTTCCAGCGCCATGCTGTTGAGATGCGGCAGCTGGCTTTTCTGGGTTTCCTCGACATAACCGAGCAACGCGCCGGCAGCGGCGATCGCGAGCGGAAAATCCTCGCAACCGAAACCGCGCAGATCGCGTGTGCCGAAAAATTTGCAGAGCTGGCGATACCCCGTTTCGCTATCGAAATGCCACGGCGCACGCCGCCGCAGGCCGGGCAGTTCGCTGACGAATTTCGGCCAGATACCATCGTCGGCAATCAATGATTCAGCCGGTGTCAGCCGCGCGAGTTCGGACGCCAGCGCTTCGATATTCGCGACTTCGCTGAGCAGGAAACGACCTGCCGACAGATCGACCCAGGCCAGTCCGTAACCCTGTTTGCCGGCGCTGATCGCGAGCAGCAGATTGTCGCGACGTTCTTCCAGCAGCGATTCATCGGTGACCGTGCCGGGCGTGACCACACGCACGACCTTGCGTTCCACCAGACCTTTCGCCAGCGCGGGATCACCGATCTGTTCGCAAATCGCGATCGATTCGCCGAGCCGGATCAGCCGCGCGAGATAACCTTCCGCCGCGTGATATGGCACGCCGCACATCGGAATCGGCGCGCCTGCAGATGCCCCGCGCTGGGTCAAAGTAATGTCGAGCAGCCGCGCCGCCTTGCGCGCATCGTCATAGAACAATTCGTAGAAATCGCCCATGCGGAAAAACACCAGCGTATCCGGAAAATCTACCTTCGCTGCGAAATATTGGCGCATGAGAGGCGTGTGCTCCCTCTGTTCGCTGGTTGCCTGATTGTTCAATCTATTCCTCGTAGTGAACCGGATGTGCGATTTTTTCGCAACGCGTTGCATAGCGCCTGATTATAGGATGTTTAAGCCCTTCCACCGCGGGAGCGGCGGGACTGAACAGGCGTATCCGCACGGGCGGATGTCATCCGCTAACCGTCACTCACCGTTTTTTGTCGGACACTTTCAGATAGGAGAATCAGGCCGGGGTCCGAGCACGCGATCCAACTGTTGCTCAACTCAAGCACCATAGAAGATGCCGCATGATGCACCCATATTATATCTACGATCATCGACGGTCTTTCCTCATGGTCGGATACATAAGGAGACGGCGAAGTGGTTATGTTGAGGCCATCGGCCTGAAGTATCATTCGACAAAACGTGAATTGCAAAGACGAGGCGGCAGTCGCTACAGACGTTCTAACCAGAGAGAGATCTCACTCAAATTCGACCTATAGTTGAGCAGACGAAATTGGTCGAGTTCTCCATCGTCAAAAGAGATCCTTAGAGTGCCTTGTGGGTTCTCGTTGAATGGATGCGGTCAAAGGGTAAAGTGGAGAAGGAAGATCTCATGACCGAGGCCCACAAAAATAATTCGAACGTCACGCGAGGAAAGACATGGTCACACCAGAAAACACCAGCGATCAAGCTCCCGCGCTTGACAAGGCGCTGAAGATTGGTCACTCGCGTAACGATGACCTGCTCGATCGGTGGGGATTTGCGCAGCAGGCAGCGCGAGCACTTCGCCACGTGTCCCCCGAATCGGGCTTTGTCATTTCGATTGAGGGGTCTTGGGGCAGTGGGAAAACGTCCGCGCTAGCCATGATCCAGGATGCCTTTGCTGAGCTTGATCAAGGAGCGCCGGTTTTCGTGCACTTCAATCCTTGGATCGTGGGGGACAAGGAAGCGCTTTTGCGACAGTTTCTGTCCACTCTCGCGAAGCAGCTGAAGGTTGCAAATATTGGCGGGAAATTTAAAGAAATTGGCACTGTGATCGATAAGTATTCTGTGCTTTTTGACGTCGTGAAACACGTGCCAGGCATGGAAATTCCAGCTTCAATTGCAAAAGCAGGGGCGTCTCAAGCTGCGAAATATTTCAACGGTCTGGCGAAGGACAAGGATATTGAGGGTGCCAAGGCTTACGTCGGGGAGTTGCTCAAGAAATTCCCGAAAAGAATAATTGTTTTCGTTGACGACATCGACAGGTTGTATCCGTCAGAAGCTTTTGAGATCATCCGAATTATCAAGGCGGTGGGAGACTTACCGAATGTCGGGTACGTGGTCGCTATGGACGCGACATATGTCTCAGCCGCACTGAAGCAATTAGGTGTGCCCCATGCTCGTAGCTACCTGGACAAGGTAATCCAAACTCGTCTTCAAATCCCAGTGCTGTCACCGGCCGCAAAATCTCGGCTGATAAATCGGGGCTTTGATTCGTTGCCTGAGGAAGCGCGGGAGATTTATTTTCCAAGGACGGATAGCTTACTTCCGATGCTTTACGCATACGGCCTCAAGGATATTCTGGAGCAGCCTCGCGACTTTGCCCGGCTTTTCAATGTCGTTGAAACAATTGAGCCAGCGCTGCGCGAAGAAGTTGTCCTTGCCGACATAATCGCTTGGGCGGCGTTGGTGACCAAAGCCGCTCCGGTTGCGGATCTCTTTCGACGGTCGCCTGAAGCAGCGATCGGCAAGTTGCCGGACAACATATATACATCAGAAAGGTCCGAAGAAATCGCGGCGCGTTTTGAGGAGGAGCGGCAGAGAGCCTACAAGAAATGTAGCTCGCCAAGGGCGGCTCAGCAGATCGTAGAATTTTTGTTTCCGATTACGGCGACCGAGAAAAAACGAATCCACATTCAGTCGGCATCATGGCAGGACGGGCGGATGGCACATCCGTCTCGGTTGATGATCGCGTTGCAACTCGCTGTGACTTCGGACGATACGAGTTTTAGGCAAATTCAGCGCTTCATTAGAAATGCCGATGAGCGGCCGGCGATCGCGGAGAAGCTTACTTTGGCGAATTGTCTGGATTTTGTTGCATCAGTCGGAGAAGCAGCCAAGCTATCCCCACTGAAGCCAGAAGAAATCATAGCCTTATGTGGCGATATAGCTCGCACCGTGGATTACCCAGTATTTGCAGATCGTCAGAGGCAGCGTGAAGTATTTATGCTTTCTCCATCTGGAGTTGCCTTGCGCGCAATAGAAAAGGCAGCGCGAGACATTCCAGAGTCAGCAGCGCGCGACATCGCAAAGTCGATCACCATTGATGATAGAGCGTTGTCGTTTGCCGCAACAGTTGTCGCTTACGAAAAGCCAAATGATGGAACGAGTAATTCTTCCAGAGTGGTTCTGGACGCGACCGATGGTGTAGCCATCGCGACCTTCGGGGACAACGTATTGGCAGCGGCGAAGGCTGGAACGCTTTTCAATAAGTCAGAGCCGCGCGAAATCCTTAAAGCCATCGCGTTGAAGGCGCCCATTCACGGTCTGGCTATCTTCTCCGCGATGAAAATTGAACAACCGTCACTGTGTAATTTCATCACAACCGTGATGCAGGGATCGTTCGACAGTACCAAAGGCCAAATCTTTTCGCGGCCTAAGCAAGAGGCGCAAATAACGGCCTTTCAACCGCTAGACGAATTGATAGTTCATGCCAAAGCGCAGATTGCCGATCCCGCCACCCAGAATCCAGAGCGAGCGGCGTGGACGGCGCTTATTGACGACCGGTCGATTTATGCCCGCGATGGGACGGACGCGAAGCAATTCTAGTGCGCTCATCTTCGACGCATCGTGCGAGGCGTCGGGTTTTCGCTACTGCCAACACGAGGTTTCGCCGGCTGGCGCATTATGGCGGTGCATACATCATTGCCTTCATTGGTCAGAACGGCGATATCCGAGAACGCGGGCGGAATACCTTTCGCCCCCGCATCAAGCCAGCCGATCTTGCGCTCGAAGTAATGCCGGATCTGCACGAGTTTTTCCATCTGCTCCTCGATCATGCCGATGCGTTCGCGCATCAATCGCGCCTGGCGCGCGGGCGTGAGTTTGCCGTCGCCGTATTCCGCGCCGAGTCCGATGATTTCGCGCAGCGTGAATCCGACGCGCTGCGCCTGACGGATCAACAGCGCGCGATCGACCTGCGCACCGTCGAAATCCTGATAACGATTGCTGCCGCCGATTCCGATCACGGGTTGCAGCAAACCGCGCTTGACGTAGAAGCGGATCATGTCGCGGCTCAGGCCGGTGGCTTTGGCGAATTCGGAGATGCGCATGCGCGTGCTTGACTGTGGACCAAGCTCCACACCTTAGGATGCGTTTCCATTTTTGACAAGGAGATATCGCGATGAAACAGGTTGCTTTTGTTACCGGCGCATCGTCCGGTATCGGCGCGGCCACCGGGCGTGCATTGTTGCAGCAGGGTTGGAGCGTGTATGCCGGTGCGCGGCGCGTGGATCGCATGCGCGAACTCGCCGATGCCGGCGCGACGGTATTGGCGCTCGATGTCGGCGACGATGCCTCGATTATTGCGGCGGTCGATGCGATAAAAAGTGACGCAGGACGTCTCGATGCATTGGTCAATAATGCTGGTTACGGATCGTACGGTTCGCTCGAAGACGTGCCGCTGGCGGAAGGGCGGCGCCAGTTCGAAGTGAACGTGTTCGGTCTCGCGCGACTCACGCAACTCGTATTGCCGATGATGCGTACCCAGGGTCTTGGCCGCATCGTCAATATCAGCTCGATCGGCGGCAAGATGTACGAGCCTTTTGGCAGCTGGTATCACGCTACCAAGTTTGCGGTGGAGGGCATGAGCGATTGTCTGCGCATGGAGCTCGCGCCTTTTGGCATCGACGTGGTGGTGATCGAACCCGGCGCGATCAAGACCGAGTGGACCGGTATCGCACGCGAAAATCTGCTGAAGTATTCCGGCGAGACGGCATATCGCGACGGCGCACAGCAACATGCGCGAATGTTCGCGGCCGCCGATACGAGTTCGATGGCGTCGCCGCCGGAAGTGGTGGCAGCGACGATCGTCAAATCGCTGCTCGCGACGCGACCGAAGACGCGATACGCCACCGGTGGCGGTGCGCGTTTTATATTGATGTTGCGAAGTCTGTTGTCCGATCGTGGCTTCGATGCGCTGATGCGCACGATTTCGAAACGAGCAGCCGGGTAATCGACCAGCACGATCGTTGATGTGGCTGCCATCCCAGCTTGATCGCACCGCGTCAATCTTCGAGGACGCTCGCGAGCTTGATCTTGTCGCAGCGGTTTTGGTCTGTGTCCAACCGACCTTTTTGTCTGCGTATAACGCTTTTGCAAATTGCATTGCGACATTCGATGGCATCCTGCAAATTTCCCGAAACGCATCCGTTATCTATTTGTAAATAAATGTTTTTGTTGGGAAATTTCATTGGCACGCGACTTGTAACAACCAACTGCGTCCCATCAACAACGAGGTGTTTTCATGAAACAGCAATTGTGTGCAATGGCTTTCGGTATCGCCCTGATTTGCGGCGGCGTTTCCACATCGTTTGCGGCGGACACCGACATGAGTGCTGCCAAATCCGAGCAGCCTGTCACCGATACGTGGATCACCACCAAGGTCAAGAGTGAACTCGCCACCACCGACGGAATATCATCGATGGATATCACTGTGACCACGAAGAACGGTCTGGTAACCCTGTCCGGTCAGGTCAACAGCAAAGCGCAGGTGCAAAAAGCGGTTGCGGTCACGAAGGCGGTCAGGGGCGTGCAAAAGGTCGATTCTGCCGCACTGAGTTCGCGCGACTAAGCCGTCTGCAATTCTTCGCCGCCATTTCGCAAATTTTCTTGGAAAAACTCAGGAGTTGTCATGAACGAAGATCGCATCAAGGGTCAGTGGAAACAGCTGTCCGGCAAGCTCAAGGAAAAGTGGGGCAAGCTCACCGACGATGATCTGAAGCAGGCGGAAGGCACCAGCGAATATCTGGCCGGTCGTCTGCAGGAGCGTTACGGCATAGCCAAGGACGAAGCGCACAAGCAGATCAACGATTTCCAGAAAGGCTTGTAAGCAGCACATCGCACGGACGCGAGAAAATCTAAGAGCAATACATCGGAAGCGGCGTTCGCGCCGCTTCCTTTTAAGTGGGTGTAAAGATCAGGGTTTTATGCATTGCTGAAGTTTGCAAAACGTTGCCGAGTCATCCCATTCGAATCAGCAGCGCGGAAATTTGGACGCCGTCGAGCACCGCGATCGGTCGTATCTACAGTTTCATTAAGGCAAAAATCACCGGCGATGAAAACGATCTTGGCGCACAAAAACATGTCGAACTGAAGCACTGAATGCGGGTGGTTTGACGTCCGCCTATATTCGTTACAGCGGCAAATTCAAGCGGCGTTTTGTTCGGAATTATTACAACAAGAGGAGATCTGCCATGCGTACAGTTTTACTCGTTCTGATCGTGCTGCTTGTAATCGGCGCATTCCCAACCTGGCCGTACAGCGCACAGTGGGGTTATTACCCGAGCAGCGGACTGGGCCTGCTGTTGCTGATCATCATTTTGTTGGCGGTATTTCGTCGAGCGTGATGTATTCGCAGAAGATAAGACGCTAGAAATCAGTCGTGGTCGCGCGCCTGCTGCAGGCGCGCGGTTTGAAAAGATAACGTGCCTGAAAATCCTGCCTATCGCGCGAGTCCGCGCAGCTCACGAGCCTTCGCTCGACTCACCGCCAAACATGTTCCATTCTTCAATTCAGCGCTGATACTGCCGCTCGTTTCGCGACGAAACACAGCCACATGGTTGAGACTGACAATGTGCGCGCGATGGATGCGCATGAATCGCGTTGCATCAAGGCGACCTTCGAGCTGATTCAGCGACAGATGCAGCAGATGTTGCGTCTCGTTCGTGTGTGCGGCGATGTAGTCGCCGACGGCTTCGAACCACAGGATGTCGTCCACGGCGATCGGCACGATGCTGCGGCCGCTGCGCACGAACAATCGGCTCATCGGTGTTTGGCTCATCGCTTCGCCGAACCGATCCAGCGATGAAATACGCGGCTCGCCGAACGCGGCGCGAATGCGATCGAGCGTGGCGCGCAAACGTTCTTCGCCGAATGGCTTCAGCAAATAATCGAGCGCGCCCAGCTCGAACCCGGTCACTGCGTGTTGCGCATACGCGGTGGTGAACACGACCAAGGGCTGGTGTCGCACACGGCGCAACACTTCGGTGCCGAGCAGGCCGGGCATGTGGATATCGAGAAACACCAGCTCCGGTTTGAGTCTGTCGATCGCTTCGATGGCGGCGGGGCCATTTGCCGCTTCGCCGATGCAACTGATCCATTCCACCTCGGCCAGCATGCGGCGCATGCCGGCGCGCGCGATGGGTTCGTCATCGACGATCAGCATGGAAATTTTTGCCGCGTCAGTCATGCGTGTGCTTGCCATCATCCCGATCCGCGGTAGCGTCGGATGACGTTGATTGCGGAACGATCAAAGTCGCGCGGAAACCTTCGCCCGTGTTGCTCGCAAGTTCCAGTCGCGCATGATTTCCATACAACCAGCGCATGCGTTCGCGCAGTCGGCGCAGTCCCGTACCAACTGCGGTTTCGACTTGCCGGATATTTGCGCCGACGCCATCGTCCTCCACTTTCACGATGAGCATTGCCCCGTCCAACGTGGCCGATATTTTCACGTGGGTAGTTTCGATGCGCGGCGCAGCGCCGTGACGTAGCGCATTCTCGATGAGCGTCTGCAACGCAAACGAGGGCAACATCGTCAGGCGCGCCGATTCTTCCATCGCGATAGTTACGCGCAGGCGATCGCCGAAGCGGATACTTTCGATGGCGAGGTAACGCTCGACGAAGGTCCATTCTTCGCATAGCGAAATCAGATCGCGTTGTTCTTCGAGCGTCGTGCGCAGCGTGCCTGCAAGTTGCTCGGTCGCGAGCGCGGCGGCGCGCGGATCGATCGGGATCAATTGCACGACCGTGTGCAAGGCGTTGAACAGGAAATGCGGATGCAACTGCGAGCGCAGCGTATCGAGCTGCATGCGCGTCGCATGTGCCTCGATCCTGGCGGTGCGTTGTGCGGCAAGGTTCGCGTACGCGACGCCGGCCACCATCATGTACAACCAAATTCCGGTAACCAGCGAGGCGCCAATGCTTGGGCCGAGGGCGAAAATAAAATGCCCCATCACCAGACTGTCGATCACGCTGATAAGTACATACCAGGCGAAGGAATACAGGGCCGCGGCAACCAGATGCATCACCACAAAGGCAAGCCGAAACGGATGCGGCCACGCCATGCGCGAAGTGAATTTGTATACCGCGATGCCGAGCAGCGCGGCAGCACCGATCATGCGCAACGCGCCGATCGTGGCATCGACGTAGGAGCTGTGATGCACGATCATGATCAGCGCGGTGAATAGCGCCCACATCGGCAACCACGCGACCGCCAGTTGCAGCCAGACCCATCCACGCGACATGGTTTAGCTCGACTCGATGCGAGCCGCGAATCGCGGCGACAGATTCATGGCGTCGCGCTTGGCGTGGCGCGCTTGGCATCGATGGTCAGCACGGCTTCATCCCAGGTTTGTCCATTGTCGATCGAGCGATCCTGCCGCATGTGGAAACTGTTGGTGCTGATGTCGTAATAACGTGTGCGGGTCAGTGTGGTCTTGCCTTCGGCATCGACGAATTGTCCATCGAGGTGCATTTCGCCATTCAGCCATTGTCCGCTCGCTGCGCTGCTGCGTCCGTTCTGCAGGTCTTTCCCGCTGATTTTCCAGCGCTGCTGGGCCAGGTCATACAGACGCCGCGAGTAGTTCGAGGATAGCGGATTGCCCGAGCCATCGACAATGTGTAGGTCGTCCTCGATGCCAAGTCCATCGATGCTGCGCGATGCCTTCCATGTGCCGATCAAGCGCGGTGCACCGTGAATCATCGCAACCAATCCGCTGACTTTTGGATGCACTTCGAGTTGCCATTCTCCGAGCAGAAAATCGAACTGGGTCGCTTCACTCGACCTGAGCGCCGGCGCGCTGGAATTTGTCGCAGCAGGTGTCGCATCTGCAGCAGGTTGCGCCAGCGCGGCGATCGGGCAGGTTAAAAGCAGTACAAGAAAAAATCCGCAATAACGATTCATCGAAAACTCCGTCGAGTAGGGGGCGACAACGGAACCAAGCATGCCACTGCGATTTGCCGCCAGCAGTTACTTTCGCCGAATGGTCGACTGATATCGCCGAACGGCGGCACAGCGAATTCGTATCGGCCGAAATTCGCCGAACGGTCTGCTGGTGCGGTCGAACCGTAAGCCGGTGGCCGCCACTGCGAATTACAGTAGACGCATATTTGCAACGGCATTGGAGCGCATTCATGACGCCATTTTCAAACACAGATTCTGCCGCGACAGCGCTGATCACCTTGCGCGATATTCATAAAACCTATCCGAGTCCGGCGGGCGTTTTTGTCGCGCTCGCCGATATCAATCTCACGATCCAGCGCGGGGAGTTCGTCGCCATTGTCGGGCAATCCGGCAGCGGCAAATCGACGCTGCTGAATCTGCTCGCTGGCATCGATCATCCAAGCCGTGGCGAGATCGTGATCGACGACCATGCGCTGCATGCGCTTTCAGAAAAAGCATTGTCGCTCTGGCGCGGACGTTCGGTCGGCATCGTGTTCCAGTTTTTTCAATTGCTGCCAACCCTGACCGCCGCAGAGAACGTGATGTTGCCGATGGATTTCGTCAACTGCTGGCCGACGCGTGAACGCCGTGCACGGGCACTGGCGCTGCTGGATCGACTCGGTGTGGTCGAGCAAGCCGACAAACTTCCGTCTGCACTTTCCGGTGGACAGCAGCAACGCGTCGCGGTCGCGCGCGCGCTGGCGAACGAACCGGCGATCCTGCTCGCCGATGAGCCGACTGGCAATCTCGATTCGCGCACGTCGCAGAGTTTGCTGGCGTTGCTGGTCGAGCTTGTCCACGACGGCCAGACCGTGGTGATGGTGACGCACGAGCACGCGGCGATGCGCCATGCGACGCGCACGATCACCCTGATCGATGGTCGTATCGTCGAGAACGAATCGGTCCGGGCGAAGTCTACCCATGTTTAGTCCGCGCTGGCACAAGCTGCGCCGCGATGCATGGCTGCACAAATCGCGCAGCCTGCTGGTGGTTCTCGCGATCGCCACCGGCATGATCGCCGCAGGCGCACTGCTGGATACCTGGGCGCTGCTGCAGCGCGTGACTGCCAGCAGCTATCTCGGCAGTCATCCGGTGTCTGCGACGTTGCGTGTCGATGCGCTCGATGCCGGATTACTGGCGCAAGTGCGCGCGCTCCCGGCCATCGCTGCAGCGCGGACTCGACGCACGGTATTTGCGAACGTCGATGCGCATGGCACACGCTTGACCGCCGAGCTTTTTGCGCTCGATGATTTCGATACGCCGAACATCGGCAAAGTCGAATCCGAACGCGGTCGCTGGCCACCACGTGACGGCGAGATTGCGATCGAAAAATCCGCATTCGAATTTTCTGGCGCAGCGCTCGATGGTGCGATCACGCTGCAGTTCGGAAAATCGCCGGCGCGCGTACTGACCGTCAACGGCATAGCCCACGACGTCAGCCTGCCGCCGGGGTGGATGGATCATGTCGTCTATGGATTTGTCACGCCGGCGACACTCGCCATGGTTGGCGCGCCATCCACACTCGACGAAATCCAGATCGTCGTGCGAGATACAACGGCTGATCGCGATGCCGTGCGCCGCATCGCCTACGATATCAAATCGCTGATCGAACGTAATGGCAAACACGTCGTCGCGATCGACGTGCCGGTGCCCGGTGAACACGCCCACGCCGCGCAAATGAATTCCCTGATGCTGATACAAGGCGCCTTCAGCGTGCTCACGTTGCTCGTATGCAGTTTCCTGATCGTCAACCTGATCACGGCGATGCTGGCGAGTCAGACACGCGAGATCGGAGTGATGAAATCGCTCGGCGCGCGCGCGGGCCAGATCGCGGTCATGTACTTGGGTTTCGCATTTGTTCTGGGCCTGTTGGCGTCAGCGATTGCCTTGCCTGTGGCGATGGCGATTGCGCGGACGTACGCCGCGCTGAATGCGAACATGCTGAATTTTTCGATCGATGGTTATGCGATTCCGTGGTGGGCGATTGCCTCTCAGCTTGCGGTCGGCTGTCTGCTGCCGGTGGTTACGGCGATATTTCCGGTCGCGCGTGCGTGTCGTTTGTCGGTCAATGCCGCGTTGCGCGATTCGGGTATCGCCGCCGATGCGGGAACGTCATATCTGCGACGTCGGATTGCGATTCCCGGCTTCGGTCGACCAGTAATGTTGTCGATTGGAAATGCGTTTCGCCGTCGTCAACGTTTGTTGCTGACTTTGCTGGTGCTCGCCGCAGGCGGCGCGGTTTTCCTCGGCGCCGGAAATTTGCGTATCGCTGTACGTGCTTCGGTGGATCTGCTTTTTTCTAGTCAACATTACGATGTGGTTTTGCGCCTGACCGATGCCCATCCCGCAGCTGAAATCGAGGCGGCGGCGGCAAATGTTGGCGGCGTTGCGCGCGTTGAAGCCTGGGCCAGTGACAATGCCAGCGTCGCGCATGCGGACGGCATATCAGGCAACAGTTTTACCTTGATCGGCCTGCCGCCGGATTCCGCCATGATCGCGCCGAATATTCAAAGCGGTCGTGGCTTGAACGCGAACGATAACAATGTGCTTGTGATCAGTCGCAATGTGTTGCGCGATGAACCGACACTTTTACCTGGCGCAAAAGTCATGTTGCTCATTGCTGGCCAGCTGATCGAGTTCAGTGTCGTCGGATTGGTGGATGCCGGGCCGCAGAAGATCGCCTACATGCCGCGCGCTGCACTCGATGCGTTGCATGGCAGCGATCTTTCAAGAGTGCTCGTGGTGGCGAGCAAGGCTGCCGATGCGCCTTCGCAACTCGACCTGATTCTGCGTTTGCGCAACGAGCTCGAACATGTCGGTTTGCCCGTGGCCAGCAGCCAGCTGCTCCGTGAGACGCGTCGTGGCGTCGAAGATCATCTGCTCCTGGTGGTCGATTTTCTCGGTGTCATGGCGTGGGTGATGATCGCAGTCGGTGCGATGGGACTGGCAAGCACGATGAGCCTCGCCGTGCTCGAACGCACGCGCGAGATCGGCGTGTTGCGTGCGATCGGTGCACGGCACGGTGCGATCCTGCGCATCGTGCAGATCGAGGGATTGGTGATCGCGCTGCTCGGTTGGCTGGTATCGATCCCGCTGTCGGTGCCGATGAGCACAGTGCTGGCAGATGCTTTCGGGCGCGTGATGTTCACCACGCCGATCCGATGGCTGCCGGATTTGCGCAATGTACTTGTCTGGTTGTTGATGGTTGTTGTGATTTCGCTGATCGCGTGCACGTTGCCATCATTGCGTGCAACACGAATTCCGACCGCCAAGGCACTCAGTTACGAGTGATCGACTGCACGCTTTCTGCGCTCGATCAACCATCGCCGAGATCCACTGGATGATGCTGTCGATGAGCGAACAGTACGCAAAAAAAAGCACCGGGCCCGTTGGAGGGAACCCGATGCCTTGATTTTTCTACTGCCCCGTTGCCTATGGCAACATTTACCCTCCTTGATAAAAAATCCGGTCCGAGAACGCGGCGCTCTCGCGCGGCCAAGCAGGAGATGGAGGGGAGTCCATAACCGCCTTAACCGTTGCGAATCGCGTGCCAAACGCGGCGATCGCGTAAACCCGATATGGCGCCTGCGTTTTCCCGACGATGAATCGAGCCTGCGCCATGCAGATAGCAAGCCGAGCGATTATCAGAATGAAAATTGCACGATGCTGCGATTGCCAATCTCCTTTCCCCGATCGAAACGTCCCTCGCCGAATACGTTTGATCCCAGCGCGCAAATATTGTTGATGAATTCTGGTGAACTTCAGTGCGTGAGCTTCTTTTGTCCACTACCGGATTTTTTGCCGCCGCCATCCTGCTTGTTGACGGTCGCCCAGGCGCGACGTTCCGCTTCCTTGGTCGAGATCCCGCGTTTTTCGTAGCCATCTTCGATATGTTTGGCTTCGCGCTTTTGTTTATCGGTGTAGGCTGATTTTTCACCACGCGGCATGTCGATTCTCCTGCTCAGTGCACTATTTACACGACTGGAGGGCGAGCAAATGCTGTGCCATGAAAAACTTCGGGGCAAAAAAAGTTTCCTGAACTTTCGGATGCTGGTGTGTAGCGCGATATGCCTGCGTCATCACATCGTGCAGTCGGCACGAGAAAACCCTTCAATCTTGCAAATCAGCCGATATCGAGAAATAAAAATCCCATACAGATCAACTAAGTGAAATAGTAGTGCCGCTGGCACGGGTCTTGGATGGGTTTACCCGCATACTCAATTCGTGGAAAAAGAAGCACTACCCACTCCACGAAATCCGCGCCATACGGTGGCGATAATTGCAGACCAATTTGGTTCATCACTCAGGAGAAATAGCTATGAAACGATCACATCTCAACGTGTTGCTTGCCGGTCTGACGCTTGCGTCGGCTGGATCGTTCGCGTCGCAGGCTCAGGCGGCAAGCGCGGATCTGGATTGCAAGCTGCGCTTCTCGCTCTCGACCTGGTCCGCCATCTACAAGCACAGTGAAGGCACGGGTGTCGTGACTTGCGAAAACGGTGCGTCGATTCCGGTGAAGATCGAAGCGAAGGGCATTGGTCTGACTGCTGGTAAATCGCGCGTCGACAACGGTACTGGCCGCTTTACTGACGTGCGCACGATTGCAGATGTGCTCGGCAAATATGCGCAGGGCGAAGCCCATGTTGGTGTGGTCAAATCTGGTAGCGCGCAAGTGCTGACCAAGGGCACCGTTTCGCTGGCACTGGCTGGCGCAGGCGAAGGTATCGACATCGGTATCGATGTGGGTGAATTCAACTTGATGCCCGCCAAGTAATAACGATCGGTCCTCCCCTATGATGCCGCGGTGAGATTGTGCGCCGCGGCGTTATTTGTAGTTGATATTCGTGCTCGCTGGTGCTTTCGGTGGGTTGTGCAGGCTCGCCAAGGTGTAAGCTGTTTTAATCTCGATACGGCGGAAAAATCT
Source organism: Pseudolysobacter sp. (assembly GCA_043759455.1). GTDB lineage: Bacteria > Pseudomonadota > Gammaproteobacteria > Xanthomonadales > Rhodanobacteraceae > Pseudolysobacter. The sequence goes on from JAYVLO010000103.1 coordinate 23,098, forward strand.
ATGGCATTGGTACCCCCGATCCTCTCTTGGATACTGCCGTCGTGACTGCTAGCGGAACCGTTAAACCCACCGACATTCCGCCGTCAATCGATACCGCGGCAGCGTCTTCTATCACTGAAAACCCTGCTAAAAACGAGCGCCCGAATGACGCTGTCGCTGAGACCGACCGCGATCCGAGTTCCGACGTGCGCACGCTCAAGCGGGGCGTCTTGGCGATCCTCACCCTGCTGACACTGGGCGTCTGTTACCTGGCGCAGGAAGTTCTTATCCCGCTGCTTCTGGCGCTGCTTGTTTCGTTATTGCTTTCACCCGCCGTCACTTTTTTGCAGCGGCTTTTTATTCCACGAGTACTTGGCAGCATTTTAATCTTGATCGCTGTGGTCGGTGCGTTTGCCGGCGGTGTGATGCGACTGGCCGGACCCGCGCGCGACTGGATCGCGAATGCACCTGCGACGATTCAAACCCTTGAGCAGCGCTTCCGCAGTTTTCGCGAACCGATTCGGCAAGCGCAGGAAGCGAGCAAGAAGCTCGAAAATCTCACCCAGTCGGCGGCTGCTCCGCAAACCGTGGTCGCGGCGCAGCCGAGCCTGCTTTCGAGCATGGCTACCAGCACGCCGCATGCTTTGGGCTCGATCGCCGCGGTACTGATTCTGGTCTACTTTTTTCTGTCGTCAGGCAACGGTTTCTTGCGGCGCATGGTTGAAGTCGCACCACGCCTGCGCGAGAAAAAAGTCGTGGTTGCGATCGCTCGCGACGTGCAGGAAGAAATGTCTCGGTATCTTGTGATGGTCAGCACGATCAACCTTGCGCTCGGCTTGCTCACCGCAATCGCGATGAAACTCCTTGCCGTGCCGAATCCGATGTTGTGGGGCGCGGTCGCTGCGGTGCTGAATTTCGCGCCGTACGTCGGGCCGGCAACCACCGGTCTGGCGTTACTGGTCGCCGGGTTCACCACCTTCGATTCGCTCGGCCGTGCGTTCGCCGTGCCGGGCGTATTTTTCTTGCTGGCATTTATCGAAGGGCAGCTGATCACACCAGTGATCATCGGTCGGCGGCTCGCGCTCGATCCGACCGTGGTGTTCGTCTGGCTGCTGATCTGGGGTTGGTTATGGGGTGTGGTCGGCATTCTTCTGGCGGGTCCGCTGCTCGCGTGTTTTCGAATTTTCTGCCAGCACGTCGAAGGCCTGCACACGGTGTATGTGCTGATCGGCGATGGCTCGTCGCCGGAATCCACGCACCGCAAATAACCGCTGCAGCTTTGGACTAGAGCAGTTCCATGACCATCACGCGATCAGATGCCTTTGTTTTTTTCGGTGCGACCGGCGACCTCGCGTACAAGAAAATCTTCCCCGCGCTGCAGGCAATGATTCTTGCCGGCGAACTCGACATGCCGATCATCGCGGTCGCGCGCGCCGGCTGGACGCTCGAGCAGATGCGCGA
>JAYVLO010000104.1:0-37002 GCA_043759455.1 Pseudolysobacter sp.
CAGTCCGATACAGTTCGAGAAACACTGGCATGCCGATCCGCTCAGGCAAGCCCGCACATGACCACGGCTATGGGGTACGAAATTCAGGGGCAAGGTCACAAACTATTCCGTAAAACTGGATGCCAGTAGCGGCAGCAGGGTTAAGTTTTTCGAAACCTTTTCCGCAAAAATATCGCGGCTAACGTATTGTTTTATTGCATGACTTTTACGGACGTTAAAGCCGTTGGTCGATGGTTCGAATCCATCACAACCCGCTTAGTGCGAATTACGAAGTGGCTGAAAGCGACGCCTGCGTAGATCGCGTCTGTTCAGGGCGGATCAGCCCGCCGGTGGCTTGACGGCGCTAGCGCTCGGCAGTCGGTTTTGTCGGAGTTGGACTTGCATGTTCACCGGCATGACATATCTTCACGCTGCTGCCATTTCCATGCATAGTAACCTGACCGCCTTGAATTCCTCTGCATTGAGGTTGGCGATAACGCGTTGAATATCTGCAATGCGCGTCCGTTGCCCTCAATTTTTTTTCTGAAATGGACTGTGGTGAAATCAGGCATGAGACGCACTCGAAAAATTCTGATCGGCATCGGTGGCGGCATGATTTTGCTGTTGATCGTGGCTTGGATCGTGATCGCAACCTACGATTGGAACCGTACGAAACCGTGGCTGAGCGAAACCGTTGGCCATGCGATTGGCCGCAGCGTAACCATCGACGGCGATCTGCGCGTGAGCTGGCAACGCGATCCGGAATTGCGCGGTTTGCACGCGTGGATTCCTGGCCTGCGGGTGAGCGCCGCCGATGTCACGGTGAGCAATTCCGACTGGGCCAAAACGCGCACGTTTGCGTCGCTGAAAGGCATTGAGTTCGATTTAGCCGTGCTGCCGCTGCTGCTGCATACCGTGTCGATTCCGTCGATGCGGTTTGTCGAACCGAGTGCACATTTCGAACGCATGGCCGATGGCCGCGACAACTGGACGATTGCAGATAACGATGACACGACGGCGTCGTCATGGCATCTCGATCTCGGTCGAATCGAATTCGATCAGGGCGAATTCAGCGTGCTTGATCGGCAGAACACACTCGACGCCAAACTGCATGTCGAAACGCTGAAGGCGTCGATGGCATTTGACGAAATCGTCGCGCAGCAACAAGCGACGTCGCGCCAGGAAGCGACCTTGCGCGTGGGGGCTGACGGCGTGAAAAAACTTGCGGCGCGCGCCGACAAACAAACCGAATCCGCGCGCCCGGATACCGCGGCGATGCAGCGTTACGCCTTCAGCGTGAAAGTCGAAGGAACGTTCAAGGGTATGCCAGTGCAGGGCAACGGCAAGATCGGCGGTGTACTTGCGTTGAAGTATACCGATCGCCCGTTTCCATTGCATGCCGATGTGCGCATCGGTGATACGCGCATCGCATTCGTCGGCACGCTGATCGATCCGACCGACCTGGATGCGCTGGATCTGCGGCTTTGGTTGTCCGGCAAGAGCCTTGCGCAACTCTACGATATTCTCAAGATCCCGTTGCCCGATTCGCCGCCGTACGCTACCGAGGGACACCTGATCGGGCGCTTTACCGCGCACGACAAAAAACTGCGTTACGAAAACTTCTCGGCGCATGTCGGCGGCAGCGATTTCAGCGGCGATCTGGTGTATGAAACCAAATCACCGCGGCCGTTGTTGTCGGGCAAAGTGGAATCCCAGCTGCTGCAGTTCCGTGATCTTGCGCCGCTGATCGGCGCCGGTCCGGTACGCAGCGAAACGTCGGATAAAGAAGCGCCATCACAACCTGCCGACAAGGTTTTGCCAGTGGAACCATTCCGCCCCGAACGCTGGCAGAAGATGGATGCGGATGTGCGTTTTACCGGCGATCGCGTTTTCCGCGATGCCGAATTGCCGATCCACAAGGTCGATACACATATCGTCATGGACAACGCCGTGCTGTCGCTTGATCCGCTGAAATTCCGGCTGGCCTTTGGTGACGTGATATCGAGCTTGCGCATGGACGGTCGCACCGCGCCGATCAAGGCAACGCTGAAATTGAACGCGCGCGGCATGCAGCTTGCGCGCATGATTCCCGCCCTGCAGGCGACCAATACCACTCTCGGCCAGGCCAATGCAGAGGCGAATCTGCAAGCCAGCGGCGATTCGGTTGCGGCGCTGCTCAGCGTGGCCAGTGGTGAACTCAAACTGGTGCTGGACCGCGGCACGATCAGCAAGGCGCTGGTCGAGACAGCAGGCTTGAATGTGCCGAATATCATCATCGCTAAATTGTTCGGCGACAAACAAGTCGATATCAATTGCGCCGTGGCGGATTTTGTTGCGACCGAGGGTGTGCTCGATGCGCGGCTGTTCCTGATCGATACCGATATCGCCGCGATCAATGTCACCGGCAAGATCAATCTCGCGAGCGAACAACTCGATCTGACCGTGCATCCGAACAGCAAGGGGCTGCGGTTATTATCGTTGCGCTCGCCGATTCATGTGCAAGGGCCGTTCAAGCAGCCCGATGTAGGCATCGACAAGGGCGCGCTGATTCTGCGCGGTGCCGGCGCGGTGGCGCTCGGCGTGATTGCCGCGCCGGTCGCCGCGCTGTTGCCATTGACCGCCGCGAACATCGGTGGCGACGACGATAATCGCTGCGCGCCGTTGCTGACCAAAATGCAGCATGCGACCGGCGCGAGCAGTATTCGCAAATAAACTTGTTTGCCTGAGCCGCTGCCAGGTGCAATGTAAAAAATGGCTGGTGTTGCTACCGGCTTCTAAACTCGGTGTCTGTGAAGCTGCGCACAGTTCTGCAAGAACCACTACACCGCGGGGATGGATCGCGCTAGACTGAACCATCGAATGTCCACGCGTACGCAGTCATTGGGTCAGCGCAACGGGTTCGGCGCCGCAACAGGTGCCGAGCCGAATGGCGATTTTGTGCCCGCTTTGCTCAAAGCGACCACGCCGCAGCAGGTTGCCGAGCTGACATTGCGTTACGCCGAAGCAACATTCGGCTGTCGTGCCGTGCATCTGATCTGGATCCAAGGCTCGACCCCCGATCGCCAGCCGCTGCGCCACGCCTACCCCGAGACCCGCGTAACCATTGCCGAAACCGCGCTGATTGACACGGCATGGAGCGCCGCTCGCGAGGTTCGCGCAGGTCTGTCAGACGGCGCATTTCGACTGGCCAGCGTGCTCGGTGGCCGTCACGCACACGATGCACGAGCGGTGCTCGTGACTGACTGGACTGTCATTACCGGCCTGCCGCGCAATCACGTGGCCTGGGGTGAATTCCTGTCGTTCGTCTCGATGCGTCTGGGCAGTGTGCTCGAGCTCGAGGATCAGTGTCTTGCGATGCAACGTCTGGAAAAGGCAGCGCGCTTGCATAGCGCGCTTTACATCATCGCCGATCTCGCCAGTGGCACGCAGGATATGTCGGCGATGCTGCGCCGCCTGCATGTGGTGGTGGGCGAGTTGATGTACGCCGAGAACTTTTTTATCGCCCTCTACAATTCCAAGCGCGACACGGTACGTTTTATCTACTTCGCCGATGTCAGGGATCCGACCGTGGTCGATCCCGACGAGGAGATTCCCGCCGAGAACATTCGTCACGGCCTGACGCTGGCGGTGATTCGCCACGGCCGACCGGCGTGGGGTCCATCGGCACGACTGCGCGCTGATTTCGGGCTGGGCCTCGATCAAAAAAGTTACGGGCCCGACAGCGCGGACTGGCTCGGTGTGCCGATGCTGGCCGAGTCCGAAGTACGCGGCGCCATCGTGCTGCAGAGCTACGATCAGCCCGGACGCTACACCGAAGAGGACAGTGTACTGCTCGCCTTCGTCGCTCAGCACATTCTCACCGCGCTGGTGCGCAAACAGGCGCATGCCGAGCTCGAGCGACGCGTGGAAGAGCGCACGCGCGAGCTGACCGTTGAAGTACGTGAGCGCCAACGCGGCGAAAAACTGCAGGCGGCACTCTATGCCATCGCCGATCTCGCCAGCAGTGCACTCGACATGAGCGAAATGCTGCGGCGTATCCATGAGGTGGTCTGCGGCCTGATGTATGCCGAGAATTTTTTCATCGCCCTGTACAGTGCTGATCGCGATACGCTGCGTTTCATCTATTTCGCCGACGAGAAAGACACCGGCATGTACGATCCGGAAGTAGAGCTTCGCGCGGAACACATGCGCAGCAGCCTCAGCCTGGGCCTGATCCGACACGGACGGGCAGCGCGCGGATCGGCACGCGATGTCGCCGGGCAGCTCGCGGTGCCGGGCGGGGTTGGTCTGGGCACGCCGGCCGAGGATTTTCTCGGCGTGCCGATGGTGACGGATGGCATGGTGCGCGGCATCGTGGTAGTGCAAAGCTACGTCGCCAGCGCGCGGTACACCGATGAAGATTGCGCGCTGCTGAGCTACGTTGCGCAGCACATTCTTACTGCGCTGGCACGCAAGCGAGCCCAAGCCGAACTCGAGTTGCGGGTGCGCGATCGCACCCGCGAACTGGCCAGCGCCGTGCACGAATTGCGCGATCAGATTGACGTGCGCGAACGTGTCGAAAAACAACTGGTGCATGAGACCCTGCACGATTCCCTGACCGGTCTACCCAACCGCACCTTCCTGCTCGACGCGCTGGGCCGCGCGGTGGCGCGGCAGCATCACGACAAGCAGCGCGACTTCGCGGTGTTATTCCTCGACCTCGATCGTTTCAAGGTGGTCAATGACAGCGTCGGTCACCTGGTCGGTGACGAAATGCTCAGGCAGGCCGCCGTGCGTATTGCTGCCTGCGTGCGCGCGCCGGATGTGGTGGCGCGACTGGGCGGCGATGAATTCGCGCTGCTGCTGGAGGATATCCGCGGCCCGGAAGATGCCTATCATGCGGCGCAGCGGCTGATTGAGGCACTGAGCCAGCCGATGCACCTTGCCGGCAAGGAATTGTTCCCCTCTGCCAGCATCGGCATTGCGCTCAGCAATGAACGTTACCGCAGCGCCGAAGAATTGCTGCGCGATGCCGACGTCGCGATGTACCGCGCCAAAGCCCACGGACGGCGTCGCTTCGAGGTGTTCGATGAGCGCCTGCATCAGGAAGCATTGCGTCTGCTCGATCTGGAAGGCGATTTGCGTCGCGCCATCCAGCGCTCGGAGTTCGAGCCGCACCTGCAGGCCATCGTGCGTCTGGACGATGCGAAGGTAGTCGGTTGGGAGGCATTGCTGCGCTGGCACCATCCGCAGCGCGGGCTACTGTTGCCCGCCGATTTCCTGGCGGTAGCTGAAGAAAGCGGGACTGCCGAAGAGATCGACTGGCAGATGTTCGAGAAAACCTGTCGTGCCATCCCGGCGTTGATGGGGCGCGGCAGTTACGTCACGCTGAATGTGTCGGCGCGGCATTTTCGTTCATCGGATCTGGCGCAGAAGCTGCTTGATCTGCTCGCCATGCACAATGTGCCAGCGCGCTGCGTGCGGTTGGAGATGACCGAGGGCGCGTTGTTCGAAAATCCGGACCAGGTATGTATCACGCTGGAGGCGTTGCGCGGCGCTGGCGTGCTGGTGGCGCTGGATGATTTCGGTACGGGTTATTCCTCGTTGAGCTACCTGCATCGCTTCCCGTTGCATGCACTGAAGATCGATCAATCGTTCGTTGCCGATCTGCATCCCGGTTGCAACGGCGGCAGCGTCGCCGTGGTGCGTGCAGTGCTGGCGCTCGCCAAAACCCTGGGCATGGAAGTAGTGGCCGAAGGCATTGAAACCAGCGTACAAAGGGATTGCCTGATCGAGCTCGGCTGCGAACTCGGACAAGGTTTTCTGTTCGCTCATCCGCGACCGGCAGTAAACTGGACGCAGTGATCGCAGTACCATGCGGATGCATGTTTTGTCCCTCGGAAAAAACGCCGCAACGACCCGGAAACGCGGCTGTCGCACCGCCGTCGGCGACAGGAAAAAAACGCAAACGCGTCGCTGATGACTGAAAGCTGCCGCAGAAGTGCGTTACGCTATGCTCGCCACTACAGTGCGCAAAATGCGGTTCCGTTGATCGAATATGTGATCGTCCCATGGCGAATGGAGAGGCAAAACACATGGCCAGTCTGAAACAACTCCGACACGATGTAAGCACCTGTGCCACTCACGCGCAACGTGAGCTGGAGCGCACACGCACGTTATGGCGCGGTGCACCTGGCGACACGCTGCGTACTGCCAGTTTGATCTCCGCCAGCTTTGGCGCGGGGCTGTTGGTAGGCGGTGGTGGCAGTGTGCCGATGCAGACGATCTGGCAGATGTTGGTGGCCGGCGCGCCGGCGATTCTGCGAGAGTTGCTGGATACGCAACGCGGCTCGGTTGCAGCCACCGAGACGTAACGCGATTTCCAACGGCGTGATTTTCTCACGCAAAATATCCGGCTTAACTCAACCGGAAAACTGGTTCAGCGTGCTCAGAATCTGTTCACCATAACGCTCAAGTTTGCGCGCGCCGACGCCGCTGATCTGGCCGAGATCGTCTTCGTTGCGCGGTCGCTGCTGCGCGATCGCGAGTAAAGTCACGTCGTGGAATATCACGTACGCTGGCACGTTTTGTTCGCGCGCGAGCTGTGCACGCAGATTGCGCAGTGCTTCCCATAACGCCTGATCCTGGCTGCGCAGCGTGCTGCTCGCATTGCCGGACTTTCCAGATTTTTTGTTGCGTGTACGCTCGCGTTTTTGTTCGACATCGCGGCGCAATGCGACACGTTGCTCGCCCTTCAGCACGGCACGACTCGCCGCACTCAAACGCAAACTGCCGAAACCCTGCACATCGACCTCGAGCAAACCGTTGGCGACCATCTGGCGGAAGATGCTGCGCCATTCTTTTTCGCTGAGTTCGGCGCCGATGCCGAACGTGCTGAGTTGCTGATGACCGAATTGCAATACACGTTCATTTTCTTCGCCGCGCAGGATTGCCACGACATGCGCCACACCAAATCGTTGCCCGCTGCGATACACGCACGACAAGGCCTTTTGCACCGCGAGCGTGGCGTCCCAGGTCTCGGCGGGTTCGAGGCAGTTATCGCAATTGCCGCAGGTATCCGCCGCAACCTGGCCGAACGCGGCGAGCAGACTCTGGCGCCGACAACGCACCGATTCGCAGAAGCCGATCAGCGCATCGAGTTTGTGCCGTTCCAGCCGTTTGCGTTCCTCGCTGGCGTCACCATTGGCAATCATCTGGCTCAGCGAAACCACATCGCCGAGGCCGTACAACATCCACGCATCGGCCGGCTGGCCATCACGGCCGGCGCGACCGGTTTCCTGATAATAACCCTCGATACTTTTCGGCAAATCCATGTGCACGACAAAACGCACATCGGGTTTGTCGATACCCATGCCAAACGCAATCGTCGCGACCATCACCACGCCGTCTTCGCGCAGGAATCGGCGCTGATTCGTCGCGCGCGCGGTCGCATCCATGCCGGCGTGATACGGCAGCGCGTTGCTGCCGTTGTCGTTTAACCATATCGCAGTTTCGTCGACCTTTTTGCGTGACAGGCAATAAATGATTCCCGCATCGCCGTCGTGTGTCGCGAGAAAATCCTTGAGCTGGCGCCGACCGTTGTCTTTTTGCTGCACGCGATAGCGGATGTTCGGCCGATCGAAACTGGCGACGAACTGGCGCGCGTCTTCAAGGCCGAGACGCTCGACGATTTCCCGTCGCGTCGGTTCATCCGCTGTTGCAGTCAGCGCGATGCGCGGCACGTTCGGATACCGTTCGTGCAGCAGATTCAGCTCGCGATATTCCGGGCGGAAGTCATGACCCCATTGCGATACGCAATGTGCCTCGTCGATCGCGAACAAGGCAATCTTTGCGTCGTCCATCAGCGCCAGAAATCGCGACGTGAGCAGACGTTCCGGCGCGACATACAGCAGGTCGAGTTCGCCGCGCCGCAGTTGTTGCTCGACCGCAAACGCGGTCTGCGCATCCAGCGAGGAGTTCAGCAAACCCGCGCGCACGCCGAGTTGCGCGAGCGCATCGACTTGGTCCTGCATCAGCGCGATCAGCGGCGAAATCACGATTGCCGTGCCATCGCGCAGCAACGCTGGAATCTGGTAGCACAAGGATTTGCCGCCGCCGGTCGGCATCAGCACCAGGCTGTCGCCGCCACTGGCCAGATGCTCGACAATGGCTTCCTGCGCGCCGCGAAAATTAGGATAACCGAAGATGTTGCGTAGCGTGTCGCGGGCAGGCGTAGTCATGCTGTCTATGCTAACAAAGCCCGGCGCAGAGCTGCGGGTTTTTGTCATACTGCGAACGACATTTAAGACGAATGCGGACTTGGAGACGGCTGTTGCGCGTCAAACGTGAAATCACGGTAGGACATTTTGGCGGCGCTCCTATTACGTTGCACTGGACGCTGGTGATTTTTTTCATTTTTGCTTGTGCTGCCACACGCAGCATTGTCAGTGGAGTTGTCGCGTTCGCAGCTATCCTGATTTTGCTACTGATGCATGAATTGGGTCATGCAGTAATGGCCCGTTGGCTAGACCTTCGTGTGATCGCCATCCGGCTGTATGGGTTTCATGGAATTTGTATTCATACCTTCCCAGAAACAGAAAGCGCGGCAGTTGCGGTCGCGTGGGGCGGTGTTTTGGCACAGATCGTCTTGTTCATCGTTGCCGTGACGCTCGCCAAGATTTTGTCCTCGATGGCGGAGGGAATACCTTGGGTACTCGATCCCGCGTTTTTCGTTTGGGTGCCGCTGAACCTTCTTGTAATTTTTACTAATCTACTGCCCGTCGCGCCATTGGATGGGGCGGTCGCTTGGAGAGGAACTCCAGTTTTGATCCGCACTTTGTTTGGGCGTCAGAGGGAACCGAAAGCTTTCCGTCAACAAGCGCTAAAACATAAGCGTTCCGAGGATGATGCTTCAAAGGTTGTATCAATGGAACTGCGGCGCATATCTCGCTCAAAAGAAGATCAAAAATAGATGGACAGAAAAATCCCGGCATAGACCGGGATTTTTGAAGCTTTGCATCGCACTGAACCTACTGCAAATGCGCTTCGAGGAACCACAGCGATTTGTCGAGCTCGCGCGAGATCGCGGTGAACAGATCCGAAGTGCCCGCGTCGCCTTCCTTGCTCGCGGTGTCGATCGCGGAACGTGTGCTGGCGCCGAGCAATGCATAGCGATCAGCGAGCAGCGCGACCATCTTCATGCCGTCGTAGCTGTCGTGCGGCAACTCCGGCAGGCGCGAGTTGCGCGCGGCGAGACGCGCCGTCCCCATCGCGACACCGCCCAGTGCGGTAACGCGCTCCGCAATCGTGTCGATCGGTTCCTCGATGCCTTCCGCCAGGCTGTCGAACAGCTCGTGCAGCGCGATGAAATACGGGCCCTTGACGTTCCAGTGCGCCTGCTTCACCTGGCTGTAGAGATCGGCGGTGTCGGCGAGCTGCTGGTTGAGCAAAGCAATCATGCGCTCGCGAAGCTTCGGCTTGAGATCGATGCGCGTCGGGTTGCTGGATTTGTTGTTGGTCGTCGTGCTGACTTTGTTGGTCTTGCTCATTGCAGACTCCTTGTAATTTCGAGCGGGTGGGCGATTAATATACTGCAGCACCCGTGAAGGAATAATTGATTGTCACATTGAACGCGATATAGCCCCTGAATAGCCGGTTGCCTGCGTTGAATTCCCACCGGGTGGCCGCACGTTAAATCCCCGACCCAATTGTCTCGTTGCGACCGATATCCGCGTGAATTCTGCTGTCACCACCACCGATACGCTAAACCCGCTGCGCGCCGACTTGCGCGAAACCTTGCTGATCGACCGGCTGCGCCTGAAGCGAGAGCTGGATCGACTTGCGGCGCTACCCGAACCGAATCCGCAGGCGCTGTCGGCGCTGACTCAACGCATCGCGCAGGCGCGTGCGAGATACGTGCGGCGGATGAAAAATCGTCCAATCATTCAGCTAGACGACAGCCTGCCGATCACCGCCAAGGCCGATCTCATCGTCGAGCTGATTCGCACACATCAGGTGCTCGTGATCGCCGGCGAAACCGGGTCGGGCAAGACCACGCAATTGCCGAAATTGTGCCTCGCCGCAGGTCGCGGCAAGGATGGCCTGATCGGCTGCACGCAGCCGCGCCGCATCGCCGCGCGCAGCGTGGCGCGACGTGTCGCCGATGAACTCGGCACGCCGCTTGGCACGACGGTAGGTTATCAGGTTCGGTTCAACGAACAGGTCGGCGAAAACGCGCTGATCAAGTTCATGACCGACGGCATTCTGCTCGCTGAAACGCAAGGTGACGTCTGGCTCAATGCCTACGACACCTTGATCATCGACGAAGCGCATGAGCGCAGCCTCAACATCGATTTCCTGCTCGGTTATCTGAAACGGCTGCTCGCCAAACGCCGCGATTTAAAACTGATCGTGACGTCGGCGACCATCGATACTTCGCGTTTCGCTGAATTCTTCAACGGCGCGCCGGTACTGGATATCGAAGGCCGCGGTTATCCGGTCGAGGTGCGCTATCGGCCGTGGGAAGACGCGGTCGGCGAACGTGTCGAGCGCAGCCAGGTCGATGCGATAGTCGCCGCGGTGGATGAAATTAGCCAGAGCGACGGACTTGGCGACATTCTGATTTTTCTCGCTGGCGAACGCGAAATTCGTGAGACCCATCTCGCCTTGGAGAAACGCAAATATCGCGAGACCGAAGTGTTGCCGCTATATGCGCGCTTGTCCGGTAACGATCAGGATCGCGTGTTCAAGCCCGGCCCAAAACGGCGCATCGTGCTTGCGACAAACGTCGCCGAAACTTCGTTGACGGTGCCGCGCATTCGCTATGTGATCGATCCCGGCACCGCACGCGTGAAACGCTACAGCCAGCGCAACCAGATTGAGCGGTTGCATATCGAACCGATCTCGCAGGCGGCGGCGGACCAGCGCAAGGGCCGCTGCGGACGCATCGCCGCCGGGGTGTGCGTGCGGCTGTATGGCGAGGACGACTTTACGCAACGCGCGCGCTACACCGATCCGGAAATCATGCGCACATCGCTGGCCGGCGTGATCCTGCGCATGTTGAGTTTGCGGCTGGGTGAGGTCGAGCAATTTCCGTTTGTCGAGGCACCACCCGAGCGCGCGATTGCCGATGGATATCGCAAGCTCGGCGAGATCGGTGCGATCGATGGGCAACGCAAGATCACCGAACTCGGCAAGACCATCGCCAAGTTGCCGGTCGACGTTGCGCTCGGACGCATGTTGCTCGAAGCGCGCGATAAAAATGCATTGCGCGAGATGCATGTGCTGGCGGCGTTTCTGAGCACGCAAGATCCACGCGAACGTCCGAGCGATGCACGTGCCCTGGCCGATGCGGCGCACGCCGAATTTGTCGACAAGCAATCCGATTTTGTCGGCGTGCTGCAGTTGTGGAGCGCGTATCAAACCGCGCACGAAGACCTCACCCAGTCGCGGTTGCGTGACTGGTGCCAGGCGCGTTTTCTGTCGTATCTGCGCATGCGCGAATGGCGCGAGCTGCATCGACAATTGATGTTGATCACGCAACAACTGAGCTGGGCGCAGAACAGCGAGGCGGCGAGTTTCGAGGCGGTGCATCGTTGTCTGCTTTCAGGCTGGCCGACCCAAGTAGCGCGGCGCGACGAGCGAGGTCAATACGAAGGTGCGCGCCAGCGCAAATACCAGATATTCCCTGGTTCGGCACTCGCGAAACATGGCCCGGCATGGCTGCTTAGCGGCCAGATTCTGGATACGCAGCGCGTGTACGCGCTGAACAATGCGAGCATCGAACCGGTGTGGATCGAACAGCAATGCGCGCATCTGCTCAAGCGCAGTTGGCGTGATCCGCATTGGTCGCGCAAGCAGGGCGCGGTGATGGCGTTCGAGCAGGTGACGCTGTTCGGGCTGACGCTGGTCGAGCGTCGTGCGGTGCGTTATGCGAAACAGAATCCGCACGAGGCGCGCGAGGTATTTATCCGCGAAGCGCTGGTGTCGGGGGAGATCGACTGTCGCGCCGATTTCGTGCGCGCCAACACGCGGGTATTGCACGAAGCGCATGAGCTCGAAGCCAAGCAGCGACGTCAGGGCATGTTGCGCAGCGACGACGAACTCTGCGCGTTCTTCGAGCTGAAGCTGCCAGCGGATATCTGCACTGCAGCGGCGCTCGACGCATGGTACAAACAGTCGAGTCCGCTCGTGCAGGCGGGCGTGCGCTGGTCGCTCGACGATGTGCTGGTGGCGAGCGCCGGCATCGGTGCGGGTGCGTTTCCTGCCACGCTCGAACTGGCCGCGACATCGCTCAAGCTCGAATACCGTTTTGTTCCCGGCGATGCTGCGGATGGCGTGACCTTGCAGCTGCCACTGGCCTTGCTGAATGCGGTCGATGCCACACGGATCGAATGGCTGGTGCCCGGTTTGCTGGCCGAAAAAGTGACCGAGTTGATCCGTGGTTTGCCGAAGGCGATTCGTCGCAATTTTGTACCGGCACCAGATTTCGCGCGGGCATTTTGCGAAGCACAATCAAGCGCTGCAGCAACGTCGTCATTGCGACCGCTGACGCAGGTGCTGGCAGCATTTCTGCAGCGCGCGACTGGTGTGACGATTACGTCAGATAGCTTCGACGAAACATCGCTGGATGTGCACCTGCGCATGAATCTGCGCGTGTTCGACGAACACGGCAAAACCGTCGCGCAAGGGCGCAATCTGCCCGAGCTGCAACGTGAATTCGCCGCCGCCGCACGCGCGGCATTTTCGCGCCGCACCGACACCACGATCACGCGTGAACATGTCAGTGAATTCGATATGGACGAGATTCCCGAAACGCTCGGCGAGGCCGGTGGTTTGCAGGCCTTTCCGGCGCTGGTCGATCTCGGTGAGACGGTCGCCTTGCGCGTGTTCGAGAGTCATGCCGAGGCGGCGATGCAACATCGTCTTGGTGTGCAACGCCTGTTGCGTCGTGGCTTGGCGGATCGGATCAAACAAGCGCGCCGACAATTGCCGCTGAGTCCGGCACTGGGCCTCAAATACGCTGCGCTCGGCAGCATCGAGCATTTGCGCGAGGATCTGATCGAGGCCGCATTTTTGAGTTGTTGCGCCGAGGCTGATCTCAACGTGCGCGCGCGCACGACATTCGAACATTTGCAGCACGATGTCGGTCGCGCGATGTTCCCCGCCGCCGTGGCGAGATTGAAGCTCGGCGAAGCGGTGATCGCCGCGTACATCGATTTGCTGCCGTGGCTGGAGCCGCCGCTGCTGGGTTTTGCACGCGCGAATTACGATGACTTGCGCGAGCAGCTTGCCGCGCTTTTGCATTCGGGATTTTTGCGCGAGATCGAGAATGCGCGCTTGGCGCACTATCCGCGATACCTGCGCGCGATGCGTCTGCGCGCGGAGCGTTTGCGTCAGGATCCAGTGCGCGATCAGGCGCGGATGATCATTGTGCAACCGTATTGGCGTGCATATCTTGCTTTGCGTGCGGAACGTGGCAGCAGCGCAGGTCCAGGTCTGGACGAATTGCGCTGGTTGATCGAGGAGCTGCGCGTATCGTTGTTTGCGCAGGAATTGAAAACCGCCGAAGCGGTATCGGGCAAGCGACTGAGCCGGCTGCTCGATACCCTGCAACATCAATAAGCGCGCCGGAAATCCCAGCGATTGCGGATCCGGCGCGCCTTTGATATCGCTTACTTCAAGCGTTTCACGCGCAGGTTGCAATCGGTATTGCCGATATACATCAGCCAGCTGCCGAGCAGCATCGGTTTGATGATTACTTTGGGATCGGTCATCGAGAAACTAATGCAGCCGCTGCCCGACTCGGCCTGTTGCCATTCCTGGCCATTCTTCAGTTTGAAAATGGTTTGGCCGCGCCAGCCGATAAATTTGCCATCGATCTGATCATCGACCTTGACCTTGTCGGATTCTTCGGGATAGAAAACTTCCTCGGCATGTTGGACTTTAGTCAAGCTGCCGACGCTATGCAATTGCAGCCATTCGTTGAGCGATTTGAGTTCGGTGGCGCTGAGTTTATCCAGGCCCGCCGCATGCATTTCGCTCTGCGACATGCGCTCCTCCAAGCTTGAGTATCCGGCTGCACCGGCCACGGACAGCAGGCCGAAGGTCAGGCCGAACATACTCGCAAGCGTCAATTTCATAGAAACCTCGTAAGCGGAAGCGGCAATACTGCCGCAAGGGATCAAAGCAGGAGTGTAACGGCAACGCGGGACGATGAGCACAGCTGAGATCAAGTTTTGCGAATTCTGCACTTGCGCGCAGGCCGGGATATTCGCGTTTTGCACGGTGTTGACGCATGCGGCAAGGCACATGAATACTGACCGGTACGTCCGTAACCAGACGCAAATCCCGCGAAAGCTTCAGTAATATTCTTATATTTCGACGGAATATTCCTTGCGCATACAGCAATTTAACAATGCTTGCTTGCAATTCACCTATACTTCGTGCATCACTGCGGAATACATAAGTTTTACAAACGTGAACTTACTTTACGTCAGCAGTTGTTATTGCCTTATGCCTCAGGTGGGGATTTTGCCCGATTACTTGTCTGGGTAGCATGTTTTTTTTCGTCAAGTCATACAGTTATCGTTGGAGTAAATCGCATGAAGTTTCGTTTCTTGGCCCTAGGCGGCGTTCTCAGTCTAGTCGGTGCGATGGCACACGCGAGCAATTTCCCTCTGTATCTGCAGGAAGAGGATGTGCCGACGGTCAATAACTACGCAACCAGTTCGAATCTGTTCACCCTCACCGTGTCTCAGCCGGTAATGTGCGCGAACACCGGGCCTGCTGCAGCGGGTGCGCCCAACGGCGGTTTGATCAACCCGGTATTCAAGGATTTCGTTTTTGGCCCCTACACTGTGTCGCAAACGGGTGGTGCGCCGGTACAAACACCTTCGGTGGGTTTGACCACCGTTCAATATAAAACATCGCTAACGCCGGCCACGTATGTGTTGCAGGCAGATTCTTCTCTGGGCACGCCACCGCTGGTCTGTTATGTCACTGATGCGAATGGTGTGCGCAAGCTTACCAGCGACATTTTTGTGGATAATT
Source organism: Pseudolysobacter sp. (assembly GCA_043759455.1). Lineage (GTDB taxonomy): Bacteria > Pseudomonadota > Gammaproteobacteria > Xanthomonadales > Rhodanobacteraceae > Pseudolysobacter. The sequence continues at coordinate 15,010 of JAYVLO010000104.1, forward strand.
TTGATCACGACTACACGACGGGTGTAGCGCCCGATGTATACGACAGCTCGGTAACCGTCACGGTCGAGGCAACGCCGCCGTCGGGCTATTACAAGTTTTATGTCGATGTGAATATTCCTACGCCAGCACAATCGGCGAATTTCGTGTTGCGTGATGGTTACAACACGCGTGTCTTCAATACCACCGGCGGCGCGTGGTGCCAAGCAACAAGTACGACGGATACGCTTTGCCCGGGTCCAACCACAGGCGGCGATATCAACTTCACCCAGACGTTGAATTCGAGTAGCTTGCCGACGCAAATTCGCTTCATCGTTTTCCGCCAGTACAACACCACCACCCCTACCAGCGGCGTGGCCATTACCCCGAACCCCGGCGAACTGCTCGCGCTGGCGGCCTTGTTCTCGCCGAGCAATCTTGCCGAAGTTCCGTTAGGCAATAACGTCGCGGCAGCCACGGCACCGATTCCGCAATAAATCGCGTTATCCGATCGATACCGAACGCGGCCTTTGGGCCGCGTTTTTTTATGTTCAAACTCCGGGCGCGCGTGCTGATCCACGCTAGAATCATAGCGTGAAAAATCCGCAATCCATTCCGTTGACCGTGGCGACCTGGGGCGCGGCTAGAACCTCGCCATCGCCGGCGACGGATTCGCTCGATCTTGCCCTTAGTCTGGCGGCAACGACCGACAAGCTGCATGCCAGCGAAACCGAACTGATCGCCACGCTTCGACAGCTGCAGCAACTCAACTCCGATAACGACACGCTGGCTGCCACCCTGCTGCATGCGCTGCAGCTAGCAGGTGTCGAGCTGACGCGGGAAATCCTGGCCGCATATCCCGCGGTCGTGCGCGATTTGCTGGAAGGTCAGCAGGCGGCGGAAAAAGTCTGGTCGCTGTATGCCGCGCACAGCAGCGGTGGCAACGCCGAAGGCCTGCGCCGGTTGTTGCTCGCGATCATCCGCGATTTGCGTGTGGTATTCATTCTGCTCGCGCGGCAACTCGTACGTTTGCGCAGTGCGGGTCAGTTGCCACCTGAGCAGCAACGCGCGCTGGCCAAACTCACCGCCGATATCCATGCGCCGTTGGCGAATCGGCTCGGCATCTGGCAACTGAAATGGGAACTGGAAGATCTGGCGTTGCGCTACGCGCAACCGGAAGTTTATCTGCGCATCGTGCGGCTGCTCGACGAGCGTCGCGAAGATCGCGAAACCTTCATCCGCACCACGATCGCCAGCCTGCAGCACGCATTGGCGGACAACGGCATCACCGCCGAACTCGCCGGTCGGCCGAAACACATTTATTCGATCTGGCGCAAGATGAGTCGCAAGGGCGGCGATTTTTCCGCGTTGTACGATATCCGTGCAATCCGCGTGCTGGTCAGTGATGTCGCCACCTGTTACGCCGCGCTCGGCATCGTGCATTCGTTGTGGTCGCATGTGCCGGGCGAGTTCGACGATTACATCGCGCATCCGAAGGGCAACAATTACCAGTCGCTGCATACCGCGGTGATCGGCCCGGAAGGCAAGACGCTGGAAATCCAGATCCGCTCGCACGACATGCATGCGCATGCCGAACTCGGTGTCGCCGCGCACTGGCGCTACAAGGAAGGCGGCGGTGGCGACGCGAGTTTCGAGCGCAAGATCGCGTGGATGCGCCAGTTGCTCGAAAGCAAGGACGAGCGTGAGGATGCCGACAGCGCGCTGCTCGCGGGTTTCCGCACCGACATGCTCGAAGACCGCGTTTATCTGCTGACGCCGCGCGGTCAGGTGATGGATTTGCCGAGCGGCGCGACCGTGCTCGATTTCGCCTATCACGTGCATACCGATGTCGGCCATCGTTGCCGTGGCGCCAAGGTAAACGGTCGCATTGTGCCGCTCGGATTTCAGCCCGGCACCGGCGATCGCGTCGAGATTCTGACCGGCAAGGTGATCGAGCCGCATCGCGACTGGCTCAGTCCGCATCACGGTTATCTGCACACACATCGTGCCCGCGACAAGGTACGCGCGTGGTTCCGCCACGTCGATCTGGATGCGAATCTCGCCGCCGGTCGCGCGTTGTTCGAGCGCGAGCTGAAACGCCTCGCGCTGGGTTCGGTAGATATCGATTTGTTGCCGGCCAAATTCCAGTTGCAGACGCATGAAGAATTGCTCGTTGCGTTGGCGATCGGCGATATCGGCACCAGTCAACTGGCGCGCGCGCTGCACGAGCAGCAAGCGCCACGCGAGTTGCCGAAACCGACGCTGCCGCCGCCGTTGCCACGCACCGCGCGCGATAGCGTTACGATCGAGGGCGTCGGCAATCTGTTGAGTGTTATCGCGCGTTGTTGCCAGCCTCTGCCGGGCGATGCGATCGTCGGTTTCATCACCAAAGGTCGCGGCGTATCGATCCATCGCGCCGACTGCGGCAGCCTGGCGCACTTACGCGCACGCGACCCCAATCGCGTGATCGAGGTCGAGTGGGGCGGCACGCGCGCGCAATCCTACGAGGTCGATGTGGTGTTGCGCGGTTACGATCGTAAATCGTTGCACAAGGACGTGACCACGGTGATCGCCGCCGCGAATGTGCATATGCTCGCGGTCGATGCGCGCGTGGAAAATACGACCGGTATCGCCACGATGCGTTTTGCGTTGCGCGTCAACGACTACGGCCAGCTCAGCGCGTTGCTGGCACAGCTCTCGGGTGTGCCGAATATCATCGAAGCGCGGCGCTTGGCGTGAGCTGTGGCGCTGCCGAGTATTCAGCCGGCGCGTGCTAATGTCGCACGGTCGCAAAACCGCAATGCGTTATCACACCTCATCGAAAAGCTTCTCGCCCATGACCGAAACTCCGCGCAACCGGCCTTCGCATACGCGCGAGGAACCTCGCTTCGGCAATATCGACGACGCGCAGCCTGTCGTAAGCCAGCGCGCGGTAATGCGTGCCGATGTGCGCACCACGCGATTTGCCATGACGACATCTACGCGCCGTGGCGGCGGATTTTGGGTGTGGCTGCTGATCGGGATTGCCGCAGTTGCGGCGCTTGGATATTTCAACCAGGACAAATTGCGCAGGCTCCTGCCGAATACCGAATTGAACGATCTGATTGCGCGCGGCAATCAGGCGTTGACGCATAACAAACTCAGCGGTACGCACGGCGACAGCGCGCGTGAATTGTTCCAGTCGGTGCGTGTGCTCGAACCCGATAACGAACAGGCGCGTGCTGGTCTGGATCAGGTCGGTTTGCACATGCTGGCGCAGGCGCGCGAGGCGCTGCAAAACCAGGATTACACGGCGGCGCATATCATGCTCGATGGCGCGCAGGAGTTGCTGGCCGGCGGCGCCGAACTCGAAAAATTCCAAGCCGATCTGCATGCCGCCGAATCACGCGGCAGTCAAACGGAAGCGGTTTTGCAAAAAGCCGATGCGGCTCTTGCTGCGGGCAAGTTGCTGGGCGCAGGTGGTGCGGCGGCGTTGTATCAACAAGTGGCGAACGCGGATGCCGGCAATGCGCTCGCGCAAAACGGCCTGAAAAAAGTCGCGGCGGCACTCGCCAATCAAACCCGTGATGCAATCGCCTCCGGCAAGCTCGATCTGGCCAACCAGCATATCGGCGAGCTCGCACAACTCAATGCCAGTTATCCCGACGTACCGGAGTTGCGCGGCCAACTCGCCAAGGCGCGCAGCAATGCCCAGGCAGATCAGACTGCCGCGCTGACGCAGGGCGTGGAGCGTGGCGAAGCGGAGTTGCATGCCGGACATTTCAGTGGCGACGATGGCGCTGCCGAGGCGATTTTTCAGGACGTGCTGAAACGCGATCCGGCCAATGCGCGGGCGAAGGCTGGCTTGCGTGCGGTCACGCAGGCGCTGCTCGTGCAGGCGAATGCGGCGCTCGATGACAACCACGTCGATGTCGCCGACAAGCTGCTGAGCCATGCCGAAAAACGTGGCAATGGAGGTGCCGAATTGCAGGCAGCGCGCAACCATTTGCGCGAAACACGCGAACAACTCGACATCGAAAATCAGCGCGTGAACATTTCGCCCGAGCAGCAGAATCGCATCCGGCAATTATTGCTGCAGGCGAATCGTGCTCTGGCCATGGGCAATCTGATCGTACCGCCGGGCGATAGCGCGTACGACAAATTTCGCGCGGTGCTGGCTATCGACGGCAACAACGCGCCGGCGCTGGATGGCTTGAAGCGTTTGCCGCAGCGCGCGCGCGAATTTTTCGAGCGTGAGCTGCATAACAACCAGCTGGGCAGGGCACGCATTCAGCTCGATGCGCTGGCGGATAGTGATCCCGATGCGGTCGGCCTATCGGCGATGCGCCGGCGTCTGGCGAATGCCTATCTTGATCAGGCCGAGCAGCGTATGGCTGATGGTGTGCCGATCGACGCTTTTCGGGCGCTGAAAAATGCGCGCGAGATCGATCCGCAAAATCCGCGCATCGCGGATGTGGATCAAAAGTTGCGCTGATAAAACAGCGCCGCGACAAACGCGTCGCGACGCGTTGATTTCTTACTTGCGCAGGATATTCTCGACCGCACGCCTAGCTGCGTCGAACGAAAAATGCCGGCGTACATTCTCCAGACCGTTTATCGACAATTGTTGCCACAAAGTCGGATCGCTGTAGGCGAGCACGATCAGCGCCGCCAGTTCGTGCGGGTCGTCGGCTACCAGCACATCTTCGCCGTTGCGCACATGCATGCCTTCCACTGCAATGCCGGTGGCGACAACCGGCAAGCCGTAACTCATCGCCATATTCACCTTGCCCTTGACGCCGGCGCCATAACGCAGCGGCGCGATCGACAGACGACAACCGTCCATGTATGGCGTGATGTCGGGCAGAAATCCGTGCACGATCACGCCATCGGCTTGCAGCTCCAGGATCTCCGCTGGCGCCTTGCTGCCGATCACATGGAACTGCACGTGCGGTAGCTGCGCGCGTACATGCGGAAATACCTCGCGAACAAAAAACTGCACCGCATCGATGTTCGGCGGATGCTGGAAACCGCCGACGAATACCAGATCGTGACGCTCGCCAAACGCGCGGCGGCAACCGAATACTTCGTGCACATTCGACAGCACTTCGACACGCACTTCGGGCACCTCGCGCGCAAGGATCTCACGCTCGACCGGACTCACCACGAGCGTGACGTCGCAGTCGCGCATGAGCCTGAGTTCCTGCAGCTTGGTCTTGGCCGCCTCGCGCGCGATGTCGGCACTTTCGACGAGGGCGGCAGCGCGTTCCTCACGCAGATAATGCAGATCGACCGTATCGAAAATCAATCGTGCCTGCGGTGCGTACAAACGCACCAGATCAATGTAATTGGCCGCGATGTAGTGACGAGAAATGACGATCACATCAAACAGGCTGCCGTGCTCGCGAAAGAAGCGCACGGTATCGTTGAGGTACGGGTGATACAGCGCTTCCACGCCGAGCTGTTGCAACGGCGGTGTGTATTTTTCGTCGTAGGCGCGATTGTCAGCGAAGAAACTGACCTTGTAGTCGAGATCGATCAGCACGCGCATTAGATTGACCATGCGCAGCGAGCCGGAATCCTGATCCGGCGCCGGCATGCATGCATCGATAATCAACGCGCGACCGCCGCTGCGATGTTCGCGTGCGATCTCGATGCGCGTATCGGGCGCTGGTTGCACCGCCAGCGCGGCGCACCACTTGTCGAGGAATTTCTGCTGGTTGATCACCTGATAGCGCTTGATGCCGCTGCCGGTATCGGTGCCGGACGTGATGCCTTCGAAATGCACCACGGTCGCGCGCGGCTCATAGATGACTTTCAGGCCCGCAGCGCGCACGGCGAACGCAAGATCCGTGTCTTCGTAATACGCCGGCGCATAACGCATGTCGAATCCGCCGAGCTGCTCGAACAGTGCGCGACGCAGCATGATCGCCGCGCCTGAACAATAATCGACCTCACGGCGATAATTGAATTGCGGTGCGGCGGGATCTTCGAAACGCCCGTAATTCCAGCCCGAGCCGTCGCTGAAAATAATGCCGCCAGCTTCTTGCAAACGACCATCGGGATACACCAGTTTGGCACCGACCAGCCCGGCGCGCGGCTCTTCGACGAAGGTGTTGACCAGTGCTTCGAGCCAGCCCGGCGTGACCACGGTATCGTTATTGAGGAACAGCACGAATTCGCCGTGCGCCTGTGCTGCGCCAGCATTGCACGAGCCGACAAAACCGAGATTTTCGGGATTGCGAATCGTCTGAATACCGTCGATCAATACGAGGCACGCTGCGGTGTCGTCGCTCGAACCATCATCGACGACGATCACTTCGAACACGGTCGTACCGGCGTGTTCGGCGAGCGAGCGCAGGCACGCATCGGTGTAGGCGAACTTGTTGTAGACCGGAATGACGATGGATACCGTCGGGCTGCTGCTGGTCGGCACGGTGTGCGGCGCGAAATCCTGCGTCGGCGCCTCGACGACGGTGAGCGGTGCGAATGGTGAGTCCTGATTGAGCTCCTGCGCCGCGCGTGCGATCGTGCCTTTCAGGCCGCGCCGCGCCAGCGAGCCACGCACGCGACCATGCATGCTGCGCATGCGCGTGAGCAGGAACGCAAGCCGTATGCGTGCGCTGCGTACGCGCCGAGCGAGCCAGCGCAGCGGTTTGGTGAGCCGCCACGAACGACTCGCGAGCAGGCGATTGCGTTCGGTCTCGAATTCGTCGCGAGCACGCTCGATCTGATCGCGCTGAATTTGCAGTTCGTGATATTCCTGCGCCTGCTGCAGGCGAATCTGATCGAGTTGCGCGATGGCTGCCTGTTGGGCGAGCGCCCATTGCGTGCGCTCGTCGAACTCCGCATGCAATCTAGTCAATGCATCCTGCGCGGATTCGATATCGCGTTGCAGTGAATTCGCCCAGATCGTGCGCTCGTCGATCAGGACCTCGCGTTGCTTCAGGATACGTGCGGCCTGCTTCAGTTCGCGGTCCAGACCGGTGGCCCAGTCGCTGCGTTTTTCAAGCTCGTCTTGTTGTATCTCGAGTTTTGCCGATAGCGCGGTTAAAGCACGCGAGCTGTCGCCAAGACGCGTATTCAACTCGGCGATCACGAGGCGTTCGTTGCTCATCGCCTGCAAGGTATAACGATCGATCGCAGCTTGCGGCAACGGCAAGCACGTGCGGTATTCCGCGCTCATGGCCTGCAACGATTTTTCGGTGTGGCCGATAAGGTTCAAGCGAACCTGTTCAAGGCTGTCGCGATCTTCATCGAGATGCGCAAGAACGCGATTGATTGCGGCAGCGTCCGCCGGCGCCAGCCAGCCGCTCACGCCATCCTCGATACGTTCGGCCAGACTACCGAGTTCGGTTGCGACGACCGGCACACCGAGGCTCCACATTTCCGACAAGGTGTAGCTGAAAGTTTCCGCAACGGTGGGCAGCAGCAACGCCGCATCGGGCGCAATTTTCGCGATCAAAACGGGCAGTTCGTCGCGCTGGTAATTCAGCACGATATGTACATCGCGCTCACCGAAAAATTCCTCACCGTCCTTGCCTGCGCCGAGCAGAAAAATCTCCGCATGCTCCCGCAGTTTTGGCAGCACGGCGCGCAACAGTTCGGCACCTTTGCCGCGGCGTACGCGACCGGGCACGACCAGCCGCAGACGCTTCCGGCGTGGTGGTTCGGCCCGTGGTAGCGGCGCGTCAGGTAACCACGCGGCGAGGCCATGACCGATGACCTGGCTGCGCAACGATTTCAGGCGAGGTTCGATACGTTGCAAGTTCGTCAGGGCCGAGCGACTGGGCGTAACCAACGTGGCCGAGCTCTGCAGCAATACCTCGACGTACTGCTCGCGCAGGCGACGCCAATAGACCGGATCTCGATTGGCAAATTCGAGTCGAGCATTGGCGCTCATCAGATCGCTCACGAGTTGTGCATCATCGAAGCGCAACTGCGTATCGCCGAAATCGCGATGCAGAATCGGCCACAACGGATAAAAATCATGACCAACGATCAGCAACGGCAAACCGGTGCGCAACGCATCCAGGCTGTGTCCGATCAGCGATGAAACCATCAGCGCATCGACACAGAATTCGCGAACGATCTGCGCGAGGAAATCACGGTAAGTGTGATCGTGCAAGGCGGTATCGGCGATCGCGTTCGGCAACGTCATACGGCGCAGTGGCGGTTGCGAAAAATCGCTGGCGAGCAACTCCAGTTCTTCGCCGAAACAGCGCCGCGCAGAATTGCCGCGTGCAATCAGCACGAGGTGATGGCGCGCTGAATCCGCAGCGGCCAGATCGCGCACAAATCGCTCGGCGCCGCCACCCCAGCCATGCAGGATGTGCAGGATCACGGGTTTGGCGTCGAGTCCCGGAAATCCAGAATCGCCTGCGCCGCTGCCGTGAGAAAGTGCTGTGGCGAGCTGCTCACGCAACTCACCCAGCGCGGACGACGTATCGGCATCCGCACCCGGTTGCGGAGGTTTCGGGCCACGCAAAATACGCCCTGGTGCCGCCACATAAAGTTGATCGAGCAACACCGCGCGCAGTGGCGCGAATGCCGGAGGTACGGACAAATTTTTCACCGCTGCCACGCCCGCTGCACGCAGGCGAGGTCCGTGCCACGCGCTTAACAGCGGCGAGACGGTGGCACAATCGAGATACTGCTTGTGGCTGTACAGATAACACAGTCGGTCGATTTCGGCGGGTGATACGTCGGACTGCACGCCGACCGGCAGCGGCGCGCGCAGCGCATCGAGATTGTCCAGCGCCGATACCGCGAGCACATCGTCCATTTGCAGTGCGCGCGTGATGCGTTCGAACCAGAATTCCGGCTGCACTGTGCCCGCGCGCAACAGCACGAGATCTTGGCCCGGATACGCGGCAGCGCAAGTGCGCAAGACGCTTGATGCATCTTCGGGATCGATATTTGCAGCGAGCGAATCCAGCAAACGCCCGGCTATCCACGTCGGCGCGAGCGCGCCGACCAGGGTTATACGAATATCGTTCGGCAAGCGGGTAATGCAGTGTTCCAGCCACGCCGAATCGCGTTCGCCACAGGCATGGATGCAGACTCTTGCGCTAGAGGCTGTCGACATAGTCAGGGAAATTCTTCAGGGTAAGGTTGGGATGCAGCAAGGCGCGAAAACAATCGATATTCAATCCGGCGCGAACATCGACGGATCGATCGGCTGCTCGCGATATCCGGCGGGAATCGCAACTTCACTCGCCGCGATTTTCGCCGTGCTGACGGATTTCAGTTCCGAGATGCCGATGACCTTGCCGCCGCGATAACTGACGAGTTTTACCGGCAGACGTGCGCCCGCGAAAACGCCGCTCGCAAAACTTCCGCCGATGCGCCCGAGCAGGTCGTGCGCCATGTCGACGCTGCGTTTGAGCTGGGTGATATCGCTCGCGCTCAATCCGAGTTCGGCCGCATCGGCCATGCAATAGTCGGCGTAATGCGCATTGTTGAGATCGATGCGATACACCTGGCACGTATGTCCCGCTACTTGTTCGCGCGCGCCGCTGGGCCGCACTTTCAGTTGCAAAAGATCCTGTGTGCCGAGCAGGCTGGCGAGGCCGGAAAGCTGATTCAGGGTTTCGCCATCGAAACGCGTGTAGCGATGCTGTGCGCGATCGAGCAGGATCAGGTCGGCATTGACGGGGTCGAGAATCGCGCTGGACGAGGTATCGAAATTGGCGCTACCGCGATCCGGTTCGGCGCGCAATTTGCCATTCGCCAGACTCAACACGCCAAGATCGCCGCGGCCGCGGGTTACGCTGTAATCGATGCGAAAATCGGCATGCGCGACGCACGTCATTACAAGGAAGAACGCAAGCGCAAAAGCGTAGCGATGCGACATTCGGGGGACGACCTCACGAGTGCATGGAACACGGGTTGCCATTATCGCGGATGCGCCGCCCGGCTACCAGCGCCGCACAGGGAGGTGCAAGTGCCGCGAGCGCACAATGCGCAGGAGCGGCCGCCGCACAGGGAGGTGCAAGTGCCGCGAGCGCACGATGCGCAGGAGCGGCCGCCGCACAGAGAGGTGTGCCATGGGGATTTCTTTCGGTCACAAGTGCCGCGGCCGCATCAATGTGCGTCCGTCTGTTCGGGTACACTGCGCACTGGATTTCTCAGCGTTACCGTGCCGCTTGACTGTTCGCGACTCTCTTCTGCCACTGCTAGGTCTGGCCTGGCGCGTATTGCGCGTGCCGTTCTGGCTCGGCTTGGGCCTGTTCCTTGGTTTCGTCGGTCCGTATGCGACGTATCTGGACGGCCAGGTGCGCGCGCGATTCGACGATCTGAGCTGGGATTTGCCAAGCCGCGTTTATGCGCGTCCGCTGGAACTCAAACCTGGCCTGGCCATGAGCGCCGAAGCGCTCGAGCTCGAACTCGATGCCGCGCGTTACACCAGCGAGCCCGGCGCGCGCACCACCGGTACGTTTTCGCACGACGGCAACCGATATCTTATCGCGCGCCGCGCCTTCGATTATCTCGATGGCCACGAGGCCGAACGCCGCATCGAAGTCGTGCTTTCCGCCAACAGCGTCAGCACACTCAAGGATGCCGCCACCGGTGTTGCGCTGAGTAGCGTGCGCATCGATCCCGCGCGTATCGCCACGCTGTACGGCACCGAGCAGGAAGAACGCCGCATCGTCCATCTCGGCGAAGTACCGCCGTTGCTGGTGGCCGGATTGCAAGCGGTCGAGGATCGCGATTTCAATCACCATCACGGCATCGCCGTGTGGTCGATCCTGCGCGCCGCACTCGCCAATCTGAGCGCCGGGCACGTCGTGCAGGGCGGCAGCACACTTACGCAACAGCTGGTCAAGAATCTGTTCCTCGATCGCGGCCAGCGTTTCACGCGCAAGTTCAACGAGGCATTGTTGTCGCTGCTGATCGAGGCGCGCTACAACAAGCGGCGCATACTCGAAGCGTACATCAACGAAGTGTTTCTCGGCCAGCAAGGGGGCCAGGCAGTACATGGATTTGCCGCTGCGTCGGAATTCTATTTCGGCCGCGATCTGAAATCGCTGAGCACGCCGGAAATCGCGCTGCTGGTCGGCATGGTGCAAGGTCCGAGTTATTACGATCCGCGGCGCAATCCCGATCACGCGCTGAGTCGGCGCAACATCGCGCTGCAGATGTTTGCCGATACCGGTCTGCTCGACGATACGGCCTTGGCGAAAGCGCGCGCCGCGCCGCTCGGTGTGCCCGATCGGGCGGGTTTGCCGCGCAATCGTTATCCGGCATTTCTCGATCTGGTGCGCGCGCAGCTGGCGCGCGATTACGCCGATGCCGCGCTCGGCAAGGTTGGCATGAGCATCCATACGACGCTTGCGCCGGCCTCGCAGTTGCTGGCGGAACAAGCACTTGCGAGCCAGCTCGATGCGATGGCGAAACGCCAGCCGGAACTCGAGGGCGCGATGGTCGTCACCGGCGCGCACGATGGCGAAGTGCAAGCGTTGATCGGCGCGCGCGCGGCGGATGAGCAAGGTTTCAATCGCGCCTTGTTTGCGCAGCGGCCGATCGGTTCGTTGGTCAAGCCGTTCGTCTATCTGGTCGCGCTGTCGCAGCCGCAGCGGTACTCGCTCGTGTCCTCGCTCGATGATACGGCGGTGGATATTCCGCAGGCCGACGGCTCGCACTGGATGCCGCAGAATGCCGAGCACGAGGCACATGGCGCGGTACCGCTGCTGGATGCGCTGATGCATTCGTACAACCTCGCGACCGTGCACCTCGGGTTGACTCTGGGCTTGCCCAAGGTCAAGGGATTTCTCGAATCGTTCGGCCTGACTTCGGTCAATCCGAATCCGAGTTTGCTGCTCGGTGCGATCGATCTCACGCCGTTCGATGTCGCGCGTTTGTACACGTATTTTTCCGCAGATGGTCACGCGTTACCGCTGCGCGCGGTGCGCGGTGTGCTAAACGCGCAGGGCAAGCCGCTGACGCGCTACAGCATCAAGGCCGGTGCCGGCGAGTACGTCCCCGCCGCGCGGCTCACAAGTTACGCGATGCAGCAAGTCGTGGTCGCCGGTACCGCGCATTCGGTGACCGATCAGGGCCTGGGTTATCTGCACGCGGCGGGCAAGACCGGCACCAGCGATTCGCAGCGCGACTCGTGGTTTGCCGGTTTCACCGGCGAACATCTGGCGGTGGTATGGGTCGGCCGCGACGACAACAAAGTGACCACGCTGATGGGCGCGACCGGCGCGCTGAAAGTATGGTCGGCGTTGTTCCACAAATTGCCGTCGAGTCCGCTGGCCTTGCCGCGGGATGGCCTCGAATACACCTGGGTCAATCCGCAAAACGGCCAGCGCACCGATGCCACATGCAAGGGCGCGCGCGAGTTGCCGTTCCTGACCGGGTACGCGCCGCAGGAAACCGATCATTGCACCTGGCAGGAGATAAAATCCCTGTTCAGCCGCAGCCCGAATTAACCGTCTACATAATTGGCCGTGATACGGTCAAAAATCCGTTTGAGGAGCTCCCCGTCATGCCCAATATTTGGAATCGAAATGCCCTTCATCGCGCAGCGCTGGCATTGCTGGTCGCCGCGCTTGCCGCCTGCACGCAGCCACCGCCGCCGGCGCAACAAGCGGCGCCGAAACTCGATGTGCCCAATGCGGTGACCGCGATTCGCGACGCTGGGACAAAATTCACCTCCGACCTCGAAGTGCATCCGCTGCGCGATCCGGCCATCGATGGTTTGATGCAGCAGGCGCGTTCGCAGGAAATCCAGCAGCATTACGATCAGGCGCTGACGCTGGCCGAGCGCGCGCTGGCTTTGTCGCATGGCTCGCCAGAAATCATCCAGTATCAGGCCGAGCTCGAAATCGGCCACAAGCATTACGAAGCTGCGGCCAAACTTGCGCAAGAATCCTACGATCACGGTCCGAAAAACGGCAGCCTGTGCGCGCGTAATATCCAGACCCTGATCGAAGCGCGCAACGCGCTGCAGGACAGCGCCGGTGCGGCGCAAGCCAAGGTCCAGCTATCGAGTTGCCGCGTCGACCGACCGGTGCGTATGTGATATCCGCAGTGAGTTTTTTGCGCGAGATAACGATCACATCTGCCTGTGCTGATGCGCGCGTGGCAATCAACGCATGAGTTCATTGAATAGCGCCGAACTGCTCGGCCCGGACGGTCCGTTCGCGCGCGAAATTGCGGGCTTCGCGCCGCGCGATTCGCAGCAGCAGATGGCGACGGCGGTAGCCGAGGCGATCGCCGAGCGCGAGTGCCTGATCGCCGAGGCCGGTACCGGTACCGGCAAGACCTTTGCGTATCTCGTGCCAGCGTTGTTGTCCGGCAAACGCGTGATCATTTCGACCGGCACCAAGACACTGCAGGATCAGTTGTTCCATCGCGACCTGCCACTGGTGCGCAAGGTGCTCGGCGCGCGGCTGAAGGCGAGTTTGCTGAAAGGCCGCGCCAATTATATTTGCCTGCATCGGCTCGATCAGGCGGTAAAAGACGGGCGTTTTCCGTCGCGCGAACAGACCAGCCAGTTGCATAGCATGCGCACCTGGGCGGCGCGCAGTACGAGTGGCGACCGCGCCGAATTGATCGAGGTGCCGGAGGATTCGCTGCTCTGGCCGCGCGTCACCTCGACAACCGATAACTGCCTCGGCGCGGACTGTCCGCAGTACGGCGAGTGTTTTGTGGTCAAGGCGCGGCGCGCGGCGCAAGAGGCCGATCTGGTCGTCGTCAATCATCATTTGTTGTTCGCCGATCTTTCGATCAAGCAGGAAGGTTTCGGCGAAATTCTGCCGGGTGCGCACGCATTTATTCTCGATGAAGCGCATCAGATTCCGGAGCTGGCCGGACAATTTTTTTCGACCAGTTTGAGTTCACGCCAGCTCAGCGAACTCGCCAACGACACACTCGCGGAATGCGGTGCGGTCAGCGGCGCGCTTGCGCCGATGCTGGCAGTGATCGAGGCGATCACGCCGGCGGTTCGGCGCGTGCGAATGGCGTTCGATCGCTTGCCGCTGCGTGGCAGTTTTGCGCAGATCGCAGCGACGCCCGAATTGATGCACGAGCTCGATGCCTTGCACGAAGCGCTGTCGGGTTTGATGGATGCGCTGGTGCTGCACGAGGAGCGCAGTCGCGGCCTCGCGAGTTGCGCCGAGCGCGCGCGTGACCTGCTCGCGCGCTACGAAAAAGTCGAAGCGCACGACAACGCCGAATGGATTCATTGGTACGAGCTGACGCCGCAAGGGTTCCAGTTGTACGCGACGCCGCTTGATCTCGCGCCGCCGCTGCGTGCGTTGCGCGATTCGACACACGCGTCGTGGATTTTCACGTCGGCGACGTTGTCGGTAGCGGGTCGCTTCGATCACTACACACGCCAGCTCGGCCTGGATGATCCGGTCGCGATGAGCTTGCCGAGTCCGTTCGATTACACGCGTCAGGCGCTGGCGTATCTGCCGCGCGGATTGCCCGATCCGAATGCGCCGGACTACACCGCGCGTGTGATTGCGATGGCGCGCCCGGTGCTCGAAGCATCGCGCGGGCGCGCATTTTTGTTGTTCACTTCGCATCGCGCACTCAAGCTCGCGGCGGAACTGTTGCGCGATCTGCCATATCCGTTGTTCGTGCAAGGCACGTTGCCGCGACATCAGTTGCTCACCGAATTCCGCGCCGCCGGCAACGGCGTGCTGCTCGGTGCGGCGAGTTTCTGGGAAGGCGTTGATGTATCGGGCGAGGCGCTGAGTTGCGTCATTATCGACAAACTGCCGTTCGCAGCTCCCGATGATCCGGTGCTAGAGGCGCGCCTGAATGCGATGCGCGAATCCGGCGGCAACCCATTTTTCGACTGGCAGGTGCCGACCGCCGTGATCGCGCTCAAGCAAGGTGCGGGGCGGTTGATTCGCGATGTCAGCGATCGCGGCGTGCTGGTGCTGTGCGATCCGCGCCTGACCACACGCGCGTATGGCAAGATATTCCTGCAGAGCCTGCCGCCGCTGCCGCAGACACGCGAGCTGGCCGATGTGCAGGCATTTTTCGGTGAGTTGATGCATTGATTTGCATTGCGCCGCCGCCGACAATCGATGTTCGCAAACGATGGAGACAGGACATGGCAAAGGTCATTGGATTCGGCGGCTTGTTCTACAAGGCGCGTGATCCACAAGAAATGCGCGCGTGGTATGCGCAGCATCTCGGAATGCAGATCGACGAGTACGGCATGGCGAATTTTGCCGAGGATGAAAAACGTCCGGGGTCCACCGTGTGGTCGCTGTTTGCGCACGACACGAAATACTTCGCGCCGAGCGACAAGCCTTTCATGCTGAATTTTCGTGTCGATGATCTGGATGCGTTGCTGGTGAACCTTCGTTCCTCGGGTGCGCAGGTGGACGCGCGTGTCGACAATCACGAGTACGGCAAGTTTGGTTGGGTGATGGATCCGGAAGGCAACCGCATCGAGTTGTGGCAGCCGCCAGCCATCGATCCGAAATAAATCGACGAATGAAACTTGCCGCAAAGAACGGATGGCGCCTCGGCGTATTGGCTGTGGTTGTCACCGCGATCGCGCTGGCGGTTTGGTTGTGGCATTCGATCAGCGCAATACGCGCGGAAATCGCGACGCCGTTTGTCACGGACAGCGCGCATTGGGTGGGTTCGGCGCAATGCGAAACCTGCCACGAGGATCGCCATGCGAGTTGGTACAAGACCTTCCATCGTACGATGACGCAGGACGCCACGCCGCAAGCCGTGGTCGGAAAATTCGACGGCCAGGCGCTGACCGAATGGGGCGGCGATGTGCGCCCGATCACGCGCGGCGGCAAGTATTTTTTCGAGTATCACGATCCGACTACCGGCGCGATCCAGAACACCGTCGCGGTGCAACGCACGGTCGGCTCGCATCGGTATCAGCAATACCTCACGTTCGATGCGAACAGCGGCACGTACTATCGGCTGCATTATCTGTGGCATATCGCCGAGCAACGCTGGGTGCACATGAATGCGGTGTTCCTCGGGCCGGACGACAAACCGTTCGATGAACATATCGGGCCGTGGAACAACAACTGCATCTATTGCCACAACACCGGCCCCGAGCCGAACATGAAAAATTATCCCGAGCTGATCGCACGCAGCCGGCGCGGTGAAGCGATCGATGTGAATCGCGATTCGACCTACGACTCGCGTGTCGCTGAACTCGGCATCAGCTGCGAAAGTTGTCATGGACCCGGCAGTGCGCATGTTGAACGCAATGCCAGCATGCTGCGGCGCTGGACCTTGCAGCTCGGCGGCGCAAGCGATCCGAGCATCGTCAATCCGCATGGTCTGAGCGCCGAGCGCAGCACGCAGGTGTGCGGCCAATGTCACGGCCAACGCATGCCGAAAGATGTCGGCGTGATGAAAAACTGGATCAGCAGCGGGCCGCCGTATCGCGCTGGTGATGATCTCAACGCATCGGTGCAACCGATCTTGAAAGACACCGTGCCGCCGGGCAAGGCAGCGACGCTTTTCTCCGCGCGTTTCTGGAACGACGGCACGCCGCGGCTGAGCGCCTACGAATACCAAGGCCTGCTGCAATCGCAGTGTTACCTGCAATCGAAAGACCTGAGCTGCATCAATTGCCACAGCATGCACGGCGGCGATAGCGCCGGGCAGATCACCGATAAAAATCGCGGCAATACGCCGTGCCTGCGTTGTCACGATCAGCTTGCGAAAGACGTCACTGCGCACACGCATCATGCAGCGACCAGCCCTGGCTCGAACTGCTACAACTGCCATATGCCGAATGCGGTTTATGGGGTGATGACGATCCATCGCAGCCATCGTATTGCGGTGCCCGATCCAGCCAGCGATTCGTCGAATGCGCGGCCCGATGCGTGCACGAATTGCCATGCCGATAAATCTCCGCAGTGGGCGGCGCAGCAGATCAAAACCTTGTGGGGACGTGGCGATGGCACGGTCGCCACGCGCGCCGATGGTGTCGATACGGCACTGGCCGATCTGCCCGCGACGTTGCTGTCCGGCGATCCGGTACAGAAGGCCGTTGCCGCGTACCAGATGGGAACCGCCGTGACCGGAATCGACGCGCGACAACGCATGTCGCTCGCGCCGTATTTGCTTACTGCGATGAACGACCGTTATCCCGAGATTCGCCGATTTGCGCGCAACAGCCTGCAGGCGCTCGATGAAAAATTGCGCGCGCAGCAAATCGATCTCGGCCTGCAATCCGGCTTGCAGAGTTTCGATTTTACCGCGCCTGAAACCACCCGGCAGCAGCAGCTCGATGTGTTGTGGACGGCATGGCGCGCGGCCGACAAAAAAAGCCTGTCGAGTCCCGCGGCGGCGACCGCGATCAGTACGAAATTCGAGATCGATCCAGCGCTGACACAACGCCTGCTCGACATCGGCAATCATCAGGAAAAGCAGATCAGTATCGGGGAATAGAGGATAGGGAAACGGGAATAGGGAACGAGTCGAAGTTGAAAATGACGAGCAAAAATAATATCGCCCGAAACAATTCCGTTCCCCCGTTCCCCCCGTTCCTCGTTCTTGCGACACCGCCATAACTTCGCCCCACCACCGTCCGCTGCGGGCCATGCCTGCGCCTTACCGGCGGGTTGCAATGGCACTTCGAACCTAACGAGGTGACGCATGAATCCCGCAGTCTTTCATAACCCGACATTCAAGGCGCTCGGCATCGGTTTCCTTGCGTTGCTGATGCTGATTCCGCTGTTCAAGGTGGATGACCTGATCGGCGAACGGCAGGATTTGCGACGCCAGGCGCTCGCGCAGATTACGCAAGGTTGGGGCACGCAGCAAACTCTCGGCGGGCCGGTGTTGGCGATACCTCGTCGCGTGCATGTGGTGCGGGACAAGGAGACCGTCAATGTCGAATATGTGAGTATCCTGCTCGCCGATGCGCTCAAGATCGACGGCACTTTGGATGTCACGGAAAAACACTACGGCATCTATTTCGCGCCGGTGTATGGCGCGACGTTGAAGTTGCACGCACGTTTCACCGAGGCAGATCTGACCGCGCTGGATCAGGGCGGCGCGGAATGGCTGTGGCCGCGCGCTGAACTGCAATTGCCAATTGCTGATGTGCGCGGGTTACGCAGCGTTTCGGTGTTGCGTATCAACGGCGTCGAAGCGCGGTTTCGGCCGGCCAACCAGACCGTCGCAGGCATTACGGCAGTTGCGACTACGCTTGATCTGAGTGAATTGCGCAAGAAAGATTTTGTCGTCGATATTGAAATGGTATTGGCTGGTACCGAACGATTCGACGTGCTGCCTCTGGCGCGCACGACCGAAGTCAATCTTGCCGCGCCGTGGCCGAATCCGAGTTTCGGCGGCGCGTTTCTGCCGGTGCAAAGCGAGGTCGATAAGACCCATTTCAGCGCGCACTGGCAGGTGCTGGACATCAATCGCAGCTTCGGCCAGATCTGGGAAGAGTCGCGCGAAACCAGTCATCAATTCGCCGACTCCACGTTCGGTTTTGCGCTGTATCAACCCGCGGGTGTGTATCAGCAAAATGTGCGCGCCGGCAAATACGGGTTGCTCATGATCACGCTGACCTTCATCGCGGTATTCCTGTGCGAAGTGCTAAAGCGCCTGCGTGTGCATGCGCTGCAATACCTGCTGGTTGGCGTGGCGCTGGCAACGTTTTATGTCGTGCTGCTGGCATTGTCCGAGCAGATCGGTTTCAAGTTTGCGTATCTTGCCGCAGCCATCGCCGTGGTCGCGATGATCGGTGGATATATCGGCGCGATCCTCGGCACCTGGCGTGCGGGACTGATACTGACATCGCTGCTGATACTGATCTATGCATTGTTTTATGTACTGGTGGTCAGCGAGCAATATTCGCTACTGATGGGCGCGCTGGCGCTGTTGGTCACGGTCGCGACGATGATGTTCCTGACGCGGCGTGTGGACTGGTACGCGATCTCGCAACGCAAAGCCGTATAGCGAATTTTCGCCACTGCAGGTGTCGATTCCCGTCATAGATGCGAGAATATGCCCATGAACCTTCTAGCCATCGAAACCGCTACCGAATGCTGCTCCGTCGCCTTGTCCTGCAACGGTGCGATCATCGAGCGCAGTGAACTCGCGCCGCGTCGTCACGCCGAGCTCGTGCTGCCTATGATCGAGTCGGTATTGGCCGAAGCCGGGCTTGCGCGCCGCGCGATCGATGTCATCGCCGTGGGTCGCGGGCCAGGCGCATTCACGGGTGTACGCCTGGCGATTTCGGTGGCGCAAGGACTGGCGCTCGGGCTGGACGTGCCGGTGATTCCAGTCTCATCGCTGGCCGCAATGGCGCAGCACGCGCCGGATGATGGCATGCCGATTTTGGCGGTGATTGATGCGCGCATGGGCGAAATCTATGCGGGTGTATTCACGCGCGGCGCGGATGGTCTGGTGCACGCGTTGAACAATGAATGCGTCGGTCACGCCGATCTGATTGCCTTGCCGCAACATTCGCGTTGGTGCGTGGTCGGCAGCGGCTGGGCGACCTACGCGCCGCTGCTCGAATTGCGTCTTGGCGCGGCGCCGATCTTCGCCGACGGCGCGCGTTTCCCGCAGGCGCGCGCGATTGCCGAACTTGCGTTGCCGCACGCATTGGCGGGCGATGGCGTTTCCGCCGAACTCGCGTTGCCGGTATATCTGCGCGACAAGGTGGCGTTGACGCTGGATGAGCAACGCAGCGCGCGAGCCAAATAAATTGCGGCGATTGTTTTCGCCGCATGTTTGAATCGCGTTGGACGAATGCGCTAGATACGCTGCATCCAGAAACTTCCGCCCGCATACGAATGCCCGTTGCTCAGCGCTTCGCGCACGCGCTCGGGGAAACGCCAGTGCGCATACGAGCAGCCGAAGCGCACCTTGAAAGCGGTGGAATGCATCAGCAATGCGCGTAGCAGGTATTGCTCGTTCCAACTGCGGTTATTGACGAATACCCATTCGCGCGGGTAATCGTGCGGCAGAAAAATATCGTGAATGTGCACAAGCACGCCCGCGGCCAAGCGCGGCAGCACTTCGAAATACAGATAATTGACATCGCTGCCGGTCTTGGCGACGTGCGAAGAATCGAGGAACAGAATATCGCCCGTCTGCAGTTTTTCAAACTCCGCCAGCGGCACGTCCTGTACTTTCTGCTCGAGTAATTGCGTTATGCCCGGAATACCCTGGCGCAGGAACTCACGCGGATAAGGTTCGATGCATGTGATATCGATGCTGTTGTCGAGATGGCGCCGGTTCACATCTGCGGCGAGCAAGGTCGAAAACCCCGATCCGACCTCGACGAATCGTTTCGGTTTCCACTCGAGCAACAACACAAAAAGCGTGCGCGCATCGAGCCAGCTGAACTGCGAGTTCTGCGTGTAGAACTGGGTAAGATCCGGCGATTCGTCGAGCAGTTCCGGGTAGTCGTAGGCTGCGATATGACGCGGGAAAACCTCGTTCAATATCCGCTCGTGACTGGCGTCGTTGAAATCCATGCCCAGCACTTCGGGTTCGGCCGGCCAGATGCGATCGGCTTGCGCGGCGATCTCCGCCGCGTTCACGATCGGCGAATAAAAATGCCCGTTGGCATGCGCCGCGACGATCTGGTCGTCTGGTTTTGGCGTTTCTTCGGCAGCGGAGTTTTGTGACATACGCTAATGAGGCGCCTCTGGCATTGCGGATTTATTGCGTTAGGCCAAGAGTCTAGCAAATCAGTCATTGCGAATTGTCGCTTGGGTACGACTTTCGGCAGAATACAAAAACGTTTCCAGGCTCGGTAAAAGCATCTGCATCAGTCGTTCGCGACCCGCCACATTGTTATGGTAGATATCGAAAAACGCTGTGCAATCGGTGCCGTCGGGGCCGTTGAACAGGTCGGTGTAATCGAGCACGCGGATTTTTCCTTCGTCCTGCAAAGGCTTGAGAATCGACAGCGTCCATTCGTGTGCGGCTTGCGGCAAGGCATCGTTCATCCACACCGCGTGCATCGGCATCAGCACAATGATCGGCGGTGTTTTCCAGGTCAGGCTACGTAGCTGCGCCTGGATCAGATCGCGGGTTTTTTGCAGATAAGGCGAGGGCGCTTCGGTGCCGCTGACGATCGGACGCCAGTCGTCGCGCGGCTGATCCGCACTCGGCAACATCGCGCATTGGCCTTTCAGTTTTTCTGCGGCTTCGGCATCGAGCGTCGCCGCCTTTGCGCAGTCGGATCGATGCTGCAGCTGCAGGCGACAGATATTCGATATCTCATCGGCGTTGGTCTGCAACACGTGCTTCGCATCGAGCGCATGAAAATATTTTAGCGACTTCAACCGCTGCTGTGGATGCTGTATCAGATCACGAATATCTTCGCGATATTCGAACAGGCCGGAATACAGCCCATAGGTAGCGAGTTCGTTGCGATCGAAAGCGACATGCTCGCTGATCCACGGAATCTGGTCATGGCGGTGAAACGGATAAGCGATGCCAAGCTCGTAAGCGCCGTTTCCCGGCCCCATGAAATCCTGAACTGACAACGCGATGATACCGCCTTGGATTTCCGGGTGCTGCTCTGCGAGCCAGTCGGTGATGATGCCGAGACTCATCCAGTGCATGCCAGCGACGCTGATGTTCACATGCACCTTGCCGTGCGCCGCGGCAGTGCTGGCGAGCAGTGCATGGTCGATGCCGTAGACCGGGCGTGAACTGCCGAGCGTGACAAAATCGATATGCGCCATTTCCGGATCGAGCAGCGCGCGTTTTTTCGCGATACTCATTCCGGCATGGCTGTTCGGCGATGCGATGGATTCCCACGCGCCGAATTGAAACAGCAGGTCGATCAAAACGACCAGCAGCAGCGGCAGGATGAATTTGAGATAACGCATGCCGGTGCTCAAAACTGGAAGTAGATGAAGGGAATATTTTTCCCCGGCGTGAACAGGATCAGCGCGAGCAGGATCAGGGTCATCGCCGCGGCGAATCGTGCGCCGCGATCCTCACTCAGGCGCTGCTTGATATGACCGTAGCCGCCGATGAATTGCGATAGCATCAGACCGAGCAAAAGTAGCGCGAGGCCGAGATGGTGATCCTGCGAAAAATCCT
>JAYVLO010000105.1:0-3226 GCA_043759455.1 Pseudolysobacter sp.
ACGTGGTGCTGCTTGCCGAGCATATCGGCAAAACGCAGATCGACGAACTCCACGTCGTGTTCCTGGATCAGTTTCTGGACATTCGCGGCGGACATAAAATCTCCTGGGTGGATGATGGCTAAGGGATTCGCATCATCGCAGACCGCGACAAAAATTTGCTATCTCGATGCATGGAAAAGTCGGCGCTGCACCTCTGCGCGAACGCCGCCCCGGAGTTGCGCTCGGCGCCGCCCAAAATATGAGCGAACGCCGAGCGTGATAGCGATTACATGTCGTATGCCGATTCGCCGTGCGAACTGATATCGAGACCTTCGCGCTCCTGCTCTTCGGTCACACGCAGGCCGACGATTAGATCGGCGATCTTGAACGCGATGAACGCCACCACGGCAGTCCACACGATCGTGATGCCGACCGCCTTGGCCTGGATCAGCAACTGTTGCGGAATCCCCGGATAACCCATCGTCATCTTCACCCAGTCCTGTGTCGAACCCGGCCCGCCGAGACTCGGTGCGTTGAAGATACCGGTCAGCAACGCGCCGCTGATGCCGCCGAGCGCGTGCACGCCGAACACGTCGAGCGAGTCGTCGGCCTTGATGATTTTTTTCAGGCCCATCACGCCCCACAGGCAGATCACACCCGCAGCCATACCTATCGCAAACGCGCCCGGCACACCGACATTGCCCGCCGCCGGAGTGATCGCAACCAGGCCGGCAACCGCGCCAGAAGCCGCGCCGAGCATCGAAGGTTTACCCTTCACGAGCCACTCGACCAGCGTCCACGACAACACTGCGCACGCGGTGGCGAGATAGGTGTTGAGAAACGCGAGCGCGGCCGAACCGTTCGCCTCAAGTGCGGAGCCGGCGTTGAAACCGAACCAGCCGAACCACAGCAGCGAAGCGCCGATCATGGTCATGGTCAGGCTGTGCGGGCGGATCGCTTCGCGGCCATAACCGACGCGCTTGCCGAGCATGTACGCACCGATCAAACCGGCCACACCGGCATTGATATGCACCACCGTACCGCCGGCGAAATCGAGAGCGCCCATCTGCCAGATGTAACCTGCGGTGGCGTTGATCGCGTCACTCTTGCTGGCATCGACATACGCATCCGGACCGGCCCAGAACCAGACCATGTGCGCGATCGGCAGATAGCTGAAGGTGAACCAGATCACCATGAAGATCAGCACCGCGGAAAATTTCACGCGCTCCACGATCGAACCGAGGATCAGGCAGCACGTGATCGCGGCGAAGGTCGCCTGGAATACCGCAAACACGATTTCATAAAGTGGCGTCGCCTTGGAAAACGTTGCGGCCATCGAGAACGAACCGTCGGCCGGAGTAAACGTGCCGTTGAGGAACAGTCGCGAGATCCCGCCAAAGAACGGATTGCCTTCGGTGAACGCGATGCTGTAGCCGTAGACAAACCACAGCACCGTGATCAGCGAAAATACGACAAACACCTGCATGAGTACCGACAGCATGTTTTTGGTACGCACGAGGCCGCCATAGAACAACGCCAGTGCGGGCACCGACATCAGCAATACCAGCGCGGTGGAAGTCAGCATCCATGCGGTATCGCCCTTGTTCGGCTGCGGCACCGGTAGTGGTGCCGCAGCCGCTGCAACGGCGGGCACCGCATCCTGGGCGAAACCGTATTGCGTGAGCAAAAGTGCAGCGGCGCCACAAGCAGCCACGATCAGCATCGATCTGTAATTTTTTACATCGGGAGTTCGAGTTGCGGTAATCATTGGGGTCGCCTCGTTGATAGGGATGCGGTCAGAGCGCGTCTTTGCCGATTTCGCCCGTGCGAATGCGCACGACCTGCTCGATCGGACTCACGAAAATCTTGCCGTCGCCGATCTTGTCGGTGCGGGCCGCCTGCATGATGACTTCGAGCGCGGCCTCGACCAGCTCATCGGGAACAACGGCTTCGATCTTGATTTTCGGCAACAGGTCGACCACGTATTCGGCACCGCGATAAAGTTCGGTATGGCCTTTCTGTCGACCGAAACCTTTGACCTCGGTGACGGTCAGGCCCGACACCGCGATTTGGGTGAGGCCCTCGCGCACTTCATCGAGTTTGAACGGCCGGATGATGGCGGTGACAAGTTTCATCGGTATCTCCTTTTTTCAGCCCAGATCGGGGCGGGGCGGGTTTGGCTGGATCGCTGCGCGCTGACCTCAGAACGTCTTGGTCAGCGTGATCACGCCGGTCGAGCGACCGACAAAATGATCGTAGGAATTGGTATAGACGGACTTGTCGGCATTGCTGTCGAAATAGGCGATCGCAAGCGCGAAACCCTTGTCGAAATTCTTGGTGATGCCGAGCTTGTAGTCGGTGTAGGAGGCGTCGCCAAACCCATCGATGCGCTGGTGGCCGACATGGGCGTTCAGCAGCCAGGTGGGCACAAACTCGTAGTTCGCCGAAAGATCGATGTAACCCGAGTTCTTGGTGTCGGTAAAACCGAACGCGTTGGTCAGCGTGTGCGAATATTTCAGCGAGACGAATTTGTACGACAGCGCGCCGTAGATTTCGGTGGTGTTCGCACTCGTGAATCCGCCGGGGTACGTGCCCGGATAATAGTAGGTGTAAAGGCCGACGTCGTAGCCGAAATCATCGTTCAACTTGCCGCGATAACCGGCGTAGAAATCGAACTCGACATTGCTCGACACCGACGCTGCCGAGGTCGAGTAATCCGATAACCAACTGATGCTGCTGCCCCAGAATCCCACGTAAACGCCACTGGGATCGTCGTACTCCAGACCGCCCTGCAAGGCAGGTTTTTCATTGGTCTGGGTCAATCCACGAAAAATATAATCGCTAGCCACTGTCAGTGATCCGACCCACGGATTCGCTGGCGCGGCGGGTACTGCGTCTTGCGCAAGCGTCGTGCGAGCGACGCTCAATAGTGCGATAGAAATTACAATAGCAAACGCAGTGCGCTTCATGGCTCATTCCTCTTTGCGGGTTAAGGGCACGGTGGGTATTCATGCAGTCGCGCCGTGTTGCACGCCTGCCTGCGCACGACACAATCACGTCGCGCGGTAATCCCCTGTCCAGCTCCTATCCCTCCCCAGCAAACGACGTCTGTGCGTCGTGTTTAGCGCCTTTCTCTTTATCCGTCGATTCGGACGTTCCGCCGCCGCACCCCTGCAGCGCCGGAACAGCCTGAAATTGTTTTTAAATCGAGTAATACATCTGATATTCAAGCGGATGCGTGGCCGCC
>JAYVLO010000106.1:0-19231 GCA_043759455.1 Pseudolysobacter sp.
GATGCGGGTACGAGCAAATATCACGCGGCATCATGGTGGATCGATCCGGCGCCGTGGTTCGATGCGGATCCGAATACCATCGTTCACACCATGCGTGGCGCGCATTTCGTGCAACTCGATGACGAATCGCAACGCGCCTTTTTCGCTGCTGAATTTCGCATCAGCAGCGAATCGAATCGCGTCGGTTATCGTCTGCAAGGCCCAAAATTGAAGCTTGCCGCGCCGCTCGAATTGGTCTCCGAAGGTCTCAGCGCCGGCACCGTGCAACTGCCGCCGTCGGGCAATGCGATCGTGCTGATGGCCGAGCATCCGACCACGGGCGGCTACCCGCGCATCGGCCACGTCGCCAGCACGGATCTGGCGAAACTCGCGCAGGCGCGACCCGGCCAGCCACTGCGTTTTGCCGAGATCGATCTGGCCGAGGCGCAAACGCGTTATCTTGCGCAGCAGGCGGAAATTGAACGCCTGCGACTGGCGATTGCCGATCGCGTGCACGATTGAGCGACCGATACAACTTCGAGGAGAATGCATTTGCGCAAACCCCGCATCGACCTGAATTGCGACATGGGCGAATCCTACGGCGTCTGGCAGATGGGCCAGGATGCGCAGGTGCTGCAGCATGTCACGTCGGCGAATATTGCCTGCGGCATGCACGCTGGCGATCCGCTGACGATGCAGCGCACGGTCGTGGCGGCAGTCGCGCACGGTGTGGCGATCGGCGCGCATCCGTCGTTGCCCGACCTGCAAGGTTTCGGTCGGCGGGTGATGGCAATAACGGCGAACGAGGCGTATGCATTGACGCTATATCAGATCGGCGCGCTGAGTGCTTTTGCGCAGGCCGCCGGCAGCCGCTTGCATCATGTCAAACCGCACGGCGCGCTGTACAACATGGCCGCGCGCGACGCGGCACTTGCACAGGCGATTGCGCAGGCGGTGCGTGATGCAGATGCGGCGCTGATCCTGGTCGGCCTGGCCGGCAGCGTATTGCCGGCGGCGGGTGCTGCGCTCGGTCTCAAGGTCGGACACGAAGCATTTTCCGATCGCCGTTACGAAGCCGACGGATCACTCACGCCGCGCAGCGAAAAAGATGCGGTCATCCACGATATCGACGCTGCTGTCGCACAGGCACTCGCCATCGTCACGCAGGGCAATGTGAAAACCCGCGATGGCAAAACTCTGTCGCTACACGCCGACACGATTTGCGTGCATGGCGATCGCGCCGATGCGGCGAAGTTTGCCGAACGCCTTCGCGCCGCGCTTGATGCGACCGGCGTGCGTGTGGCTGCACTCGATGGAGCGCACGCATGAACTACTGGCCGCTGCTCGGTGTTGCTGTGGTCGTGATCGGATTCGTGTTGCGCATGAATCCGCTGCTGGTCGTGGTCGGCGCCGGTCTGGTCAGTGGTTTTGCCGCGCAGATCGCGCTGCCGGAGCTACTTACGCTGTTCGGAAAATCCTTTGTTGCGAATCGTGGCCTGTTGCTGATCGCATTGACCTTGCCGGTGATCGGCGTGCTCGAACGTGCCGGATTGAAGGAACACGCGCATGCCTGGATCGCGGGCTTTCGTGGGTTGAGCCTCAGTCGATTCCTGATCGCGTATCTGGCGGTGCGGCAAATTTTCAGCATGTTCGGTCTGACCCAGATCGCCGGTCATGCTCAGACCGTGCGTCCGCTGGTCGCGCCGATGGCCCAGGCCGCAGCCGAACGCTCGGCCGGTGAGCTGTCGGATGACGAACAGCAACAGATCCGCGCGCTCGCCGCAGCCACCGACAATATCGGCTTGTTTTTCGGCGAAGACGTATTCATCGCGCTCGGTGCGGTGTTGCTGATCCAGGGATTTTTTGCGACCAACCAGATCGTGCTGGAGCCGCTGGATATTGCAATCTGGGCGGCGCCGACCGCACTCGCGGCATTCGTCCTGCAGGCCTTGCGTCTGCAATTTTACGAACGCGGATTATGCCGAAGACATCAAGCGAGTGGCGTCATTTCGGCAACCCAAAATGCAGCGGTGAAACACGATGCTGCGCATTGAATTCATCTACTGGATCGCCGGCCTGCTATTCGCTGCGGCGTCGTGGCGCAAGTGGCGCAGCGACGAACCGCGCTGCGCGCTCGGTGCTTTGTTCTGGAGCATCATCGCGATCGCTTTTTTTGCCGGGGACAGTATCGAATCGGCGCTGAAGACCGGCATCGTCTGGCCTGCGCAGGCGATGGGCGTTGGCGTGATCCTGCTCGCCGCGATCGCTGGCAGCGGCGGTTTGCGTCGCAGCGCCGAGACGGATAAAGACGCCAGCGCGAGCGAGCCGCACATCGAACGCGCAAAAATGCTCGGCAATCGTTTGTTCGTACCGGCCTTGCTGATTCCGCTGCTGACCTTGCTGCTGGTGTTGTTCGGCCAACAACTGCATTGGGGCGATTGGGCGTTGTTCGATACGCGCCAGTTCACTTTGCTGGCGTTGGGCATCGCGTGCCTGATCGCACTCGCATTCGGCCTGCGTTTGACGCATTCGCCTGCAAGCGCGGCAGTAACCGAAGGCACGCGCCTGCTCGATCTGCTCGGTTGGGCGGCGGTGTTGCCGATGGTGCTCGCGAGTCTCGGCGGCGTGTTCATCGCCGCCGGTGTGGGCGACAATATTGCCGCGCTGGTCGCGTTTATCGTGCCGGTGGATATGCGGCTCGCCTGCGTACTTGCCTATGCGCTTGGCATGGTGTTTTTCACGCTGGTGATGGGCAACGCGTTCGCCGCGTTCCCGGTAATGACCGCGGGCATCGGCCTGCCGTTGCTGGTGGTGCAGCATCATGCCAATCCGGCGATCGTCGGCGCGCTCGGCATGCTGTGCGGATATTGCGGCACCCTGCTCACACCGATGGCCGCGAACTACAACGTGGTACCGGCGGTGCTGCTGGAATTGAAGGACCGCAACGGCGTGATTCGCGCGCAAGTCCCCACCGCGTTGTCGTTGCTGCTGGTCAATATCATCCTGATGTACGTGCTGGCATTCCGATGAAAAAAAAGCCCATCGCACTGGTTACCGGATTCGCGCCTTTCGCCGACGATGCGCTTAATCCGTCGGCGGAAATCGCCCGTACACTGCATGGTGAAATTCTCGCTGGCATGCGCGTTATCGGCGCGGTGTTGCCGACCGAATTCGCGCGTTCGTTGAGCACGCTCGAAGCCTTGATCGAACTGCATCGCCCGGCGCTTGTGGTGGCGCTCGGACTCGCCGGCGGCCGCAGCGAAATCTCGCTGGAACGGGTCGCGATCAATCTGATCGATGCGCGTATCGCCGACAATGCGGGTGCGCAACCGATCGACGAAGCAGTGATCGCGGATGCACCAAACGCGTATTTTTCCGGCCTGCCACTGAAAGGGTTGCTGCTGCATTTGCGTGCGCTCGGCATCCCCGTGACGATCTCGCACAGCGCCGGCACGTTCGTCTGCAACCAGGTTTTTTTCGGCCTCGCGCATCTCCTCGCAACGCGTTATCCAAAGACAATCGGCGGCTTCGTGCACGTGCCATATCTGCCGGAGCAAGCGCTAGTGCGTCACTGCGCAGCGCGCATGACGCTGGATATGCAGATCACCGCGATCCGTGCGATTGTCGCAACCGCGTTAAAGCCACACGCCGCGCCCATTGTCAGCGGCGGGACGACGCATTAGCCTGCTTCGCCGATCGAATTCGAAAGCAAGAGACGGAGTGTGACCGCAGGGACCCCGGCCTAAAGTAGCGCCTTGGAAAACGGGCAAACGCTGCTGCGTTGATTCGAGGAGCAAGGGCTCATGAATTCTGTGCTGATTAAAACACGAGTGACAAAATCCGACGCGATGAAATCCGATCCAAGCAAACTCAAACCGCTTGAACATGCCTCGGCCAGCTCCGCACTTCACAATAATGATGAGCGCTGGGCGGCGGTGATGGATCGCGATTCCGTTGCCGATGGCTTGTTCTTTTATTCGGTGCGTACGACCGGCGTGTATTGTCGCCCTTCGTGCGCGGCGCGATTGCCGCGACGCGAAAACGTACGCTTCCATGCAAGCTGTGCAGCGGCGGAAATGGCCGGATTTCGCGCCTGCAAGCGTTGCCGCCCGAATGAAGCCGCGCTCGCGGAACGACAAGCTGCGGCGGTCACGCAGGCGTGTCGGCTGATCGAGACCGCAGAAGAAATTCCCGCACTCGATACGCTCGCGAAGGCCGTCGGCATGAGTCGCTTTCATTTCCACCGCGTATTCAAAAGCATCACCGGACTCACGCCAAAAGCCTACGCCAACGCGCATCGTAGCGATCGTATACGCGAGCAACTCGCAAGCAGTACCAAGATCACCGATGCGATTCATGATGCCGGCTACCACTCAAGCGGACGCTTTTATGCGACCTCGGACAAAGTGCTCGGCATGACGCCACGCGACTTTCGCGCCGGTGGCGACGGCACCTCGATCCGCTTCGCCGCAGGTGAATGCTCATTGGGTTCGATCCTCGTCGCAGCGAGCGAAAAAGGCATCTGCGCGATCCTGCTCGGCGACGATCCCGCCATCCTCGTGCACAACCTGCAAGACCGTTTTCCGCAGGCCACACTGATCGGCGGCGATGCGCAGTTCGAACAATGGATGTCCAAGGTGGTAGGTTTTGTCGACGCGCCGCAACTGGGCCTGAACTTGCCGCTGGATATACGCGGCACCGCGTTTCAGCAGCGTGTGTGGCGTGCGCTCGGTGAAATTCCGATCGGCTCGACCGCGAGTTATGCGCAGATCGCGCAACGGATCGGCTCGCCCAAAGCGGTGCGTGCAGTCGCACAGGCGTGTGCGGCCAATCGACTCGCCGTGGCGATTCCTTGTCATCGCGTGGTGCGCAACGATGGCGCTTTATCCGGCTATCGCTGGGGCGTGGAACGCAAGCGTGCGCTACTCGAATCCGAGGCCGCGTTGTGAGTGCGATGGCCGCGTCTGCCCGCATACGCGAGTTGCCGATCACGCAACGACTTGCGCTGCTGGATTGGCAAAGAATCGCCGATAGTCTGGCGTTATGCGGTTACGCTGTGATCGAAAAAATACTCGACGAAAACGCGTGCGCAGTACTGGCAGAAAGTTATTCATCGCGGGAAATTTTCCGCAGTCGTATCGTCATGGATCGGTTTGGTTACGGCCGCGGCGAATACAAATATTTTGCGTATCCGTTGCCGGAAATCGTCGATGCCTTGCGCAGCAATTTGTATCCGCCACTCGCCGACATTGCGAATCAATGGAATGACGCGATGGCCATCGATGTGCGCTTTCCGTCCGAGCACGCAACCTTTCTCGCACGCTGCCATGAGGCCGGGCAAACCCGACCGACTCCGTTGCTGCTGCAGTACGCGCAAGGCGACTACAACTGCCTGCATCAGGATCTGTACGGCGAGCATGTATTTCCGCTGCAGGCAGCGTTTCTGCTGTCGGAACCCGGACACGATTTCAGCGGCGGCGAATTTGTGCTGACCGAACAACGACCACGCATGCAATCCCGCGTCGAAGTCGTGCCGTTAAAACGTGGCGATGGCGTGATCTTCGCCGTGCATCATCGCCCGGTACAAGGCACACGCGGCAACTATCGTGTCAACATGCGCCACGGCGTGAGCCGCCTGCATAGCGGCCACCGACACACGCTTGGCGTCATTTTCCACGACGCGAAGTAAGCCGGCCGACGCCATTTCGCGATTTTTTGCTTTGGCGGATTTCACCATTACAATTGCGCTTTAGCCACCTGTGCCGGATGACACCATGGCGTAATCTGGGCACCGCCGATGGACGAAAGGTGTGACGATGAACGCGAAAACAAATTTGCTCTGGGTCTGTAACCACGCATTCAAACTGCTGAGCGTGGCCGCGCTGACGATCGTCGCTGCGGGCTTATTGGGGTTTGCGGCGCAGTCGAAATCGTTGGCGGCGCTGCATACCGGGCAACCGGCACCGGCATACGCGCTGGAATGGCACCTCGGCGATCACCGCCTGCGTTATTTCGAAACCAGCAAAACCGGTGCGGCGCAGTGGTCGTTCGATGCATTCGCGTGTCGCAATGGCGATGTATCGACGCTGGCGCCGGGGCGCTGGCGCGTGGTTGTACAACCGCATGCTGCGGGGCGCGATACGCAAGTCCGTCTGGCACCGCTCGATGCCGGGGATGCAAACACCGCTCCGCTTCCGCGCGCATTGATTGCTTGCGGCGAACGTGGCGCAGCCGATGCGGTGGCGATCCCTGCACATACCCTTGCGTGGCTGGCTGCGCGCAGCGGCGGAGTGGTTTATGTCCGGCAATAACCACGTCGCTGAGATGACTTCGCATTCAACCGTGACAACCGCGAACACACCACGCACGACCCGCATCGGCGCTTTGGTATTCGAGGATTGCCTGGCGTCGTCGGTCACCGAATCGCTGGATGTTTTTCGTGTCGCCAACAAACTTACCCACCTGCGCCGCCCGGGAGATGCGCCGCCGTATTCCGTGGTCGCCACGAGCAGCAAAGGCGGCATGATTCGTGCGGCGCACGGCGTGCATTTTGAAACCGTGATTTTCGATCCAGGCGCATTCGATGTGCTGATCGTGCCGGGACTCGGGCTGCAATACAGCGGGCCATCGCAGCAGAACTTCCAGCGACTCGGCGCGGAGATCGATCTACTGCGTGTTGCCGCGCAGGCGCAGGTTCGCCTTGCCGCCGCGTGCACCGGCACGTTTCTACTGGCCGAAGCCGGCTTGCTGGACGGGCGCAGTGCGACGACCAGTTGGTGGCTGGCTGCATCGTTCCGCCATCAATACCCGAACGTGAATTTGTCCGCCGACGACGTCGTGGTGGATTCCGGCGCAGTGATGACGGCCGGTGCGGCGACGTCGTTTGTGCAGATGTGCCTCGCGTTGATCGCACAGACCGCGGGCAAGGATATGTCCGACAATATCGGTCGACTGATGCTGGTCGATCCGAACCGGCAGAGTCAGGCGCCGTATGTGAATCGCGCGCTCGAACAAAAACCGCGGCATGCTTTCAGCGAGAGCGCGGAGCTGTACCTGCAACGCAATCTGCATGCGCCGATCAGCGTGGTCGCACTGGCCGAGCATTGCAAAGTCAGCGAGCGTACTTTGCTGCGTCGTTTCCACGAAAGTTTTGATGCGACGCCGCTGGAGTTCGTGCAGAAATTGCGCGTCGAACGCGCCAAGGCGTTATTGGAGCAGACCAAACTGACGTTCGATGAGGTGGTCGAGCGCTGCGGTTATCAGGATATCAGCAGCTTTCGCCGGCTGTTCAAGAATGTGACCAGCGTTACGCCGAACAACTATCGGGAAAGGTTTCGCGCGCGCGGGCGCTGAGATTTTACTGGGTGCGCCGTCGGATCACTGGCAGTCGTCTTTTTCCGACGCCAGCTCGTTGATCGTGAGTTCGACTTCGCCGAATCGCGCATACGCGATCGCAGCCTGCATGCCATCGGTGGCGTAATAAAATCCACCCTTGGTCGGCGCGTCAACCTTGTCGCGCGCGGCCCCCTTGAACGCAGAATTCTTGTCGTCGGCCACGCTCGCCAGCGCAAAATGCTGGACGTTCTTGAGCTTCACGCAGCTCACCAGGCGGGTGGCCTGCAGCGGGCGAATATCCAGCGCGAGCTTGTCGACCTTGACTGAGTCGCGCGGTTTTTCCGCATCGTCCAGCACATACACGATCGGCTTGAGCACGGACTTGGATTTGCCACTGCCCTGGGTGATCGTTTCGATGCGCAACGCCGCGAACGGCAACGCCCGCAGCAGATCGATACGACGGTAGTGACTCTTGCCCTCGGAAAAATCCATCGCCGGCGAAGTGTCGCGCACAGCAAACCGATACGGCACGCCTTTGCTCAATGCGATCGGCGCAATCGCTTCGGGCAAATCCTTGGGCGGCGGCGGAGTTTCATCCGCAGCTTTTTTATCGCCGACAAACGGCAGCTTGTCGACAAGCCAGCCGAGCGGATTCTGTGCGGAAACCGTTGTCGACAGTATCGACGCGGCAATAACGAAAAATGAATTACGCAAAAAAGCAGACATCAACGCAAAAGTTTTAAGAAGGTTTCGCTGTGACCGCGGCAACGCTACAAAGTGCCATGCCGGCGGCTCGACAAGCCGCCGGCTTTGGCATCAAGAGGATGATGCGGGAGCGGCAGCCGGCACGATCGGTGTCGGATCGACCAACGGTTTTAGATCACCACTCTCATCGGTCAATGCTTCGATCTTCAGGTGATCGCCCATTTCCTTGATCAGGTGTTTCTGCATGTCGCTCGCATCCTTGGCGCGCTTCAGCACCACGGCGGTGATGTGTTTGCGTTCCTGCAAATCGGCCAGATACGCCAGCAGTTGGTTTTTCGGCATCTTCTGCCGTTCGATCGTGAACTGACCGTCTTTTTCCGGCGTGACGAATGCGCGCTCGTCGCTCGCGAAAGCGGCCATGGCGCTAAACGCGCTGCATATGACCAAAACCATTATCAAAGGACGCTTGATCATTTTCTGCTCCCGGTGGATTCAGTAAATCAATTTTCTACCGCGCGTGCGCGCACTTCGGAAATCTCGCCATCGTTGTCGATGAACGCGCGGAACTTTAACTCGTAGCCAATCTTCGCCAGCTCGTTGATGTGCGCACCCTTCACCTTGTATTTCTCGCCCGGCTTGAGCAATACGGTCTTGACGGCCTTGTGCTGTTCTTCAAGATAACGCAAATGTCCGCGCAGATCTTCCGGGGCTAGGGTGGCGCCGTCCAGATCGAACTGACCATCTTTGTCGGCATGCAGGGTGAGATCGTAAGCTGCCGGAATATCCGAGGTTTTCAACAGCTC
The DNA here is from genome assembly GCA_043759455.1 of Pseudolysobacter sp. Classification (GTDB taxonomy): domain Bacteria; phylum Pseudomonadota; class Gammaproteobacteria; order Xanthomonadales; family Rhodanobacteraceae; genus Pseudolysobacter. Next base: position 8,823 of record JAYVLO010000106.1, read on the forward strand.
ATCGGATTTGCTGTGACGCCCGCCGAAACAGGCGGCCAGCAAACCGCATAACAACAGCACCGCGAGTGACCGCAACACAGCGGGGTATTTTGACAATTGCATTCAGGTATCTCCAATCGAAAGTCGCTGCGAATCTTACACGTCGCCGCTAAATCTGCCGAACTCATCGCATCAACGTAGCGAATGAAGAAAGGCGATCGAACGGGGTTGTCGGATGAACTCAGGCGCGCGGCAAAGTCACGCCACGTTGCCCCATATACTTGCCGCCGCGATCCTTGTAGCTGGTCTCGCACGCCTCGTCGGATTCGAGAAACAGCATCTGCGCCACGCCTTCATGCGCAAAAATACGCGCCGGCAACGGCGTTGTGTTGGAGAACTCCAGCGTGACGTGGCCTTCCCATTCCGGTTCCAGCGGCGTGACGTTGACAATGATCCCGCAGCGCGCATAGGTCGATTTGCCGAGGCAGATCGTCAGCACCTTGCGCGGAATGCGGAAATATTCGACCGTGCGCGCGAGTGCGAACGAGTTCGGCGGGATAATGCATTCGTTCGACTGTACATCGACAAAACTGCGCGGATCGAAGTTCTTCGGATCGACAATCGTCGAGTTGATGTTGGTGAAGATCTTGAACTCGTCGGCACAACGCACGTCGTAGCCGTAGCTCGATGTACCATAGGAAATGATCCGCCCACCGCCTGCGTTCTGACGCACCTGACCCGGCTCGAACGGCTCGATCATGCCGTGCTGCTGCGCCATTTCGCGAATCCAACGATCTGATTTTATCGACATGCCTTAATCTCGATTGGGTGAGCGGAGCACAACGATGCCGACAATAAAGCCGGCGGCAGCGTCTGCGCCATCTCAGGTATTTTGAATGACAATATTCGGAAATTGAATCGCCTTGTTGCGCGCGTTGAGCGAGAGCCGCGCGGCCGTATTCCGCGCAATCGATCGATATGCTGCGGCGAGGTTCGAATCCGGCGCCGCGACCATCGTCGGCGTGCCACTGTCGGCCTGCTCGCGAATGCGAATATCCAGCGGCAACGAACCGAGCATCGGCACATGATATTGCGCTGCCATCGCCGCACCACCGCCAGCGCCGAAGATGTGTTCCTCGTGGCCGCACTGGCTGCAGATATGCGTGCTCATGTTCTCGACGATGCCGAGCACCGGCACCTCGACTTTCTCGAACATACGCAGGCCCTTGCGTGCATCGAGCAACGCAATGTCCTGCGGCGTGGTCACGATCACCGCGCCGCTCACCGGCACGCGCTGGCACAAGGTCAGCTGGATGTCGCCGGTGCCGGGCGGCAGATCGATCACGAGGTAATCCAGCTCGACCCACTGCGTATCGTTGAGCAACTGCTGCAGGGCCTGCGTCACCATCGGCCCGCGCCAGATCATCGGCGTGTCTTCCTCGATCAGGAAGCCGATCGACATCACCTGCAGTCCGTGATTGCGTTTCGGCTCGATCAGGCGACCGTCTTTCGAATCCGGCTTGCCGCTCAAACCGAGCATGCGCGGCACGCTCGGACCATAAATGTCCGCATCCAGCACACCGACATTGGCACCCTCTGCCTGCAGCGCGAGTGCGAGATTGACCGCAGTCGTGGATTTGCCGACGCCGCCTTTACCCGATGCGACGGCGATGATGTTCTTGACGTTCGGCAGCGGCGTCAGATCTTTCTGCACCTTGTGCGCGAATACACGACACGCCACGCTGACCGTGGCCGCGCTGATTGCTGGATCGGCTAGCAAGCTCGCTTGAATCTGCGCAGCGAACGTGTCCTTCCAGGTTGCTGCCGGATACCCGAGCAGGATATCCACCGTCACCTTGTCGCCATCGACACCCACGCCGCGCACCGCCCCACTGGCAAGCAAACTCTGCCCGGTATGCGGATCGATCACGGCATCAAGCAATTGCCTGACTTTTTCCTGTGAAACTGAACTCATGGGGTATAACTCTGGACAGCATCGTCGCCAAGCGCGAGGGCGCGATTGTAGCGGACAGACCCGCCACAGACACGCGTCACCGCAAACATCACGCCACACTGCATGGATTAACTACACCTGACTCACCGACGTGGCTGCGTTCGTATTCGCTGCCGCGTGGCGTTAAACTCAAGGCACGCGTCAACTTAAGCGCGAGAACGAACTTGTTTGCCCCACCACGGAGATTATCCATGAATCGCATCACCCGATCGCTCATTCCGTTTGCTCTGATCCTCGCACTCGGTGCGTGTCAGAAAGAGGCACCGCCACCGCCGCCAGCTCAACCCGCTGCGGCGCAGCCAGCCGCGCCAGCACCGCCGCACATCGTCGCGCCCGCAGCAGCACCAATGGTCGCGGCCGATGCGCCTATTCCGGTTGTGCAGAATATCGGTGTGCCGGAGTGTGACGATTATCTGCGCAAATACGAAACCTGCATCAGCAGCAAGGTGCCCGATGCGGCGCGCGCTGCATTTCAGCAGGGTCTGGAACAAACACGCAACGCTTGGCGCGCTGCAGCGTCCTCGCCATCCGGCAAATCCTCGCTGGTAACGGCGTGCGTGCAGGCTCAGGCTGCCACCAAGACGGCGATGACCCAATACGGCTGTACCGATTTGTAAGATAAGCGGAAGCGCAGGCCGGTTTTATGCAGCTTGACGCCTATTGATCCAGCAACGCCAGTCTGGGTGAAAGTCCGGGCTGGCGTTGTTGCATCTGCGGTCGCAAATCGGGCAATCTGATTTGCTGTGATCATCTCTCTGGAATCAAAGCTAATGTCGTTTGTTTCGCGTATCTCTGCACTACCTATGATGCTTGTCGTATTAGCCGGATGCCAGGATAAAAAAGCCCCGCCGCCAGCGGCCGCGAAACCTGCGGCTGCACCGACCGCGGCCGCGAACAATGCAGCAACAACCGTCTCGACCGTCGCATCGACACCGCTCAGCGCCGACGGAAAAGTCGGCGTGCACGAGTGCGATGCGTATCTCACGCTGTATCGCAGCTGCATCGAAACCAAGGTTCCGCCGAGCGACCAAGCGCGTTATCGCGAGTCCTACATGCAGGGGCTCACCGCGCTGCAAAAAGCCGCCAACGGCATGGGCAATACCGCAAGGCTTGCCGAAAGCTGCGGCATGGCGCGCGAGGCGGCGAAGAGTGCGCTGGCGAAATTCGGTTGCGATGAGTTTTGAGATTTTTTGGGGATACGGGAAGACGAGGAAACAAGAAGACGCAAAAATAAGTCGTCATTCCAGCCTTCGCTGGAATGACGAGCCAGAGCATGTTGGGAAAATGCGCCGCCCCGACAATCGGGTTGCTCGAATCTGCTGCAGGCCACATATCTTCTTTCGCAGAGCCGCCCCTAACGCGACGCTCTAAACCAAGCGCATGCAGCCATCGCGCGATGGCATGCGATAATCACCCCATCGATAATCCACGGATCTCTGCGGAATGACTCACGCTCGCCAGCTTCTTGTCACCAGTGCGCTGCCTTATGCGAATGGCCCGCTGCATATCGGCCATCTGCTCGGCTACATCCAGGCGGATATCTGGGTGCGTGCGCGACGCATGGCCGGCGACACGGTGCATTTTGTCTGCGCCGACGATGCGCATGGCACGGCGATCATGCTGGCGGCGGAAAAAGCCGGAGTCACGCCCGAGGAATTCATCAAGGATATCCAGGCCGGTCACGAAAAAGATTTCACCGCGTTCCATGTCGATTTCGATTTTTATCACACCACGCATTCGCCCGAGAACCAGGAGCTGGCCGGACACATTTTCACGCGCCTGCGCGAGACCGGAAAAATCGCGCGGCGCGAAGTGCGCCAGCTGTATGATCCGATCAAGGAAATGTTCCTGCCGGATCGCTACATCAAAGGCGAATGTCCGGTCTGCGCCACGCCCGATCAATACGGCGACAACTGCGAAAACTGCGGTGCCACGTATTCACCGACCGACCTGAAAAATCCGCGCTCGGTGGTTTCGGGTGCCACGCCCGAGTTGCGCGATTCGGAGCATTATTTTTTCAAGGTCGGCGAGTTCGCGCCGTTCCTGCGCGAGTGGCTGGCTGGCGATGTCGCACATCCGTCGGTCAAGGCCAAACTCAAGGAGTGGCTCGATTCCGAAGGCGGCGTGCGCGACTGGGACATCTCGCGCGATGCACCGTATTTCGGCTTTCCGATTCCGGATGCACCTGGCAAGTTTTTCTATGTCTGGCTGGATGCACCAATCGGTTATCTCGCGAGTTTCAAGAAATATTGTGCGAGCGAAAAAGGCCGTGCGAACGGTTTGACGCCAGCATCATTTCATCAATTCTTGCGCCCCGATGATCCGGATTTTCTCGCCGAGAGCAAACTGCATCACTTCATCGGCAAGGACATCGTCAACTTCCATGGCCTGTTCTGGCCGGCGATGCTGCAAGGCGCCGGTTATCGCGAACCGACCGCGTTGCACGTCAACGGGTATCTCACCGTCAACGGCGCGAAAATGTCGAAGTCGCGCGGCACGTTCATCCAGGCGCGCACGTATCTCGATTCAGGCTTGAATGCGGAGTATTTGCGGTATTACTTTGCGACGATGCTTGTTCCCGAACCCACTGACGTCGACCTTGATCTCAAGACTTTTGTTGATGTGGTGAATTCGCACTTGGTCGGCAAGTACGTGAACATCGCAAGTCGCGCCGGAAAAATTCTTCTCGAGCATTTCGGCGGACAGGTATCGAAGTTGGTGCGCAGCGAGCCAGGTGCCGGGATTGTTCAGGCCTACGAACATGCAAGTATTGAAGAAAAGAAAATGATACCGCTTCACTACGATAACGGCAGGTACGGATCAGTCATCGCCCAAGTCATAGCGACAGCCGACAAGATCAACGAATTCCTGCATGCCCAAGAGCCTTGGAAACTCGTTAAAGATCCATCTGACGCAGGAAAGATGGATCAAGCGCACATGGTTTGTAGTGCTGCACTCGAAGGCTTCCGTGTTTTGACGATTTTTCTGAAGCCGATCATTCCCGATCTCGCAAAACGCGCTGAAAGTTTTCTCGGTATCAAGAATTTAAGTTGGATGGATGCAGAAAAACCCCTTGATGAAGGGCATCGCATTAATTCCTACGAACACCTTGCCACACGCATTGATGCCAAGCATATCGAAGCCATGATCGAAGCCTCGAAAGATTCCCTCGCTGTCGAAAAACCAATGGCGAGCGCCGCGCCAGCAAAGAAATTCGCCACCGCGAAACCCGAGACAACCGCGTCGCCGGCCATCCACTCGCCGCCCACAATCATCGCGATGGACGATTTTGCCAAACTCGATCTGCGCATCGGCAAGGTGCTCGCCTGCGAATTCGTCGAAGGTTCGGACAAACTGCTGCGCTTCCAACTTGATGCCGGCGATCTTGGCCAGCGGCAGATTTTTTCCGGCATTCGCGCAGCGTATTCCGAGCCGGAAAAACTGATCGGGCGGAATGTGGTTTTTATTGCCAATCTGGTACCGCGCAAGATGCGTTTTGGTGTCTCCGAAGGCATGATTCTTTCGGCCGGCGGCAGCGATGGCACGTTGTTCCTGCTCGATGCGGATGCGGGTGCCGCGCCGGGTATGACGGTCAAATAATCGACCATCGATACGCAGATCATGCTGGCTTCCGCTGACCGCATCGCCGATCGAATCGACGACCTGCTGCCACAAACGCAGTGCGGACAATGCGGTTTTACGGGATGCCGTCCGTACGCCGAAGCGATTGCCGCGAACGTCGCCGAGATCAACCAGTGTCCGCCCGGCGGCATGGCCGGCGTGCGTGCTTTGGCCGCCCTGCTCGGGCGCGAAATTATCGCGCTGAATCCTGCCAACGGCCATGAAAAACCGCGCGCTGTCGCATTGATCGATGAGGCCGTGTGCATCGGCTGCACCAAGTGCATCCAGGTCTGTCCGGTGGATGCAATCATCGGCGCGGCGAAACTCATGCATACGGTCTTGATCGATGAATGCACCGGCTGCGAACTCTGCATTCCGCCCTGCCCGGTCGACTGCATCAGCCTGCCGCCACACCCGGATCTGCCGTTGCGTCCGCTGCATGCGCGAGCGCGTTACGAGGCGCGCAATATTAGGCTCGAACGCAATACGCTGGAACGTCTGGCCGGTATTGAAGCGCGCAAGGCCGCGCTGAAAAAACCCGAGGTCACGCAGGCCAGCGTTCTCGCCGCGATCGCACGTGGGCGGGCGAAAAAAGCCACGCTGCAAATTGATACACCAAGCGACGTCAAAAAGAATAAATCATGAGCTCGGTCGTTTCGACTTCACCACGCCGCCGCGTCTTTAATCGATCGAGCGGCCTCATCTCGATATGCCGATACGGCGCAACCCGATGAACCGCGCCAAGCGCAGCGAAATTTTCCGTCGCTTGCGCGAGCTCAATCCGCAGCCGACCACCGAGTTGATCTACACCTCACCTTTCGAGCTGCTGATCGCGGTGATGTTGTCAGCGCAATCGACCGATGTCGGCGTCAACAAGGCGACGCGCAAGTTGTATCCGGTCGCGAATACGCCGGAGAAAATCCTGGCGCTCGGCGAGACCGGCCTGAAGCGCTACATCGCCACGATCGGCCTGTACAACGCCAAGGCGAAAAACGTGATCGCCACGTGCCGCATCCTGATCGAACAACACGGCAGTGAAGTTCCGCATTCGCGCGAGGCGCTCGAAGCGCTGCCCGGCGTCGGGCGCAAAACTGCCAACGTCGTGCTCAATACCGCGTTCGGCGAACCGACTATCGCGGTCGATACGCATATCTTCCGTGTCGCCAATCGCACCCGCATCGCACCGGGGAAAACCGTCCACGCAGTCGAGGTCGGCCTAGAAAAACATGTGCCCGCCGAGTTCAAGCAGGATGCGCATCACTGGTTGATCCTGCACGGGCGTTATGTGTGCAAGGCGCGCAAGCCGGATTGCCCGCAATGTGTGATTCGTGACCTGTGCGAATACCGGGCGAAGACACCCAGCGAGCCATTAGCGCATTTCCAATAGGTATCCGCCGCGGACAGAGCTGGCCCCGGAAAACTGGACAGTAGGTTAAGTGGAATTTCTGCATCCCCTCGTCCTTCGCCAACTCAGGCAAGGACTCTAACTGCCGCAGTTTTACTCCGGCGAAGTCGAACCTTTCGACCGCTTCAGTGAGGGATTATTGCTCCGGCTTTTACAGCCGTTTACGGGAACGAGGATGCCACCCACTGCCTCAGGCCGCGTGTACGTACCTAAAAACATGAACGCTACCAACGCAACCACGGACGCAACGGTTAGCCACGAGAGGACACCCGTGCCGCGAGGAAGCGTCACACGGGCACGGCCCAGACCGCCGACCTCCCAAGTCAACGATACCTGATGCCTAAAAATGGGCGTGGCGCGATCGGTCATCATCTGTCTTCCGGGCGGGGGAGAGGGTGCGTGGAGCGGGCTCCACGCACCCGATTGGGTCAATCAATAACCAGGGGGGAAGCAACTTTGGTTGTATGGGCCTTCGCCACCGAGTTGGACATACCCCGGGCCCGGGCAGTCAACGTTCTGCGCATAGGGACTGCCATTTTGCGAATGAGGTTGGGTTCCTCCACCGCCGACAACGGCCATTGCTTCCGTTTGCGTCAGCAAGCGAGCTGTCAACTTCTTCGCTGCTTCCTTTCTTTCCGTCAGGTTCATGTGTTTCTCCATCTGTTTTTGATGCTACATCGGCCGTGGCTCGCCATTCACGCGTTTCGTGAATTCGGGTGTGGATTGCGCGGTGCACAGTGGTTCGATCCGGATGCGCCTCAATTGTATGCGGCGTTCGACGATCCGTCGGTGCCCGCGGCGGCGTGTGCGCTCTTCATCAACGGCGCAAGGGACTTAGAAAACCGGCGGAGTCGTCCAAATGAAACGGACACGGAATGCGCACGTCGATTTCGTCTGCGCCGCCGGTGGTGTCCGGTCGAGAGGATCCCCGCACCGAAACGAAGCCAGTGCGCTCGCACGACTGCTTCACTCCCGCGACGATTACGTTAGGCCGCTCTTGCATGACCAACCCTGCCAACGCTGTGACCTTTTTGAGTACGGATAGGGACTTGCACGAGGTAACCCTGACATCGGGTTTGAGTGCATCCAGGTTTTGAGTGAAGCCGAATTGTCCCTCGCAATCCGCCTGCATGAGCTGCATGAAGATTTGGGAGAAAACGGCGCTGCCTGCTTGTTCCGATTGATCCATGGAGATAGGCTGAGATGCGGACACTTCGAAGATTTCCGCGACCCGACTCGCAATCCCCTTAGTCTCAAGAAAACTGCGAGCGTCTAGGCAGTTGTCACCGCATAGCCCGTCAAGCGATACGGACGTCTTCGCGGACTGAGCCACGACGTTCTTCCACATCGAGAAGAATCCTAGCGGCGTCGGCGTCTTAGCGTCTTTTGAGGCGATGAGCGACCACACGGCACCACAGTCGTACGGCAGTCTGGCCAGCGGATCGCGATGCATTGCCTCCGCTACAGACCGTCCAAATCCCACGCTGGCGATGCACGCATTGGTGCGCGCAATCAAAAAATCCCACGTGCCAAGGAACTCTTTTTTCCGGGAGGCCTGGCTGTAGAACAGGGACGCTACTTCGGCTCCGCCCTCGGTGGCAAGGGTAAACGAGTTCCCCGCCGCGCGCACCGCGCTACTGCCGTTCCACTGATGAAACACCTCGTGCGCCAAGAATCCAGCGGGCGTGTTGGGACAGTACTCGTCCCAATTTCTCACCTCAGCGCTTCTTGAAAAGCCGAGGGTAAGTCCGTTTCCCAAACTGTCCCCGTGGAACCAGCTCGGACGAGCGTCCGGGTCGAGGCTTAAATACACGATCACCGAGAAATCTTTTCGCTCACCCATGACCCGGGTGTAAAAGCGAGATATGGAGCCCACCTTCGCTGCAACTTTGCCCACAAGCACTTCGGCTGCGGCATCTGCATATATGACCGTATACCCATCACCACCCACACACTTGAAATCCCCGAGCAAAACGTAGCCTTCACCGGAGGAACCCATGGTGTTGGCTGCGTACGTCCTTCCTCCCGTGCACCGGCCCGGTTTCGTCGCCTTGAACGCGACGTTCGCACCGCCCCTGGGGACAAAGAGTTGGTGGAGAACCACCACGGAATCCTCGGACACACGCAGGAATGGCGCGTAGGTGCGATCCGGCCGGGGCAGCGGCTTCGAGACGTCCATCAACAGGGTGATCACTCTTTTTCCCGGCGCCGGCGTTACGGTATCACCGGACATTTGGCCATCACTTGCGTCGATTCGCCACAAGGTTTCGCGCGGGTAACCGGGTACGGGTTCGAACGCCACCGGTCCCGACAGTCCCGAGAGCCGGACTGAAATGGTGTGACGCGCATCGAGCGCCACGGCCACTCCTAGGGACGGTTCCGAAGCGAAGCAATTCCCCCACCCGCACACTGCCCAGGAAAATACGGACATCATCAGCAGAGACGCGAGCGCGCGGCTCATGCCCGATGCATTGCATCTCGTTTGCGCATGCATCAAGCGACCTCGCCCCCAACCGCCAGAGAATCGTCCGGTTCTTTCAGAAACGCCTTGAGGCTTTTCGAAACCACCTCCTGAATCAATGGGCGATTGTAGTCGCCCTCGACCAGCGTCGCGGAAACGTGTTCGTAAAACTGGAAAAGTGCTGCGCAGTACACCGATCTGTTGTCGCACCCATTGCGACGGCTGAACCGATTCTCGAATCACCTCCCCGACAAATACCCCTCCAACGGCAGTCCGCGCAGTAGGTTGGAAGCCGCTTTTGCTCGGCTTTAACTTGCTCAAACATCGGTTGGTCCAACCAGTTCTTCAACGTGGTCGATCGCACGTCCGCGGTGGGGTGGCGCGTGAACCATTCGAACGCCGGCATAAATGTATCATCGACATCCAGATGTCCGTCGCTGTGAACCACGATGATCTGGTTAGCGAAGCAGTCGTCTGGCAACTCCTTGTAATGGACGTTCACGTTGAAGTGGGTCAAAACCCGATCGATTTCGCGAACGTAAATGCGATCTTGGCCGTTCATCAACCACAGATCGAACACGTCGCACAGCACCTTTCCGTATTTTGGCACGTCGACGATGACATCGGCTCCCGCATCTTGATTGCAATCCGGAAGAAGGAAATTCAGGTTTTTGACGTTCAAGTCGTTGACGAAATGCTGGTACACCAACGAATAGTCGAAGTCTTTATTCAGCACGCTGACCAATCCGATGGGACGAATCGTGTTCGCGTCTGACTCTGCTGTGAGCCTCGCGATGGTGTTCACAATTCGATCGTGAGAGCCGCGGCCCCAGCGGAATGTGTCAATGAGGTGAGACAGCCGTTGATCAGAATTTAGTGAGTTTTCTGGGTGTCGGTATCCTTTTTGAGAGGCGGGTTGATGTAGACCT
>JAYVLO010000107.1:0-70119 GCA_043759455.1 Pseudolysobacter sp.
GACCGGCAATCCGAATGCAGCAATCACTGAAACCGGCACATTGCCGGGCGGTATCACCCTGACCGACAACGGCAACGGCACGGCGACCCTGGCGGGCACACCGGCAGCGGGCGCGGGCGGCAGTTATCCGATTACGATCACCGCCAACAGCGGCATCGGCACGGCGGCGACGCAGAACTTCACGCTGGTCATCAACCAGGCACCTGCGATCACAAGTGCAAACACAATCACGTTTACCGTCGGTACCGCAGGCAGTTTCACGGTAGTCGCGAGCGGTACACCGGCACCGAACTTCAGCGAAACCGGTGCGTTGCCCTCAGGCGTCACGCTGAACGCGAGCACCGGTATCCTCGCTGGCACGCCAGTGGCAGGCAGCGGCGGTTCGTATGCGATCACATTGATGGCGGCGAACGGCGTCGCGCCCAGTGCGACGCAAACCTTCACCCTGATCGTTAACCAGGCACCGGCGATCACCAGTGCAAATACGACCACGTTCACGGTCGGTAGCGCGGGCAACTTCAGTGTCGTCGCCAGCGGCTATCCGGGCCCGAACTTCAGCGAGACGGGCACATTGCCAACCGGCGTCACGTTGTCCAGCACCGGCCTGCTCAGCGGCACTCCGGCGACCGGCACCGCCGGTAATTATCCGCTCACGATCACGGCGAACAACGGCGTCGGATCGCCAGCGATCCAGTCGTTCACGCTGACCGTGCTCTCGCCGTGCACCGCGATCACCGTCAGCGGCACGCTGCCGAATGGTCTGTATCAAACCGCCTACAGCAGTAGCTTCACCCAGACCGGTGGCACCGCTCCGGTGACTTGGAGCGCAACCGGTCTGCCGGCCGGGCTGAGCATCAACACGTCCACGGGCGTGGTCAGTGGCTCGCCGACCACGACGGTCGCGGCAGCCAGCGTCACGATCAACGTATCAGATGTGAATACATGCCCGGGTAGCAATATCCTGGCCGGCTTCAAGGTAGCGCCGGTCGCTATCGGTGACAGCTACACGACGGTCGGCAATACGCCGCTGCAGGTCGGTGGCACAGCGCCGGCCACGCCGTACGTTTCCAGCGCTACGTCGATCTTCGGCAACGACAGCGGCCCCGGTACGCTGACCACAAGCGTCGGCACAGTCGCCACCACGCTCGGCGGCAGCGTCACGATCGCCGCCAACGGCAGTTTCCTCTATACGCCGAAAGTGAATACCACCGGTGCCGACACGTTCACCTACGTATTGACTGACGGCAACGGCGTCACCAGTGCCGCGGTGACGGTGACGGTGACGGCCTCGGGCATGGTCTGGTACGTCGACGGTTCGGCCGCGACCAATGGCAATGGCGAGGCTGCCACACCGTTCAACACGCTCGCCAGCGCGAGCACCGCACACGCCGCCGGCAATACAATCTTCCTCAAGAGTGGCGGCACGGCCACGACCACGCCCGGTGTGATCTCACTCAAGGCCAATAGCACGTTGTGGGGGCAGGGCACGAGCCTGCCGGCGATCTCCGCGATCACGATCCAGAACACCACGGCGACGAGCAAGCCGAAGCTGACCGGCACCGTCACGCTGGCCGGCAATAGCGTCACCGTCAGCTCGCTCGATATCAATACCGGTACCGTGCTCGGCATTACCAATAGCGGTACGACGACGGGTGCGCTCATAGAGAACAGCGTGACAGTCACGACGACCACCGGAACTGCGGTGAGCCTGGCGAATGCGGGCGGCACGTTTACGTTCCTCAGCGTGTCCTCGAACGGCGCGGCCAGCGGCATCGCGCTGAACACCGTCACCGGCACATTCAGCGTGACGGGCGTTGCTACGACGGCGGGCTCGGGCGGCACGATTGCGGCCAGCACCGCGAATGCCATTTCGCTGATAACCGTTTCCTCCGCCAGCTTCAGCAATATGGCGATACCTAGCGGCACCAGCACGGGCGTCGACGCGCTCGACGTTGGTACTTTGGTAGTGGCTTCGTCCTCGTTCGCCAACCTTGGCGGCAATGGCGTCTACGACCATACGTCCTCGACCAAAACCACGGGCGGTACGTTCAATATCCACGACAATAGCTTCACCGGCATCAACGCTTGGCCGATCGATGTCGATCTGTTCGGTTCAGGTACCTACACCGGGCACATCAAGACCAACACCGTTGGCACGGCTGCGACACCGAACTCGGGGTCACTCGTCAGCGATGGTATTGCCGTTTCCAACGAAGGTGCCGGTATCCTTACCGTGGGCATCAGCAATAACAATGTTTCGCAAGTCAAAGCCCACTACGGCATCAATGTCGTGTCGGCCTACACGTCGGCGAATCAACTGAATGTGTCGTTGCTCAACAACACCGTCCAGCTGGTTTCGCTGGCCGCCAATGATGGCATGACTGTGTTCACGCAGACTCCCAATGGCACGGTGTGCACGAATATCAGCGGCAATACGTCGTCGTCGCTCGGTAAGGGCACCCAGAACTCAATCGGCGTGGATGCCGACGGCCTGAGCCTCGAATGGACGGTCAACAGCGGCACGTACCAGGTGCAAGGATCGAATACGACTAATGCCACCATCCTGCAAAACTACATGAACGCGCAGAACACGTTGTCGGGACCCGGCGGCCCATCGATCGCCGAAACCGCGCCGGGCGCGAGCGTCACCTTCACCAGCGCCATTGCCTGTCCAATCGCACCCTGAGCACAGCGAACATTCCCAGCCCATCAGACCAAATGACAACAAAGGAGCGGAAAGATGTCCCAACCTTATATCGGCGAAATGCGCATGTTCGGTTTCAATTTCCCGCCGCGCGGCTGGGCGCTGTGCAACGGCCAGCTGATGCCGATCCAGCAATACCAGGCGCTGTTTTCGATCCTCGGCACAACCTACGGCGGCGACGGCATCCGCACCTTCGCGTTACCGAACCTGCAGGGCTGTGTGCCGATGCATCGCAGCAACACCTATCCGCTGGGCGCGTTTGTCGGTGAAGAAAATCACACGCTGAGCCTGCAAGAGCTACCGGCGCACAGCCACCTGGTTTCCGCCATGACGGCAGCGGGTAGCGCCGGACCCGAAGCCAACGCCGTTCTGGCCGGCGCAGCCGCGGGCAGCAACATGTATGTCTCATCAGGTGTCGGCACCCCTGTGCCGTTAGCCGCGCTGACCGTGACTCCGGCCGGCGGCAGCCAGCCGCATCCGAATCAGCAACCGTATCTCGTACTTAACGCCTGCATCGCCCTGCAGGGCGTTTTCCCTTCGCGCAACTAGGAGCCACCTCAGTCATGACTACTCCCTTTATTGGCGAGATCCGGATGTTCGGTGGCAACTTCGCCCCCGTCGGACACCTGCCGTGCGACGGACGCCTGCTATCGATCGCGGAATATGACACCCTCTACGCCCTGATCGGCACCACCTATGGCGGCGACGGCGTGCAGTCCTTCGCGCTGCCCGATCTGCGTGGCCGCGCACCGGTGCATATGGGCAGGGCGCGCTCGAACACGACCTATGTACAGGGCCAGTCGGCCGGCACCGAAAGCGTTACCTTGTTGCAAACGCAGATGCCGCAGCATTCGCATCCGTTTACGGTCAATACTGCTGCTGCCTCGTCGCCTGCGCCGGCCAACAACATTCCGGCTACGCCGACCGCCGTGAAGATGTACGACGTCTCGGTCACGCCGCCAATCGTGCCTGCCACGCCGATGGCCCCCGGTGCCATTTCGGTCAGCGGCGGCAACCTGCCGCACGAAAACATGCAGCCGTTCGTTACGGTCACTTTCATCATCGCCGTTTACGGCGTTTTCCCTTCGCATAACTGAGGACTGTCTGCCATGACCCAACCATTTCTCGGTGAAATCAGGATGTTTGCCGGCAGCTTCGCGCCGACGGGCAATGCGTTTTGCGACGGCGCGATCATGGCGGTGCAGCAAAATACGGCGCTGTTCTCTCTACTCGGCACCGCCTTTGGCGGCAACGGCACGACGAATTTCGGTCTGCCCAATCTGCAGTCGAGCATCCCCATAGGCACCGGCAACGGCTCCGCACTTACCCCGCGTGTGATCGGCGAAAACGGCGGCTCGGCGACCGTGACTTTGCTGCAGCCTGAAATGCCGATGCATCCGCACCAGCTGATGGGCGCCAGCGGGCGCCAGGTGCAGGCATCGCTAGCGCCTGTCGCGGGCGCCGCCTTCGCCGCCGGCAACGGCGGCACGCCATACGCGCCCTTGGTGCCCGGCTCAGGTGCGGTGCAATTGTCGCCGACCACGCTGACCCCGCAGGGTGGCACGCAACCGCACAACAACATCATGCCGAGCCTGTCGATCACCTTCATCATCGCGCTGAGCGGTGTGTTCCCGGCGCGCAACTAGCCGAGGAGCGATACCGATGACGATGTCGTTTGGTGACCGCATCGCCGGTCGCCACGGTATGCTTGTGCGACGCGGCGCGGCCGTGGCGTCGGACGCAAGCGCACGACTGCACCGCGACCACGGCGCGCGGCAAATGCATCCTGGCGACGCGAGCATGGCTGTCGCATGCTGTTTCGACGGCGGGGTTGGTTGTTGAGCATGGTCGTTTCCGCACACGCCTTGCTCGGCGATTGCGCAAGCCGGCCCGCCGGTATCACGCTGCAGCCGATCACGCCCGAGGATATGCCGTTCCTGCGTGAGCTGTATGCACAAACACGGGCCGACGAGCTCGCGCCGGTGGCGTGGACAGATGAGTTCAAGCATGCGTTTATCGAGCAGCAGTTCAACGCCCAGCACGCGTTTTATCATGACGCGTTTGCCGGCGCGGATTTCCTGCTGGTGCAGCGCGACGGCGTCGCGATCGGGCGCATCTACATCTATCGCAGCCCGGTCGAGATTTTGGTGCTGGATATTGCGTTGATTCCCGAGCTACGCAATCACGGCTTGGGTTCGGCATTGCTCGGCGAGGTGATCGCCGAGGCGCAGCGCGACGGTGGACGGGTTGCGTTGCACGTCGAGGCCAGCAACCCGGCGCGACGCTTGTACGACAGGCTCGGTTTTGTGCTGGTTGAACCAGGGGAGGTCTACGACCTGTTGCATTTGCAGCCGCGTGCGACCGGTCTCAGTTAAAATTGATTTCGTAGCGCATGCCGTGCGCATCCGGCCCGATCGGTACGGTGAACAGGGCCAGCTCGCCATGCGTGGGATGGTCGTAGACAAAGGTGCCTTGGGGCTCCCATGATTTCGCGCCGCTCTCGCGCAGGATCAGCGCAAACGGCGCTACCCGGCGCAGTGCGGCCGGCAGTCGCACGACCTTGATGACTTCGAGCGTCACCGGCCCGGTCGGGCGGAGCTGGCGGAGTGAATTGTCAGGCAAATTTTCAAAATCTTCCGCGCCGAGCCGTTCGAGCATGTCCGTGATTTCCAGCGTATTGAGCCAGCAGCGATGATCTCAGAATCCCCGAGTGACGCCAAGACAAACGTACCGCCAACCGCGCTTGCTCAGAGCGATGCGCTGGCGCGTTGCGCCGTGCTGATCGCGAGCGAGCCCGAACTTGCCACGACGCTCGCCGCATCGCTAGCGCAAGACGCGTTTGTTGCTGCGTTGCGCGAAATCGCGCGCGAACGCGGGATCGACTTCGACGCCGTTACCGAGGCCAGACTGGCGGCGCCCACGCCAACGCCAAGCGGTTGTCGCCTGATGCAATGGTCATTGCCGATGCGGCAGGGTTGGCAGCCGTTCGCACTGGAGTTTGGACCCCACGGCCATGAGTTGGTGTGGGGCTGCGGTGCAGCGCGCGCAGGTCAGGTTTTTCATGAGCTGACCGCATTCGAACTGCGCGCCTTGCCGTTGAACCGATATTTTGCCGTGCGCACGCCGCTGAGCGCGGAATTCGTCGCGGTGCTCATGGCCGAGTCCTTGCCGGTGGCCGGCCTGATCTATCACATGTCGCGTTGCGGCTCGACTCTGGTCGCCGAAGCACTCAAAGCCTGGCCGGGCATGCGTGTGTTGAGTGAGTCGGCGCTGCTAGATGGCGCCGTGATGCTTGCACGCAGCGGCCATGATCCGGACTGGCTGCTCCTGCGCGGTGTGGTCGCGGCACTCGCGCAACCGGCAGAAGGAGATAGCGCCGTGTGTTTCAAGCTCGATGCCTGGCACACGCTGGCGCTGGCTGAAATCCGTCGTGTCGTTGCCGCGCCGTGGCTATTCGTCTATCGCGATCCGGTGGAGGTGATGGTGTCTCACGCGCGCGTCCCGGGACGGCACACCGTGGCCGGGCTGGTACCGGATATGGTCGTGGCGAATAGCGAGAACCCCGCCGTCGAGTACACACCGGAAAATCACGCCGCACGAGTCATCGGTGCGATCTGCGCCGCGATCGTTCCGCATGCCGGGGCCACGCAGTTGTTGAACTACAACGAACTCCCGGCGGCGCTGACTACACGCCTGCCGGCCGCGCTTGGGCTGAATCCGAAGGCACCTGATCGCGCGCGTCTGGCGGCGGTGCTGACGCGGCACGCCAAACGACCGCACGAGTCTTTCAGCGACGATCGGGCGGCAAAACAAGCCGAGGCCGGCGCTGCCTTACGCGCACGCGCAGCGCAGTGGATCAACCCGCATTACGCCGCGCTTGAGGCGATTCGCCTGCAGCAGCCGGTGACAATCCATCATCTGCAGTTACCTCTATCGTGCGATCTTGACGCGCTGCGTGCGGATCTGGCTGCGGTCACAGCTACAGGCTGGAGTCCGCATTTCAACACGGGTTATTACAGCGGCGACTGGAGTGGCATTCCGCTGCGCGGCGTTCCTGGCACGCATGTACCGCTATATTCCGATCCGAATCGCAGTGACTTTGCCGATACCGCAGCGATGGCTGCGTGCTCCTACGTGCCACGGTTTCTCGCGCAGCTCGAATGCCCGATCGAATCGGTACGTTTCCTGCGCCTCGCGGCAGGTGCGCAGATCCATGAACATCGCGACTGCGGCCTTTGTTACGAGGAGGGCGTGGCACGGCTGCATGTGCCGGTGCATACCAACCCCAGGGTCGACTTCAGGCTGGATGGTCAGCGATTGTCGTTGCGCGCCGGCGAATGCTGGTACATCAATTTCGACTTGCCGCATCGCATCACCAATGATGGCGCAAATGATCGCGTCCATCTCGTAATCGACATCCGCGTAAATCCGTGGCTGCAGACGTTGTTTGGTGCGACTCAGGCGACGCCGTAGTTTGCCATTCCGGCCGAATGCTGCATCACCGCCGCCCGGTAGGCCGGTCGCCAAGCGCAGATACCGCACGAACAAACGTACATTCGGTGGCTGATGTGGCGGGCCGACTCGGCGTTTCGATTCACCGCCTGTACGCCGGGCAGCGACAGCGCCAGCAGCCCGCTGCGGCACGCCGGACGGAAACCGATCACGCGGCGGAACTGCGACGGGTAAAGGCCGAATTGCGTCGCGTCACGGAGGCGCGCGATATCTTGAAAAAGGCCGCAACCTACGTGGCCAAACTGTCCAGGTGAAGTACGCATACATCCGTACGCACGAACGCGGGTTGTATCAGGCGATCGTGCCGGACCTGTTCTCGCGGCAGATCGTCGGCGGGGCCATGCCGCCGAGCCTTGCTGCAGGCCGGGATGATGGCAGTCTGGCGGCGCAAGCCGTCAGCGGAACTACGGGTTCACTCGGACCAAGGCCCGCAGTTCACCGGCCATGACTGGCAAGCTTTTCTCAAAGGACACGGTTTGGTGAGCAGCATGAGCCGGCGCGGCAACTGCCCTGACAACGCCGTGGCTGAAAGCGTTTTCCAGTGGCTCAAGCATCAACGCATCGAGCGGAAAATCTCTGTCACAAGGGACGCCGCCAAGTCCGACGTGTTCAACTACATCGCAATGTTTTACAACACGCAAAGGCCGCATGGATACAACGGCGGGCTGTCTCAGGTAGCGTTCGAAAAGCGATTTTCAAAACGAGACTGCTGAGTGTCTGCGGAAGACGGAGCGATTCGGTCGTTGCAAAATTCGACCGACAACGACTGGCCGATCAGCGGCTCGAATTCAGCAGCGGTGGGAGTATCGAGCGCCATGATTCCTCCGTTGGGCGCAGCGGCCTCACAAGGCTCAGCTTGGCGCGGTCGCCAGCACGACGCACATCGCTGCGGCTAAGTTGCAGACAACCCCAGCCGCTCGCAGATCGCGATGGTCGCCCGAGAGCGATTTAACGTATAGAAATGGATTCCAGGTGCGCCGCCCGCGAGCAATTTATAGCACAGGTCCGCCACCATCTCCGCGCCAAACTCACGAATCGAATCGGCATCGTCACCGAACGCGTGCAGACGTTTTGCCATCCAGCGTGGGATTTCCGCGCCGCACATTTCGGAGAAACGACGCAGTTGCGAATAGTTCGAAATCGGCATCACTCCGGCAACAATCGGCACGGTTACGCCAAGTTTGCGAACGTCCTCGACAAAGCGGAAATACGCATCCGGTGTGTAGAAATACTGCGTGATCGCCGCGTCTGCACCGGCGTCAACCTTGTACTTGAAATGCTTCAGATCGGCTTCGGCAGATTCGGACTGCGGATGAAACTCCGGATAGGCCGCGACCTCGATATGAAAATGATCGCCGGTCTGCTGGCGAATGAATTTGACCAGATCGCTGGCGTAGTGGAACTCACCGAACGCAGCCATGCCCGAAGGCATATCACCGCGCAACGCGACGAGTCGCGTGATACCCGCAGCGATGTAATTGTCGAGCAGCGATTTTATCTCCGCACGCGTGCCACCCATGCACGAAATATGCGGTGCGACATCGAGCGCATGTTCGCGCTTCAATGCAACGACGGTATCGTGAGTGTAGTTCAAGGTCGAACCACCCGCGCCGAATGTCACCGATACGTACTCGGGTTTCAGTGGCAACAATTTTGCGACGGACTTGTCCAGCGTATCGCGCTGTTCGTCGGTCTTCGGCGGGAAAAATTCGAAACTGATTGGCATGGGATAGACGGACAGATGAGGAGACGAAGAGACGGGGGAGCCGCAATTCCAACAGAGAGTTTGCTTTACCGATTTCGGCTTGTACGCGATGAAAGCATTCAATTTCGCGAACAGCCGTTCGATCGTACTGCACAAGGCTTGAGTGTCATCCAAGAACCCCAGGTCCCTGCGCAGCCGGACCTGGGTGTCGAGTTCAGTCAACGATCCGCGTGCAATGTGCAAAAGGCGAATGGAATTCACGTTTGCTACCCCGAGCTGCACCCTTGGCGATATTCGCTGGAATGATGACCGCCGCTCGACGCATTTGCGCGCTCAGACCCAAACGTTCGTCAACCGGAGGTCGACGGGTAGCCAAGTAGATGTCCCGCACCAACCGCATGGCTTCCTGCCCTACCTCAAGATCATGATGAGCGGCATGCATGCGCGAGTTCATCTGCTCGTCTACCCGTCTTTTCGTCTTTTCGTCTCTTCGGCTTAGTAGCGGTAATGCTCAGGCTTGTACGGACCATCAGCATCGACGCCAAGATAGGCAGCTTGATCAACGGTCAGACGCGTGAGTTTCACGCCAATCTTGTCCAGATGCAGACGGGCGACTTCCTCATCGAGTTTCTTCGACAGGCGATACACGGTTTTCTCGTACTTGTCCTTGTTGGCCCAGAGGTCGATCTGCGCCAAGGTCTGGTTGGCGAAGCTGTTCGACATGACGAAACTTGGATGGCCGGTGGCGCAACCGAGGTTGACCAGACGGCCTTCGGCCAGCAGGAAGATCTCACGCCCTTCGCCAAACTTGTAGCGATCGACCTGTGGCTTGATGTTGGTGCGCGAAACGCCTTTTGTTTCGTTCAGACGATCGACCTGGATCTCGTTGTCGAAGTGGCCGATGTTGCAGACGATGGCCTGATCCTTCATCTGCGACATGTGCTCGAACGTCAGCACATCCTTGTTGCCGGTGGTGGTGACGTAGATGTCGCCGCGGCCAAGCGTATCTTCGACGGTGGTGACTTCAAAACCTTCCATCGCCGCCTGCAAGGCGTTGATCGGATCGATCTCGGTTACTGCAACGCGACAACCATAAGCACGCAAGCTGTGTGCGCAACCCTTGCCGACATCGCCGTAACCGCAGACGACCGCGAGCTTGCCGGCCAGCATTACGTCCATCGCGCGCTTGAGGCCATCAGCCAGCGATTCGCGGCAGCCGTACAGGTTATCGAACTTCGACTTGGTGACCGAGTCGTTGACGTTGATCGCGGGGACCAGCAGCTTGCCCTGCTCGACCATCTGGTACAGGCGATGCACGCCGGTGGTGGTTTCTTCGGAAACACCGCGCCAGGCTTTCACGATATTGCTGAAAAAACCCGGACGCTCTTTACCGACGCGCTTGAGCAGATTCTTGATTACCTGTTCTTCGTGATTCGACGATGGCGTCTTCGCCCAGGTATCGCCGTTTTCCATCTCGAAACCCTTGTGGATGAACAAGGTCACATCACCGCCATCGTCGACCACGAGCTCGGGGCCCTGGTTGCCGTTATGGGTGATCGCATCGAGCGTGCAATCCCAATATTCTTCGAGCGACTCGCCTTTCCATGCAAACACTGGCACGCCGGTTTTGGCTATCGCGGCAGCAGCGTGATCCTGGGTCGAGAAGATATTGCACGACGCCCAGCGCACCGAAGCACCGAGGTCGACCAGCGTCTCGATCAGCACGGCAGTCTGGATGGTCATGTGCAACGAACCGGTCACACGCACGCCCTTCAGCGGTTGCAGCGGCGCATATTTCTTGCGGATCGACATCAGCCCGGGCATTTCGTGCTCGGCGATTTCGATTTCCTTGCGGCCCCAGTCGGCGAGACTGAGATCGGCGACTTTGTAATCCTGACTATTGAGTTTGACAACGGCATTCATGGTGACAACTCCAGTTTTGACGGTCGGCACGGCAGTGCAGATCTGTCTTTACGGCGCGCTTGTTGCTGACCTGTCCCTGAGCGTGGCGGAGGCAAAAAGCCCGCTCCGTCGCAGCGCCCCTCAAGGAAGGTGGAGAGAAATTCTGGCTAACCTGCGGTAAGCGATGCAAATTATATCGCTTGTTGCGGATGGAAAGATATATAGCTTTCCGGCGGTGAAATTGGCGTCCACGGCGCATGCATGACGCAAAAAAAACCACCGCCTTGAGGGAGGCGGTGGTCGAGTCTTGCGCGGCCTTGTACTAGGCCGGTCAGAACAATGTCCTACTGACAGATGTCGATTTTGACATTGTCGATCGCCACACCGTTTGGCACCGTGGTGGTCGTGGCACCGCTATCGCTATTGGCATCAAAACGCAGTTGCACGGTTTGCCCGGCGAAACTGTCCATATCCACGATCGAGTGTTTGGGCTGCACACCTGCGGATACCGTGCACCATTCCTGAGTGGTGGCGCTGTAATCCGACAAGCCTGAGTAAGGATCGGTCAGCATGCGTTCCGGTCCGAGATAACCGAACACCGTGGCCGGGCTGGCTTTGGCTTGCAAATACAAACCATCGTAGCAGCCGCCAGTGCCGTCGTCTTCCATCGCGTGATAAACATCGAAGGACAGAATCACTGCTTGCACGCCTGCCGATGGAATGACGATGGCAGGAGAAATCAGTCCGCGATCACTAGTGACTGCATTGTCCTGGATGTAGAACGCATAGCTGTTGGCGCCGAAACCGGTTCCCGCTGGCGGACTGGCAGTGAGTGCCCAAGTGGTGCTGCCGCTGCCATCGAGCGTCCAGCCATCGTTGGTATGGCTATTCCAGCTTTCACTGTAGACACTGGTCAAGGTGGTGCCGGCCGGGCAGGTTCCCGGTACGCCCGTGGTGAACGCTGCCGTGTTGGAGATCGCTCCGGTGCCGCAGTAGTTCAGCGGCGTGACACGCCAGTAATAGGTGGTCGTGTTTTGCAGCAGCGGCGTCGACCAGTTCGTGGTATCCACCGTGGCCGAGGCGATGATATTGGTGAATGCGGCATCTGTGGCGATTTCCACTTTGTAATGCAGCGCCCCTGTGGTGGCCGACCACGTGAGGTTTTGCACAACCTTGACGCCACTCGCACCATTGGCCGGCGTGAGCAGAGTCGGCTGCGCAGGAACGTTCGACGATACCCCGAGTTTCAGGCTGATCGAGCGGCTATTGGGCACTGCATCGGTCGCCGAGACTACACCGCTGTATTCGCCCGATGGCAGCAACTTGCCGCCCACCAACGTGAGCAACGACGAGCGCGGCGTGGAGGGTAATGGATTCAGCGAGAAGGTCGGCGTTTCGCCAGCAGGGAATCCGGTCGCCGCCAAAGTCACACCGCTGTTGTAGCCGTTAAATACACCCACACGCAACGCATAACTCGGATCCCTGCTGGCCGTCGCGCCACAGATTTCGAGGCGGCTCGGCGTGTCGGAAACCACCGCAAAATCTGCGCTGCCGCAATTCGCAAACTTGAAGCTGCAGATGCGTGTCGACCACGTGCTGATGGAATTGATCGGGAAATATTCGGTGCTGAACCAGAACGTGCACTGATCCGACGGATCGACACTCATCGTCGAATAATCGCCCCAACGACCGCTGGTGCCAGTGTGCACGCCGTTCGCCACGACGCAGCTCTGCTCGTCGCGCATGGTGCCGGCAGGATCGGACGAGGTCCGGCCCGTGGTACGAACCTGCGGTTTTGTGGTGCTGCTCGATACCGAATAACCCACGCCGATATTGTCATTCGCATCGATCGCGATACTGCCGAGCCAGCGCGTGTCGGTATCCGGAGCATAGACGCCTTGATCGAGGATCGCCTTTGTTAAAGGCGTGGGCGCTACTATCGGAATCGGCGGGACACCAATGGTCTGGAAATTATCAGCGAATATGCGATCACTTGGCCCGGGATTGAGTCCGAAATGCACCCAGCGTATGCCGCCTTGATTGGCATCGGCCTTGACGGTGTGATTGACCACCACCGATACACGTTCAGGCGCGCCCGCAGGAAACGCGCGTGCGGTGGCGCGATACATCATGTTTGAACCAAAACTGTCGAGTACCGCCGTGGTGCCCGGTTGCACCGAAGAGTCGAAATCAGGCATGAATTGCTGATTCGCTTTCAGCTGCGTGGGTACTGCCGACAGAGCGCTGTTATTAGGAGAAACCCAGTTCAGGCACAGATCCCAGAACCGATAACTGCTGCTGGCAGCATCGAAGTGCACAAATGCCGGGCAGCTAAATGCCGCGGCCTTGTTGGTTCCGCCGAGATGCAAGGCCTGGATGCCGTAGTTGTTGGCCGAACCGGGATAGGTGTCGAATGAAACCATCGATGCCGGCAAACCCTGCAGCATATTGTCTCGCTGCACGGCCGCGAGCCGGGCGCCGACAAAAGCCCCGCCATTGGAGTCATCGAACTGATGTGTGGTCAACAGATACGCATCCTGCGTACCGCTGTCGTCGGCCCAGATGCCGATCTTCGGGTAATCGCCGAAGTAGGTGGAATCGAATTCGTAGCGATAATAACTGCCGGTCGGGTCTTCGCCGGTCGAGATCGCAAAACACTGCGCTGCACCGGCATTGCTGGCAATACCACCCGGTACCACAAACTGGCTTGCAACCCAGCGCCGCGCGATCGCATCCCAGAGCACGATCGGATCGCCGTCGTTATTCGTTTCGCAATTGCCGCCGAAGCCGGCCCAGAACGAATTGCCTGCGGTATAGCTGGAGGGACCGTTCGGAATCACCGCCCCGGTGGATTTGTCGTAAATCGCCCACGCGGTATTGACCCACTGAATGTATTGCACGTCACTGACGTCACCGTTGGTGTCCGGTGGCTCGCAGCCGCAACCGCTATTGGTCCTGTTGATGCCGTCGAAACTCTTGATGATTGCTGGCGCCGGCGTGCCGGTGAACCCTTTCTGGATAGAACGATTTTTTTGCGGTTCAAGCAACGCACCATTGCCGCTGAACTGATTGCGTGGCGGCTTGAGAAACAGATTCGGAATCAGGAACGGTTCTTCATTCGTACCTTTTGACTTTACCGCCGGCAGCGTCTTGACGATGTCGCGCATCGGTGCGGAAACGTCGTGGCGTGCATCCATCATTATTTTTGGTTGCGGTTTGTTCGGTTGTTCAGTGCTGGCGAATGCCGCTTGCGACGTGATCGCGAAACACGCCGAGATGCTCAGCATCAAAGGCCATGGTTTTTTCAAGGACATAGATTTCCCCTGCGAGATAAGGAATTGACTGTGAAAGGTCTGCATTACGTGGGCAAGGCGTTGCCGCAAGAACCCGATGTGCTGCATGGATTAGTGTTTTTGCGAATCCGTCGCTGTGCTACGCACTTTTTCGTCGGTCAAGTTCAGGCGACGCAAGTGGTCTTGCAAAAACTGTCGGGTCAACGGTGTCAGTGAGGAATCGTCGAGTGCGCGTTGAATGGCAGCGCGCTCTTGATCGGGAGCCTGTTTGCGCACGATCAGCAGTGCTCTTTCGGCTACTCCCGGATTGGCGCTGCCGATCCATCGCGTCACGCTGGCCAGCGGAAGATCGCGGGATAGCGTGGCCAACATATCGAACGCAGAAAGCACCAACTCCCCTGAGTCTAAGGACTTAGTCAAATTTAAGTCAATAGGCGTAGTTGTAATGATTGTAAGCGCCATTTCCGTGGGCCATTCGCGTCCCAGTTGCTCCGGGTGGCGATTGGCTGCGACCAGCAGGATCGCGCGTGCGGCGGGGGCTGCCTGATCATTTGCTATCAGCGCCTTGATCAACGGCAAGTCGGTCGGCTCGATTCGCTGCAGCAGCTCGGGTTCCATCGTGATCTGTGCTGCCGCAAGATTCTGCAACTGCGGGTCGTTGTTTTTGAGCGCGGCCAGCAGCAAATTCAGGCTGCTGCGTGATTCCCGAGCATGTTCGCTGCGACCGAGTTTGAGTAGTTTGCGTACTTCAGCGGTGTCGCGGAATAGCGCCGGTTCCAGCCCTTCGCTGACGATCAGCACGGGCCCGACCGGGCTGCCGATCAGCGCTTCGGGCTTGCGTGGGTCACGCACATAATTGCTGTAGGCCAACACATAACTTTCGCCGACCTTCACCTCGGCGAGAGTTTGCGTCGGCACCCTGACATCGATCAGTTCCGGCGGGCGAGTCTTTGCGCTCAGCACATCCTGTCGTGCGAACACGATCCGGCCCTGTGGATTGATCTCGTCGACCTTGCCGCTCACCAGCACATTCAGCGGGTTGTAGAGCAGCTCCAGCGGCGGTTGCAGTCGTTCCGCGTTCGCAGTTTGCACAAGCATGAGCAGCGTCAGAAAAAACGCCGCTCTGATAAGCGGAGTGCCAGAAACGCGCGGCTCGAAACGAGTCAGATTCGTGGGCAAGACAATTCCTTCGGTCAGTCTATTTTGACGACTTTAGCAATTCGATCGCAACCAGGTCGAGGCTTAAGGCTGATAGTTGTTGGTCAATACGATGTATTTTTTCAAAAGCACCGAAGGCAGTACTGACGGCGACCGAAGATTTTTCGATTATGTGGCTGGCAAAAATCTCGAAATCGCTGCCAATTCGCGCCATGGCTAAACATCGCCGCCGCAACTTTTTGGCGCATCTGACGAAGTCTCACGCTCGATGGCAAGCCCGAGCGTTCGGCGTGCAATAGCGGGCACGTAGAAATTTTTAAGCGTGATCCTGCGCCTGCACGGGGCGGCGCAAGAGGCAGCAAATTTTCGCTGATGTTCGTGATCGGTTTTGCGCAGATGCGCGGGATGATCGATGACTCGATCAACGTCATGGCGTAGTCGTTTGCACCACACCGGATGGCGAATGTTGCATGACTACGGCACTTTCCTGCTGTATTGCATGGATGCGGCGCATTTGTGCAAGCCCAGGATCGCGAAAAAAAATAAGGCAACGCTGGTTGACGAAAATATCGAATTCACTATCGTCACGGTTGATTCCACACACGACGCGGCTGCAGCGGTGGCGGCGCGATTCGAGAATCGTGCAAGCCGACGATGCCGCGATCCAGCGCGTGGCGCAGCGCGGCGTGATCCAGTACACCGTCAGCTATTCGCGATATATGAAACTCAGCCGTCCGCTCGCTGATCGAGTGGCTGCCGGTCTGACCAATGGCAAGGTTTTCAAGGCAGCCGTATCGGTCGTCACTTATCCCGGCAGCGCCGACGTCAAGTCGCAGGTATTACACTTCGCGCGAGGCTCGGCGTCGAGCGCGTGGGCCGATTTTTCGGGCATCGACGCGGTCCGCATGATGTTGAACGAAACCGACCTCGCGGCGATTGCGCCGTTGCCGGGCGTTATGGAGTGCAAGCATCAATGCCTGCGATACCGCAGCGCGCGCCTACGACGTCGCAATGCGCGACGCCGATACCACCACTGCCGGTGAGCAAAGTATGCTGTTTGTGTTTGCTGCAGGTAACGCCGGTAGCGGTGCGTCCACCATCGGCACACCGAGCACGGCGAAAAATATCCTGACCGTTGGCGCCTCCGAAAATTATCGCCCGAGCGATGAAGATGGTCTGTGGACCGACGGTTGTGCCATCGATAACACCGGTGCCGATAACGCGATGGATGTGATCGCGTTCGCCTCGCGCGGCCCGGTCAAGGGCACGCGCATCAAGCCGGAAATTATTGCGCCCGGTACGCATATCCACGGCACCGCCAGTCCGAGTTCGTTGTACAACCGTAGCGGCGTCTGCGATGTGTAACGTCTCAATGCCACGGGCGGATTCAGCACTGCCGGCGCCGCCGCCACCGATACCAAAAACAGCTACGAGGCGATTTTTGTGCCGGCAGGCGCCACCAGCGCCATCGCCGTAACCATCACGACGACGACGCTTTCGGGCAAGGCGAATAGCGCGGCTGCGACCAACAATCAGGATTTCGCACTGGTCTGCTACAACTGCACCAGCACCGCGGATTTCAGCGTCCGCAGCAATGTCTGTGCGAATCAGGTTTGCGCCGGCACCCCGGCGACGTGGAATCTCAGCGTGGCCGCACAGCTTAGTTTTTCGAGTTCGGTCAACCTGAGCGCGACTGGTTTGCCTGCGGGTGCGACGCCGACATTTACGCCGTCAGCGGTGCTGCCGAGCGGCCAATAGTTGGAAAACAGCGATGAATCAATTCGCCCTTCTTTAGGATGATCGATTCGCCAACGGCATCGGCTCGAATGCCGACGCGATCACAACCTCGTGAAACGAGACTCTCTCGACGAAAAGCCTCACACACAAAAATTCTGACACGCCCAGCGAATCCGGCATGGGTCCATCACTCATGTCATGGTTGCCTTGTGCACGTGTCGACCAGCCCCATGTCGGAACCAGTCAAACGTCACAATCCGGAATCATCGCCATGCTGACTTTTATCCTCTGGCTATTGCTGTTCATTTTTTGCTGGCCGCTGGCGTTGCTTGCCTTGCTGCTATATCCGCTGATCTGGCTGGTGCTGCTGCCGTTCCGCTTGCTCGGTTTTGCGGTGGAAGGCGTGTTCGAATTCCTGCGCGCGCTTTTGTTGATGCCTGCGCGATTGCTGCGTGGCAGGCCTGTGCCCTAGACAGTGCAAAAAAAAGGCCGCAGTTAGCGGCCTTTTTCAACGAGCAAACGCGACTATTTCAACTTGGCATCGCTTTTCAGCAGCGCGGCCTTGTCGGTTTTTTCCCACGAGAACGCGGTGAATTTCTCGCCGTTGGGCAATGTCACATCGTATGGACTGCGGCCGAAGTGGCCGTAGCTCGCGGTCTGCTGATACATCGGATGCACCAGATCGAGCATCTTGATGATGCCGTACGGGCGCAGGTCGAAATGCTTGCGGATCAGCTTTTCGATCTTCTCGTCGCTGATCGTGCCGGTGCCGAACGTGGTGACCGAAATCGACGTCGGTTCGGCCACACCGATCGCGTAGCTGACCTGAATTTCGCAACGGTCGGCCAGGCCGGCTGCCACGATGTTCTTGGCAACATAACGCGCCGCGTAGGCCGCCGAGCGATCGACCTTCGACGGATCCTTGCCCGAGAACGCACCGCCACCGTGACGTGCCCAACCGCCGTAGGTATCGACGATGATCTTGCGCCCGGTCAGGCCGCAATCGCCGACCGGACCACCGATCACGAATTTGCCGGTCGGGTTGATATGGAACTTGGTGCCTTTGTGGATCCATTTCGCGGGCAACACCGGCTTGACGATGAGTTCCATCACGCCTTCTTTCAGATCCTTGAGCTTGACCGACGGATCGTGCTGGGTCGACAACACCACGGCATCGATCGCGACCGCCTTGCCGTCTTCGTAACGCAACGTGACCTGACTTTTTGCATCCGGACGCAGCCATGGCAAGGGCGATTTTTTCTGCTTGCGCACCTTCGCTTGTTGCTCGACCAGACGATGCGAATAATGGATCGCAGCCGGCATGCCGTCCGCGGTTTCACTGGTGGCGTAACCGAACATCAGGCCTTGATCGCCTGCGCCCTGATCTTCCGGATTTTTGCGATCCACACCCTGGTTGATATCGGGCGATTGCTTGCCGATCAGGTTCAGCACGCCACAGGTTTCGCCATCGAAACCGACGTCGCTGGAGTTGTAGCCGATATCGAGAATCACCTTTCGCGTCAGCGCTTCGAGATCGACCCACGCGGACGTGGTCACTTCGCCGGCGACAATCGCCACGCCGGTTTTCACCATCGTTTCGCAGGCGACGCGCGCGCGCTTGTCCTGCGCGAGAATGGCGTCGAGAACGGCGTCGGAAATCTGGTCGGCGACCTTGTCCGGATGGCCTTCGGAAACGGATTCGGAGGTGAAGAGATAACTGCTCATCGTCGCATATATCCTTTGTTTCGGATGGAGAGATAAATAGGGCGAATATGATACACGCCCCATGTCTGATTTGCAGCTTAACAGTTTCGGGTGTTTTTTAAGATGTCGGCTTTTTTGACCTGCGTGAGGAGAATCGCTGCATGCAGCGACTCGCTCATGGCACTGCAGAAATCAAATTCTGCGCCTGACGCATAAAAAGTATTTGGCCATCCAAACGGCAAGATGGCGAAAGCTTCGGCGATCAACTATTGATCGAAGCCGCGAATATCGAAGCCGTCGCGGAATAGCGTGCTGGTGGTACCTGAAGGTGCGCCGCCGGCAATCCAGTCGTAGATTAACGCCTGTTGTTCGGGGCTCAGCGGACCATCAACCAGTGGCATGCGGTGACCGACGGCCGGCGTGTCGCAATTGATCTTCTGGAACAAAAGACTCTGTTCCGGATGGTTCGGTACGACGTACTTCAAACTTGCATCTGCGAAGCTCGTCACGTTGACAAGGTTTGCCCAGGACACGCCATCGGTAAGGTCGAGATTGCCAGCAGGCGGCGTACCGAGTGCGTTGGTATGGCAATCGATACAACCTTCGGCACCGCCGTTGGTCAGAAAATTATCGAACAGCCCCTGCACTGCGGCGCCATAGGAAATGGTGTAGTTCGCCGGCACATTTTGAATGCTGGTGCAGCCGCTCGGAGCGACGCCCTGGCTGGCAGAGCGCCCAAGCATCGATGCGCCAAGCGCGCTGGCGACAGCGACACTCACAATTACCCATCGCGGCAATGCCGATGCGGCACTGCTTTTGGTCACGCCATCCTGCGACTCAAACAAACCCAAGATTCTTGCTCGTGAAGTTGGTCAAGTTCGGGAAAATGGTATTGCAGTCGGTCGCCGAAACGCCCATCCATTGCGCCAGCGTTGCGGCGTACTGCTCGACACCGATGCCTGGAATCATCTGCCCGCGCGAGAAATTGTTTGGTGCCGGACTGCCGGTGCCACCGAGCGATTGATTCGGAAATCCGCTGATCGGGCCGCCGCCGTTCGAATACAGCTTGCCGCCGTGCACCGCGCCGCCGAGTACCATCTGCAAACCACCCCAGCCATGATCGGAACCTGAGCCGTTGGACTGCAGCGTGCGCGCGAAATCGGACATGGTGAATGCTGTGACTTCGTTCTGCGCATTCACGTCGGTCGGCCCGAGCGAGGTATAAAACGCGCCGAGTGCCTGCGCAACCTGGGTCAATAGCGTGGCGTGATTGCCGCCGCCGGACATCAGGCCGGAATGCAGATCGAATCCGCCAAGCTGGACGAAGTAGATCTGACGCGACGCGTACCCTTGCGCCTTCGACAGCTTGATCATGGTCGCCACCGTTTTCAATTGCGATGCCAGCGAATTGTTCGGCGGGAAGGCGGTCGAGGGCACGTAGGTGGTAGAGTTCGGCGGCAGGTTTGGCCCGATCTTGGTGTAGAGGTCACGGGCGCGCTGTAACACCGTGTTGTATTCGCCGGAAAAATCGTTGGCGTAGGTTTCGCCGAGCAGCGAATTCAGCGCGGCATCGCGCGCGCTGCTGTTACTGGCGCCGCCGGTGCAGGTTGGGTTGCACACGCCGCTGAGCGCGTTGAGGCCGTTTGATGACATCTGGTACGGCACCGAACTGGCGCCGACTTCAAATCGATTCGCCCCGGCCAGCGAAATCGCCAGCGCCAGTGCCGGGTTCGTGGTCAGATTCGCTCCCTGCACCTGCAGGTTCTCGGCACACAATCCGCCCCAGCCGACCGCCGTCGCAGTGCTGGTATTGCCCTGTTGCCATTGGCTGGTCTGGTCGGAATGCGAAAACAGTTGCGGCGGTCGATTCGCCGGACTGCTGTTGTAGTCGCTCATCATGATCGGCTTGACCAGTGTGCCGACATTCACCGCAAACGCCAGATGCCCCTGCGTATAAAGCGTCGACAGTGGCGTCTGCGTCAGATACGGCGTGGTGAAGCTCGGATGCAAGAAATATTGGTTAGTCGCGGAACTCGCGTCATTGCCGTCGATGATTTTCTGCAAGGCGATATTCGACCCGGTCGGCAGCGTCAGGCCGAGTCCGCCGCCGTTGGTGGCCGGGTCGTACACACCACCGCGCGACGCCGCGTAAACGTCGAAGCGCAAGTTGCTGCCGTTGCTGTCGAACGGCACCAGCATGTTCCAGGAATCGTTGCCGCCGCTCAGGTATACGCACACGAGTGCCTTGTAGCCGGAGAGTGCGCTCGGGCGAGTGCTCGCCAGCGCCGTATTCATCATGCGCAGTTGCGGCAGGATCGCTGCTGCGCCGCCACTGGCCGCAAGCAGGCTCAACTTGTTGAGAAAATCGCGGCGGGAATTTTTGCTATGGCTCATGGTCGATTCCTCAGCGCTGCGCGGCGTATTCGGGCGATAGCATGGTCACATAGATTGCCGACCAGGCCTTCTCGGATGACGTCGCACCGTTCAATCCGAACTGGATCATGTTGGTCAGCGTCATCTGCATCGTGGTGGACATGCTGCCGTAAAGCATATTGGCATTGATCGTGGCCACCAGCAGGGATGGCGTGGCGACGTTCGCGGTCAGCGCCGACAAATCGATCAACGGTCGATTGGTCGGCGGATTGGTCATGCCCAGATACGCATTGGCCGTGAAGTTGTAGAACGTGTTGATCGTCGAATAGGCCGTGGACTCGTTCAGAATTTGCAGCTCCGGCGAATTCAGGTCGTTGTCGGCAAATACGCCGGGCTGCTGATAATCCGGGCTGTAGAAATTGAACACCGTGGGTGACTCCAGCGGCCCCTGGCCGAACGCGGTGAGAAACCCGGTATTGCCGGTCATGCTGATTTCGCCGTAAGTATCTGTGGCCGGCGCGAGTGCGTTGAACGCACGCCACACCGCCGTGAGGCGCAGCAGCGGCTCGCGCAACTTGCCATAATTGTCGCTCTCACTCGCCACGCCGGCTGCGGGTGGATTGCGCGCTTCGGTGTCGCTGAGAATGGCCTTCACCACATCGCCCAGATCGCCGGTGCTGTTGTCAAACACGGTCGCGATGCGCTGTATATAGGCAGGCGACGGGTTACTCGTGACAAACCGCTGGATCAGCTGGTTCGAGATGAACGGCGCCACATTTTGATGCGCCGCGATGATGTCGAGTTCGTTGCTGAGATCCAGCGTGCAGGTTTGCGACGGCGGGATGGTCGCACCGCCGAGTACTGTTTTCGGCGTGCCGAGCGAGCCGTCGTCGCCGGTGATGTCATGCCGCATATTGCCATTCGAGTAGGGGAACAGCTCGGTGCCCCAGCATGCCATCGGGTTGTATTGTGCGGCAAAGGTCAGGCCACCGCCGTAGAAATTGGCGCCGGTATAGTTCACGCCGGTGCCGATCGGTGCGTCGCTGAAGGTGAGGCCGGTGAACACCTTTGCGGTATGCGTGATCACGCTCTGATCATAGGTCGGAACGGTCAGCCCGTCGACCAGCAACGGTGAATGGTCCATCTTGAGCTGGATCAATCCGACCGAAAAAAGCTGCATCACCTCGCGCGCATAATTCTCGTCGGGGCTGGTGGTCGCACTTGGCTTGAGGTTGCGAAAGGTGTTGAGGTACTTGCCCATAGTCGGGTTGTAGGTCACATCCTTGAGCAGGGTGCGATAGATTGCAAACGCATCCTGCGCGAGCAAATCGGTGTAGGCGGTCATCGGCACGACGTCGCCACTGATCATGCTGCTCTGATCGGAGACGACAAAAATCTGACTCAAGGCGTAGGCCATTCGCTGGCGCAACTGATCCGGCGCATAAGCGGCCTGCCAGAACCAGCGATTCAAGCGCTGCGTCTGGCCGGTATTTTGCGCGCCGGCAATGCGCGCATTCACCACCGCCTCGACTGTGGGTTCGCCCAGCGTTGCACGCATGCCGAGTTGTTCGTCGATCCACTCGCTGTAACCGACCGCCATCAGGCGTGTGATGTCGCTTTGGGTCGGACCGAACGTTGCCTGCGTCAGGAATCGTGCCGCCGCAGATTTGCTGGCCGGTGCATCGGCTGGAATATCAAAACTGTTGGCGTAGATATGATCGTGCACGCTCGCCTGCGCCGTCGGGACAGCGAGCGCGATCAGCAACAGCGCGGAAATGATCTTGCTCAAAGTGTTCAAGGTAGGGATCCTCGATTGCGTTTTCGGATGCGCTGCTATGGGCGCAATCCAAGGTATCTGCGGAGTGTGACCGATGAGTGAATGCAACGACTCTCGCAGGCGTCAATAACGCGTCCTGCCATGATCGGTTGACATCTCTCGCCAATTCGCCGGCCAAAGCGATTATGCCGGCCAAGACTGCTATCCAGAATAGCCAAGGATGCATCCCCGAATGCGTCACGCTTGGCTCCCGTTCGAGATTATACCGACACTCTGAAACGCACAAGCGCGCGCTGGCATCTGTTGCTGCCGTCTGCGGCAACGTGAGACGCAACGCACACTTCCAATCGGGATCTATCGGGTTGACGCTTTCAACCTCGCGGTTTCAACAAGGCATTCAGTCGAGCCAGACGCAGTGGCGCGGCGCTAACTATCACGGCGGCGGGCACTTGCGTAGCTGTTGCAGGCAACACATACAAATACAGGCTCGATCGCGTGCGCTGGTCGGCACCCGCTCGATCGCGCCGGGGGGGATGTGCTCATGGCAACACCAGCAGCGCTGCACGTCGGCATCGCCATCGCCACTTGCGATGATGCAGGCATTGGCATTGCCGCATAGTGGGCATGCGCCAGGCTCGATAGCCTCAGCCGACATGCCGCGACACCGTTCGACGCGCGCATTCGCGGCTACTGGGCATCTCAGTTTTCACGCCGCGTCGGCCAGTTGGCTCGAAGGGTTGCGGTCGAAATACGCTGCGGTCAGATGCAATTGTTGTTGCGCGCTCTCGGCGCGATTGACGACGGTACGAAATGCCTGATCGCGCGTGTACCAGCCGAGATGTTTGCGCGCGATACGCACGCCGCTTTGCTCGCCGTAATGCGCATACAGCGCGTGCAGGTGCGCCATCAGAATCTCACGGATTTCATCGCGCCCCGGCGCCGCCAGAATCTCGCCAGTGGCGAGATAATGCGTAATTTCGCGGAATATCCATGGTCTCCCCTGCGCGGCACGACCGATCATGACGGCATCCGCACCGGTAGCATCCAGCACGTAGCGTGCTTTCTGCGGTGTATCGATATCGCCGTTGGCGAAAATCGGAATGCGCACCGCCTGT
The DNA here is from genome assembly GCA_043759455.1 of Pseudolysobacter sp. Taxonomy (GTDB): domain Bacteria; phylum Pseudomonadota; class Gammaproteobacteria; order Xanthomonadales; family Rhodanobacteraceae; genus Pseudolysobacter. Next base: position 23,981 of record JAYVLO010000107.1, read on the forward strand.
TTAATCGCGGCGATCGTCATATATTCGGCATCGCCGTTGTACAGATCGGCGCGCGTGCGACCATGCACCGCAAGCGCGGCGATGCCTGAATCTTCGGCGATATGCGCGATGCTCACGCCATTGCGATTTTCGTGATTCCAGCCGGTGCGGATTTTCAACGTGACCGGCACGTTTACCGCATTCACCACCGCCACAAGAATTCGCGCGACCAGTGCCTCGTTCTGCATCAGCGCGCTGCCCGAATACACGTTGCAGACTTTTTTCGCTGGGCAACCCATGTTGATGTCGATCAGCTGCGCGCCGTGATCGACATTGTGGCGCGCGGCATCCGCCAGCATCGCCGGATCGAAGCCGGCGATCTGCACGCTGATCGGGTCCGGCTCGCCGCTGTGATCCATGCGCCAGCGGCTTTTGTTGGTGCCCCAGAAACGTGGATCGGCGGTCGTCATCTCGGACACCGCCAGGCCCGCACCGAGTCGTTTGCACAATTGCCGGAACGGTTTGTCGGTGACGCCGGCCATCGGCGCAAGCACCACATTTGGCTGGATCAGGTATGGGCCGATTTGCATGGCTGTAGTTTAACGCGGTGCCGTCCGCGTGTGCATGTCGATCACAAACTGCTTAACTTGCGGGGGAATTCCCGATGCTCATGGAATGCTCATGCAGCGCTCAAGTTTCTCATGCAAGGAATGAGTACCTTTCCGCGGAATCCGCCCGTCGGTGACACCGTCACGCACGTCGCCCCCGGCGATGCGGTCGTCAACGCGGTGGCGATGGACAGCGCGGGCCGGATGGTCGTCGCGGCCTACTCCACGCCGAGCTCGGGCAGCAATATCCAGTTTTCGCTGGTGCGCTATCACGGCCACGATTTTGCCGCTTCGATCGGCAACGGGCATCTCAGGTTCAACAGTAACGGCATCGCCAGCGCGAATGGCTATCCCGTGCTGATCGGTACCAATCACTGCGTCGTCGTGGCTGGGGATTGCGCCAATCCGGTGATGCCGCAGAATCATTATCGCGGTAGTGGGATTCGCCAACGGCGGCGCGGTGAACGCGGTGGCGGTGGTCGCATCAAATCGTCTGCTTATCGCCGGCTTCGCGTTGCCGACCGGCGCGACTTCATCAAACATGACACTAGCTCGATTCACCCGCGGCGGTTTGCTCGATACGAGTTTCGGCAGCGCCGCTGTCGTCAACACGCCGCTCAGCGGGTGTACCGATGCGCGCGTCACCGGTATCACGCTCGATGCCAGCGGCCGTGTGCAGTTGTCGACGCCACGGGCATTTTCCCAGAACGTGATTCAGCGTGCCCGCCTCGGATAAGGCAATTGCGGTGGCGTCGCGACGGTATTTCGCGCAAGGCCGAGATCTTGCCGCAGCAAGTCTATCTCGTCGGCGAAACAACCATGGCGCGCGCTGATGAGCGAACTCAGATCGGCCAGCAGCGAAGTATCGGGCGGCTCCGGCGTGGCATGTAGCAGTGCCCACGTCGGCTGCAGGCGCGCATGTTGACGCCAACGTCGGTTTGAGCGACACCGTTTCAATCGGCGTTTCTAGGCGAAAACCGCGACCTTTGCTCGCCAGCGCCGGACGAACCTTCAATACGATTTACGCGAGCGCTTCATCGCTGCCGCTGCCGCTGCCGCTGCCGGGCCAGAGTAAATAAAACGTATCGTTGCGCGTGGTCAGCGCACCGCGCGCTCGGCATAATCCCAGCAAAAACTTGCAGGCCATCGGCGACAACGCGACTTCATTGCCGGCTACCAGCAAACGCTCGGATACCAGCAGCAATTCGGCGTGACCGAACCGATAGCCCACTATGTGCTCGTGCGGAATCGGAAACGGAATCAGTGTAGACATGCGTGAATCAAGCCATACACGAATCGAAGCCGAACGCGGTTTTGTGGTTTGTTGCAAATTGGCGGGTACGCAGCTTGGGCAACAATCTTCCGCAGCCATGGCTAAATGCAGACCGCAGAATCTCGCATCGCGAAATGATTATTCGGTGCAATCGGCCGTGCTAACGATTGAACATGCCGCCTGCGCAACGGTGTTGCTGCAATCGCTCTTGCAAGCCCGTCGACTTCGAGGACGGCGGTTTGGCTGAGTCCCGACACTGCGAGAATGCCGCGGCAAAAAATTCGGTCCGGATACGTCATCCGAGGTCTGGATCTGATCGAATACGACGGCTGCGCCGCTATTATTGGTTCGAAACACCGGGGTTGCCGAACTGAGGCCGAGTTCGGCGGCAATCACGCCACCCGATGCGGCGTTATCCAGGCCGATACCATGGTTGTCGTCAACAACGGTGGGTGGATCGGTAAAGTCGGCATTGATCCAATAACGTACCGAACCCGCGGTACCCGCGCCGACGTTGATCTCGAAGCGCAGCACATTCACATTTTGCGTCAGCGGTTGATTGGCGGAACATACATGGCTCGCTTGTGAAGCGCAGGCAGCGTACATGCGCAAGCCAGATCCCGTTGCCTGACCATAAAGTATGACCTGCAGCATGTGCGGCGCATCGCCGAGGTTGGCAGCGCTTGCTGAAAACAACTGAACTTGCCTGGTGGCCGTCGTGAGGAAAGGCGCGATTGCCGCGGTGTCGATACGGAAGCTGTAACGCATGCTCGTCGCTGGAGCAGGGCGGCGATAATGCACGAAAGCCGCTGCATTCCTTGATCGGTGAATCCTGGCATTACCTTGCGATGGTAAAAATATCCTGGTCGACAAAACGTGCAATCACTGTTGCGTAGTTCGGCATAGCAGGCGCGGCGCCGATGGTTTCGGTAGACAGCGCGGCGACGCGATTCGCATGTCGTATCGCATCGCGAAATGGCCGCTCGCAAAAAAGCACGAGTGCGGCGACCAACGCGCCGCTGAACGCATCGCCGGCACCGGTGGTATCGATTACCATTACCGATTCCGCTGCGATGCGATAACAGGCCGCGCTGTCGCCGCGTTGGTTTTCACCATGCGAAACAAAACTGCCGTTCGCACCCAGCGTGATCACAACGGTCGCCACACCGAGCTGCCGCGCGCGCGCATGCAGCGTGGCATCGTCATGTTGCGACAACTTTGCCGGATCGATCGTCGTGTTGCCGAAGCGTTGCAGCAGCAATGCGAATTCGGTTTCGTTCGGCGTGATGATATCGGCGCGCCGCAGCAGCGCGATATCCAGATCGGCATGCACCGGTGCCGGATTCCATACCCGCAATAAACCGTGTTGTGTGCCGAGATCGAGCGCCGCCGCGAGTGCGTCGAGGTTGTTTTCCATCTGCAGCAAAAGTACGCTCGCGCTGGCGAACATATCATCCTGCGCGCGCACGAAATCCGCATCGAGATGTTCGTTTGCGCCGAGGCTGATCGCGATCTGGTTTTCACCGCGCGCATTCACCGTGATGCCGGCCGCGGCAGTCGGTTGATCGTCGCGGATCTGCCAGCGGCATGGCAGGTTTTCATGCTCGGCAATGTGTTGCGCGATCCCGCCGAGTGCATCGTTGCCGATCGCACCGATGAAAGTTACTGCCGCACCTTGTCGTATGCAGGCGATGGCCTGGTTGAAACCCTTGCCGCCCGGTCCGGTGTTGAAACCGTGCGCGCGCAGGGTTTCACCGACGTGCGGAAAACGTTCAACCAGCCAGGTTTGATCCTGCACGTAACTGCCGACCACGATAACTTGCGCGGGCATCACCACGGTCGTGCGCAACGCTCAGGCGCCGAGGCGATTGTCGGCATGCAGGCTGCGCATCGCCGCCGGATCGTGCCGATGCTTGAACAGCGGCACGAACAACACCGCCATCACCAGCGCGTAGATCGCGAACGTCAGCCAGATGCCGTGCCAATCCTTGCTCTGGTCGGCCAGCGTGAAATAACGATCGATGATGATGCCGCTGAGCGAACTGCCGAGCACCGCACCGATGCCGTTGGTCATCACCATGAACAGGCCTTGCGCACTCGCGCGGATTTTCGGATCGCTCTGGGTTTCGACGAACAGCGAACCGGAGATGTTGAAAAAATCGAACGCCATGCCGTAGACGATGCACGACAGCACGATCATCCACAGTCCGCCGCCGGGATTGCCGTACGCGAGCAAACCGAAGCGCAGGAACCACGCGAGCATGCTGATCACCATCACCGTCTTGATGCCGAAGCGGCGCAGGAAAAACGGAATCGCGAGGATGAACAGCGTTTCGGATATCTGCGAGATCGACATGATGATCGCCGGATACTTTATGACGACCCATGCAGGCGTTATCGCTACAGCGGCGGCTAGAGGCACTACCATCCAGCCATATTTCGCCGATGAGCCGAAATAACGACGCAGAGGGTTGCGCAGCGCTAGCATCAGCACGATGGCTCCGACCGATACGACAGCGGCACGAATAAACATCGACCAGTAATCTGGCGTGGCTGCGTCCTTGTAAAGATCGATGCTCGCGAAATCGTGCAGGAAGGTATCGCCGTAGGCGTTGGTCAGTTGCAGCGCCGCGCCGAGCAGCATGGCGAAGAAAAAAAACACCGCCATGTTCGGATTTTTCAACAGCGCGAACGAGGTCAGGCCAAGTCGGTCGATCAGCAGACGGCTCTGCGACTTGCCGAGTTTCGGCGGACATTTCGGCAAGGTGAACGCGTACAGTCCAAGCAGCAACGATGCGCCCGAGGCCACGTAGAATTGCGCCGCGGAAGTTTCCAGATGCAGCAAACTCACCGTCCACAACGCGACGATAAAACCGATCGTGCCCCATACCCGGATCGGCGGATAATCGCGCACGACATCGCGGCCATCGTCCTTGAGCGCGTTGTACGCCACCGAAATCGCCAGCGCGATGGTCGGCATGTAGAACATCATGTTCAGCAGCATGATCCAGAACATCGTCGTCGGACTTTCGGCCATCGGCAGCGTGAACAGTACGATCGCGCCGCCGATATGCAACAGGCCGTACAGTTTCTCGGCGCTGATCCACTTGTCGGCGATGATGCCGGTGATCGACGGCATGAACAGCGAGGCTATGCCCATCGTCGAGAAGATCGCGCCGAACGACGTGCCCGACCAGTGTCGGTTCTGGAACCAATACGCGCCGATCGTCAGCAGCCACGATCCCCAGACGAAAAACTGCAGGAAGTTCATGAGGATCAGACGCAGTTTGATGCTCATGCGGCCGCTCCGCGTGTTGTCCTGGTCGGCATGTTTCCGAGAATATCCTGCACGCGATTAACTCCCCGCACGGCGATGCCGTATTGCTGGCGATGAAACCGAACTCCGCATCGGGGCCAGCCGGTGATTGGGCGATGGCCCGATCCGCAACGATCGGAAGACTGGTGTTATCACCGCAGCGTAGTCGATGCCGGCGCGCACGCGCAAGGCGCACAGCCGCATCGCGACCGATCACGAATTTCGATTTTCCAGTGCTGACTACTCGACGTTCGATCAGCCGCTGAAGGCAATCCACAAACCCAGGCCGGCATAGAGCAATGCAGTGACGATGCGCGCCGCGCGCAACGGAATTTTTTCCGCGAACCGCGCGCCCAGCAAAACCACCGGCACGTTGGCCGCGAGCATGCCGAGCGTGGAGCCGGCCACGACCTGCCACAGCGGGTGATATTCGGCGGCCAGCACGATCGTTGCGATCTGTGTCTTGTCGCCCATTTCGGCGATGAAAAAACTGATCGCAGTGGCGATGAAAACGCTGTGGCCGGTGCCGCGCGCGGCGTCTTTCTCGTCGATCTTGTCCGGCACCAGTGTCCACGCGGCGACCGACAGAAAAGAAATGGCGGTGATCCAGCGCACCACTTGCGGCGTGAGCCATTGCGCGACCAGCGTCCCGAGCGCACCGGCGAGGGCGTGATTGCACAAGGTGGCGACGAGGATGCCGGCGATGATCGCCCATGGCCGACGATATTTTGCAGCGAGGATCAACGACAGCAATTGTGTCTTGTCGCCCATTTCGGCGAGGGCGACGGCGAGTGCGGATACAACGAGGGCTTGCATGAAAACTCCGGCGGGCTGGGGCAGATGGACGCAATGATTCCCATGCTACCGCCCCGGCCCGGGTACGTCGCATGTGAACCAAAGGTCTTGCCCGACAGCGTGCTGTCGCCGGCACCATGGCGTGTTCGCCAAGTATGTTGATGCGGGCTGCGCCTGCGATATTCAGCGGCGGCGCGGGGCTACTCCCCAATGGAGGCCATAAAGTTTAACACAGCCCGCGCATCGTCTAAAAACGTCTCGCTGCGCCAGTAATTCAGCGATGAATGCTGGTGCTTTTCTCAAGACAGGATCAAGCCCGAATGCGCTGGAGGTGCCGGCGGGGTTGGTGGCGTGGGCGGTGTAGGAGGCGTCGGCAGAGTGGGTGGAGCCGGAGGCGTTGGCGGCGTCGGTGGGGTGTATTCGGGATTGAACATACCGCCGAATTCCGGCGTCTGCATGCTCAGGGTCTGCGTTTTGTGCTGGCGCAAAACACGCACCGCGATCTGCTTGCCGCTGGGCTGATCGCGCAGCAGGCGCATCACGTCCTCGGGTCGTTCGACCGATTTTCCATCGAGCGCCAGCACCACGTCACCGGCCTTCAACGGTTCGAGTTTCTTGTTGGCGGATACGATCAGCACACCTTTGTCGCTGCCGAAATAACTGCCGAGATCCGGGCTCAGGCCGGTTAAATTCAAACCCCACAGCGGTAAGGAAAAGCGCAGCGATGTGGCGTGCGCGATGTCTTCGCTATGCCGCGTGTATTCCGTGCTGCGTCGTGCGTAGTCCGCATTGGCGCCATTTACCTCCGCCATGGCGCGCTGCGACTCGGCCGTCGCGCGATCGATATCCACTTGGATATTCAAATCGAAATCCTTCGGCACATTGGGCGTTTCACCGCGCAGCGCGGCGTCTGCCATCACCCGCGCCCAGTCTTTTGCTTCGCGTCGTTCGGCAACGACGCTGACCTCGGATTTTTTACCGTCGCGCAGCAGACTCAATTTGCTGCTCGTGCCGACTTTCAGATTGGCCAATGCCGCGCGCGTACGCTCGAGATTTTTTTCGCGGCGATCACCCTCACTGGAAAGCATCTTGCCGTCGATCGCGGTGATCATATCGCCGGCCTTGATCCCGGCATGTTCGGCCGGGCCACCGGGCGTGACTGCGCTGATGCGCGCACCTTGTTTGTCGGCATCAATCACGACGCCGATGACGGCGCGATCCGGATCGCCAATATAACGATACGCGTATGCGCGTGGCCCGACATCACCGGCCTTGAGCGAGAGTTCCGCCATGCGCCGCGACAGATCACGCATCTGCGCGCGCACCTGCTCGAGTTCGTGCTGCGCCTGTAATCGATCGGTCGCAGCGGTATCTGTGTTGGGGGTTTTTGTGGCGGGCGTCGCCGCGGTCGCGGGTACGACGGCGGTCGCCGGTATCGCGGCGACGGCAGTACGTGCGCTTGTTGCCTGCGCCATTGCAACACCCGGCACCGCAAGCGCCTCAGCACAAAGTATAATTATATAAAAAGATAAAATTGCAGGTTTCATGATGTTTGCTCAGTTGATCCAGGTCGTCGGCGAGGCGGGAATCGTTTCGCCGGAAACGCCATTCGCCGCGAGGCTTGCGCCGGTGTAGCGCAGTGCCGCCAGGTCTTGCAGCAAGGCGATGCGCTGGCGCCACAACGGCAACGCATCGGTCAGTTCAGCACTCGCGGCGAGCTGCACATCGACCAGTCCGATCATGTCTTCGATCTCGCTGCTCGCAAGCAGATCCCGCGCACTCGAATTGCTGTTGCGCGCCGCACTCAGCCAGCTTTCCAGTACTTCCGATTGTTGTCGCAGCGCATCAATCTGCGTCATTGCATCGGCCGCTTTCGGCGCGGATGGTGTCGGGTTCAGTGCGACATCGCTTTGGGTCGCGCTTGCGTCTTGCGGTGCGTTAGCCGCACGCCAGACAAACGACAATGCCAACAGTACGATACTGGCCGCGAGCGCCGCCGGCAGTACATACGACGAGCGTGTGCGTGCCGGCTTGTGTTGCTGCAACAGGCTCGCTTCGAGCACCGGCCAGAGACTGGTTTCTGGCTGCACCTGGGCGAGCCCGCGCAACGCGCTCGCGAGCGATTTTGCGGCGGTGGAATCCGGCGTCGTCATGCCATGCTCGTGCGGTAGGTCGGACATCTGTCTTGCTCCGTTTCTGTCGTCAACAGGCTGCGCAATTTTGCGGTGCCGCGCGCGACCTGCGATTTGGAAAAACTCACGGTCTTGCCGAGCAGGTCGGCAATTTCCGGATGCGTATAACCTTCGACGTGATACAGCCAGATCACGCTGCGGGTTTGTGTCGGCAATTCGCCGAGGCTCCATTCCAGCGCACCGGCATCGGCGAGCACCCACGGAGCGGCGCCGTCGTCGGCGATATCGGGTAGTTCGTTGTCGTTGCTGACGTCGTTGCGCCGCTGGCGCAGACGCATCAAGGTTTCGTTCAATGCGATCTGCCGCAGCCAGCCCCAGAACGGTGCTTCGCCGCGAAATTGCGCGATGCGCTGGAACGCCTTGAGCATCGTGTCGTGCAATACCTCGCGGGCATGTTCGGGATCGCCGAGCATGCGCAACGCCAGCGTGTATGCGGGCCGCTCGAATAATCGATACAGCTGCTCAAACGCGCGCATGTCACCTTCGCCGGCACGTTGCAGCAAGCTGTCCGCGACGTCGATCTGGAAAGGGGAACCGGTCATGTTCGATAAAGATGCGCTTGCATGCGCGATGGTCGCAAGGGATTTGGAAATTTCTCGCGCGCATCGCATGGCGCATGCCCGAGGACGTTGCCGGCCGGGTTGTCCGCGTGCTTGTCCGAACATTGTCCGTCCGCTCGAATGGACTGCGACGACGCCATTGTACAGCCGCATAAACAACTGATCCCGTTTGGTTTTTATCGGCGATTAATACTTGGCATGTGAGTTGCTACGGAGCAACCGAGCCAACCTTTATCCTGCCTGACCAGAGCCCGACGATGATCCGAGATACCGCCGCGCAAGACCGCCGCATCGAAGCCGCCACGCCGTCGAACAAGCGCTGGGTGATGCTCGGTGCAGGTGGCGTGGCGATGGTGTTGCTGCTGATCTGGATGACACCGCCGCTGCTGCGTTTGCTCTCGATTAACAGTTCGGTCAACTTGAGCCGCCTGCATGTCGCCGAGGTCAAGCGCGGCAATCTCGTACGTGATGTTTCGGTGCAGGGGCGTGTGGTCGCGGCGGTCAGTCCGACCCTGTACACACCAGCCGGTGGCACGGTCACGCTGGCGATTAACGCAGGCGACAAGGTGCAGAAAGATCAGGTGCTGGCCGAAGTGTTCAGCCCGGAGCTCAACAACAAACTCGATCAGGAACGCTCGACCGTGCAGAGCTTGGACATCGACGTGCAGCGCAGTCGCATCGATAGCCGCAAGCAGCAATTGAACACGCAGAAATTGCTCGACCAGGCCGAGATCGATCGCGTCGGCGCCGAGCGCGAAGTGCAGCGCAATCAGCAGTCGTTCGAGAAGGGTGCTACGTCGGAACTTGCCGTGCTGCGCGCGAAAGATGTGCTGGCCAAGGCCGAGCTCGAAGTCGCGAACGCGCGCAAGGATGTCGGTCTGGTGCACGAAAGCCTGGCCTTCGATATGCGCACCAAGGGGTTTGCGCTGGAGAAACAAAAGCTGCTGGTAGCCGATCTCGAACGTCAGGTCGATGCGTTGAAAATCCGCTCGCCGGTGAGTGGCCAGGTCGGTACGTTGCTGGTCGCGCAGAAGGCCAACGTCGCGGCCAATGCGCCGATGCTGAGCGTGGTCGATCTGACCGCGTTCGAAGTCGAGGTGCTGGTGCCGGAAACCTATGCGCACGATCTCGGTGTTGGCATGAACGCCGAGATCAGTATTGGCGCTGGCACGGCCAAGGGCGAGGTCAGCGCAATTTCCCCGGAAGTGGTGAACGGACAGGTCACCGGCCGCGTACGTTTTTCCGACAAGGTGCCGGAAGGCCTGCGCCAGAACCAGCGTCTGAGCACGCGCATTCTGCTCGATGAACACCCGAACGTGCTGATGGTCGAGCGCGGTTCGTTCGTCGATACCGGCGGCGGACGATTTGCGTATGTGGTCAAGGACGGCATCGCGGAAAAACGCAAGATCCAGATCGGCGCCGCCGGGCTGGATGCGGTGGAAATCGTCAGCGGCGTGACGGTAGGCGAACGCATCGTGGTGTCGGGTAGTGATGCCTTCAACGATGCGGCGCAGGTGATCGTGCATTGAATAGCCAACGGCTCGCCGCGAGCAATTCATGACTGCGGCGGTTCCGAAAAATCGATCCGCAAGCAGCAAGTCCAACTCATATCGCGCCAAAGCGCAGAGGAAATGATCATGTTGAAGATGACCCGTCTCGAAAAAGTTTATCGCACCCACCTGATCGAAACGCATGCCCTGCGCCGCATCGATATTCATGTGCGCGAAGGCGAGTTCGTCGCTGTGACCGGGCCGTCTGGTTCGGGCAAGACCACGTTCTTGAACATCGCGGGCCTGCTCGAAACGCTCACCGGCGGGCAATACATGCTCGATGGCGTGGATGCGAGCAAGCTCGACGACAACGCGCGCTCGAAGCTGCGCAACGAGAAGATCGGTTTCATCTTTCAGAGCTTCAACCTGATCCCCGATCTGAATATTTTCGACAACATCGATGTGCCGCTGCGCTATCGGCGCATGAGCGCGGCGGAGCGCAAGGGCCGCATCGATGGCGCGCTGGCGCGCGTCGGTCTGGCATCGCGCATGAAACATTATCCGTCCGAACTTTCCGGCGGACAGCAGCAACGCGTCGCGATCGCGCGCGCGCTGGCCGGCACTCCGCGCCTGTTGTTGGCCGATGAGCCGACCGGCAACCTGGATTCGCTGATGGCGCGTGGCGTGATGGAACTGCTTGAGGAAATCAATCGCCAGGGCACCACCATCATCATGGTCACGCACGATCCGGAGCTCGCCGCGCGCGCGCAGCGCAACATCCACATCATGGACGGCCAGGTGACCGACCTGGACGAACAGCCGCGCCTGCGTTCGTCTACGCCGGTGCAAGACAAGAACACCCACGTCGCCTGATCGGGAGCACGGCCATGTTCAGTTATTATTTTTCGCTCGCATTGCGCAGCTTGCGGCGCAATCCCGTCATCACCACGCTGATGATCGCAGCCATTGCGCTGGGCATCGGCGCGACGATGACGGTTTACACCGTGTTCCACGTCATGTCGGGCGATCCGATTCCGTCGAAGTCGGCGCAGCTTTACGCGGTTCAGATCGACAACTGGGGACCAAAGAGTCATCGCGAGGGCGGCAACAATGAACCGCCGGACCAGCTGAGTTACCGCGACTCCACCGCACTAATGGCGATGCATGCCGGCGCGCGTCAAACCCAGATGTATGCGACGGGTTTCAACGTCATTCCGGCCGACAAGAACATCAAGCCGTACTTCGTCCACGGGCGCGCCACCTACAGCGATTTTTTCCCGATGTTCGCCACGCCGTTTGCCTTCGGCAATGCCTGGGGCAAGAGCGAAGACGATGCCAAGGCCGCGGTTGCCGTCCTCAACAAGAAGACCAACGATAAACTTTTCGGCGGCACCAACAGCGTTGGCAAAAGCATCGAACTCGATGGCACGCAATATCGCATCATCGGGGTGCTGGCGGAGTGGAATCCACGTCCGCGGTTCTACGATGTCACCACCGTCACCTTCGGCGATAGCGAGGATGTTTTCGTGCCGCTGACCCATGCCATCGACAAGCAGATATTTGCCAATGGCAACACCAATTGCAACGCCAATCCGGATGGCAACGGTTTCGATGCATTCATTCGCTCCGAATGCGTCTGGACGCAATTCTGGGTCGAGTTGCCGACTACTGCGGATGCCGAAAAATATCGCAGCATGCTCGACAACTACGCCAGCGAACAGAAGCGTCTGGGGCGTTTCAGCTGGGAGCCGAACAATCGCCTGCGCAACGTCCACGACTGGCTCGACTTCGAAAAAGTCGTGCCGTCCGACACCAAGGTTTCGGTGTTGCTGGCCTTCAGTTTTTTGCTGGTCTGCTTGATCAACACGGTCGGGCTGATGCTGGCGAAATTTCTCGGTCGCTCCGGCGAGATCGGCTTGCGTCGGGCAGTGGGTGCCACGCGCATGGCGCTGTTCGCGCAATGCATCGTCGAGTCCGGCGTGATCGGTCTGGTCGGAGGTCTGTTCGGCCTATTGCTGACCGCGCTGGGCCTGCTCGGCGTGCGGCATATTTTTCCGAAAGAGATCGCCGGTCTGGCGCAACTCGATTTGCCGATGATCGCATTGACAATCCTGCTCGCCGTCGTCACCACGATCGTCAGCGGACTGTATCCGACCTTTCGCGCTATCCAAGTGCAGCCAGCCTGGCAACTCAAGTCGAATTGAGTTTGCATCGCAATCACCGATGCAACGTTCCAGCAGATAGTTTCAGTTCGCCGTACCCACTTTTTTCGAGGCCAGCATCATGCAAATTCGCCCGATTTTATCAGCATTGAAACGCAACAAGGTCGGCGCGGTCCTGATCGCGCTGCAGGTCGCGCTGACACTCGCGATCGTCTGCAACGCGCTGTTCATCATCGGCCAGCGTCTGGACTATGTGGCACGACCCACCGGCCTGGACGAGGCCAATATCATCGTGCTGGAAAACTCCTGGATCGGTCATGGCACCAGTGCGGAAAACAAGTCGCTGCTGATGGCCGATTTGCAGGCGTTGCGCAGCTTGCCGGGCGTTCTCGATGCGTTCGCCAACAATAGCTGGCCGTTGTCCGACGGCGGCTGGAGCGAAGGCTTCGGCTTGAAGCCCGATCAGGAGAAATCCACCAGCGAAGGCACCATGTATTTCGGCGACGAGCACGCGCTGGAAAGCCTCGGTGTGAAACTCGTGGCCGGACGCAACTTCAAGCCGGAAGAAGTCATGGATCGCGAAGAAAAGGCGACTGGCTGGCCGGACGGCATGCTGGTAACCAAAGGGCTGGCGGACAAACTTTTCCCGGACGGCGATGCGCTCGGAAAGCCGGTCTACATCGAGCAGAAAAAGCCGACGGTCATCATCGGCATCGTCGAGCGGATCGCCAGCCCGTGGGTAAATTCCTGGGGTGACAAGATTTACACGCTCGGCGCAATCATGCCGGTGTACAGCCTGTCGCGCGACCAGCGCTACATCGTCCGCGCCAATCCCGGGCAACTCAATGAGGTGATGCAGTCCATCGAAAAGAAACTCAACGACGTCACCCCGCTGCGCGTGGTCGGCCATTTGAAACCGTTCACCGAGGTGCGTGCCGAAGCCTACAAGGGCGATACCGCGATGGTCATCATGCTGACGATCGTCTGCGTCGCGCTGCTGCTGATCACTGCGCTCGGCATCGTTGGCCTCGCCAGTTTCTGGGTGACGCAACGGCGCAAGCAGATCGGTGTGCGGCGTGCCCTTGGCGCCACGCGCAGTGCGATCCTTGCCTATTTCATGACCGAGAATTTCCTGATCAGCCTCGGCGGCGTGATGCTCGGCGTGATACTGAGTTTCGGCCTGAATCTGTGGTTGGTCAGCAATTACGAGATGCATCGCATGTCATGGTTCTACGTGCCGGTCGGTGCGATCCTGATTTTGCTGCTCGGCCAGGTGGCGGTGTATTCACCGGCGCGCCGCGCCGCGAGCGTGCCGCCGGCGGTGGCGACACGCAGTGCCTGAATGCGGAATATTTCGCTGCGCCGAATAATCACTTTGTCGCATAATGACGCGGCTCCGGTTGGTAGATCGATCGGAGCCGTGTTTTTCGTTCCGGTGAAAGCCGGATTGTTTTTCTTGCAACCCTTTCACGCCAGGCCGCATCCAAGCGGTCATGCGTCGACGAATCAATGAAACCATGCGCACCGTTCTGGTGATCGACGACAATCCTGCGGTTGGAACCGCGCTCGATATTTTGTTTTCGCTGAGCGAAATCCGCACCCTCAACGCGACCTCGCCGGAACAAGGCCTCGCGATGCTGGCACGCGAGCGTGTCGACCTGATCGTGCAGGACATGAACTTCCACGCCGATACCACTTCGGGCGAAGAAGGCGTGGCGCTGTTCCGCGCGATCCGTGCACAGCATCCCGACCTGCCGATCGTCCTGCTCACGGGCTGGACCAATCTGCAGACTGCGGTCGAACTGGTCAAGGCCGGCGCGGCGGATTATCTCGGCAAGCCGTGGGACGATCGCAAGCTGCAGGCGTCGGTAGAGAACCTGCTGGAACTTTCCGAGAGCACGCGCGAAGTTTCGCGCCTGCGTCAGGAGCGCCGCCAAACGCGCAGCCAGCTCAACCAGAAATACGATCTGCGCGGCATCGTGTTCGGTTCCAGTGCGATGGAAAGATTGATCCAGCTCGCGTGTCAGGTCGCGCGTGCCGATGTGCCGGTGCTGATCACCGGGCCGAACGGCGCAGGCAAGGAACGCATCGCCGAAATCATCCAGGCCAATTCCGCAGCCAAGACTGGCCCGTTCATTACCGTGAACTGCGGCGCGTTGCCATCGGAGTTGATCGAGGCCGAATTGTTCGGTGCCGAATCCGGCGCATTCACCGGCGCGGTGAAAGCGCGCGAAGGCCGTTTCGAAGCGGCGGATGGTGGCACGTTATTTCTTGACGAAATCGGCAACCTGTCGCTATCGGGTCAGATGAAACTGTTGCGCGTACTCGAAACCGGCCAGTTCGAACGGCTCGGTTCGAGCAAGACGCGCACCGTCAAAGTGCGCGTGATCAGCGCGACCAATGCCGATCTCGCGAGCATGATCCGCGACGGAAAATTCCGCGAGGATCTGTTCTACCGACTCAACGTAATCGAGCTGAATCTGCCGCCGCTGGCGACACGCAGCGAAGACATTCTGCCGCTCGCCGAACACTTTCTCGACGGCGCTGCAGTGCTCAGTGGCGAAGCGCGCCAGGCCTTGCTCGATCATACCTGGCCCGGCAACGTGCGCGAACTCAAGAACGCGATCCAGCGCGCGCAATTGTTGTGCCGCGACGGCGTGATCACGCCGACCGATCTTGGCCTCGCGCCACGTTTTGCGCCGGCGCGTGTGATCGCCGACAGCGAGCCGGATCGCGATGCGATCGAGCAGGCGCTAAAACGTGCGCGTGGGGTGATCAGCCAGGCTGCGGCCGAACTCGGCCTGAGCCGGCAAGCGTTGTATCGGCGCCTGGAAAAACTCGGGATTTCCGCCAATACCGGGTGATTCGCGGCGGCACACTCCAGCACTCGATTCCACAACCGCACTCGCTCAGGTAGCCTAGCCGCATGCGCCTGTTTTCGCTGCAAGGCAAACTTACTTTGTTGTTCGTCGGCTGCGCCCTGTTTGGGGCGCTGATCGCGACCGCGCTTGCGCGCTGGTTCGACATGGCGCTGTTGTCGGTGCCGCTTGCGCTGATCGTGATGTTGCCGTTTCTGTTGTGGCTCGGCGGTCTGGTGGCGTTGCCGGTGGCACGTTTGCTGCGCGCATTGAGTGGCAGTGTGGTGGCGTTTCGCGACGGCGATTTCAGCTTTTCGATCGGCACTGAACGGCGCGATGAACTTGGCGAACTGGTACTCGCGCACAACGAACTCGGGCGCGTATTGCGCGAGCAACGGCAGAATCTTTTCCAACGTGAATTGCTGCTCGATACCGTCGTGCAGAATTCACCGACGGCAATGTTGCTGACCGACAACGCCGACCATATCGTCTACGCCAACATCGCCGCGCGACAACTGTTGAACAGCGGGCGCGCATTGAACGGCTTGCGTTTCGCGCAGGTGATTGCGGAGACGCCGGCAATCCTCGGCGAGCGCCTCGCGAGCGGGCAGGATGACCTGTTCAGCGTGACCTTGAACGGCGAGGAAGAAACCTTCCATCTGTCGCAGCGCGCGTTTCGTCTGCAAGGCCAGCAGCACACGTTGTACCTGCTCAAGCGCCTCACGCGCGAGCTGTCGCGGCAGGAAGTACAGACCTGGAAAAAAGTCATCCGCGTGATCAGTCACGAGCTCAATAATTCGCTCGCGCCGATTTCCTCGCTGGCGCATTCAGGGCGCGAACTCGCGCGCAAAGGCGATCTGACACGCCTGACGCTGGTGTTCGATACGATCGAGGAACGCACGCGCCATCTCGACAGTTTTATCCGCGGTTATGCCGAGTTTGCAAAGCTGCCGCAACCGCGCCTGACCGCGGTCGATTGGTCGCCTTTCATCGACGGACTCGCGCGCCAGCATCGCTTCCTGCATGTCGGCAAGTTGCCACCAACCAACGGCTGGTTCGATCGTGCGCAGATCGAGCAGGTGCTCATCAACGTACTTAAAAATGCGCACGAATCCGGCTCTCCGGCTGACGACGTGCAACTCGAATTGCTGGATCGCGGCCACGAAGTGCGCATCGAAATGCGCGACCGCGGCAGTGGCATGAACGAGCAGGTATTGGCAAATGCGCTGGTGCCGTTTTATTCGACCAAACGCAGCGGTACCGGTCTCGGTCTGGCCCTCGCACGCGAAATCGCCGAAGCGCATGGTGGACGTATTTCGCTGAGCAATCGCGATGGCGGCGGCCTCACGGTCAGCATCACGCTGCCGAACAAAAACGATGCCTAAAAAAATCCGACGTATACTCGATACGATTAACCGAGCTTAACCTTATCGATCACGGAGATTTACCATGGGCCAGATTATTCCGCTGCTGTTGATCGTCGCCGTCATTGTCGTATTGTTCAAGGCCGTGCGCATCGTGCCGCAGGGTTTTGAATGGACCGTCGAACAGTTCGGTCGCTACACCCATACGTTGTCGCCCGGACTCGCGCTGCTGGTGCCGGTGATGCAGGGCATCGGCCGCAAGATCAACATGATGGAACAGGTGCTGAGCGTGCCGAGCCAGGATGTGATCACGCGCGACAACGCCGTGGTGACGGTCGATGGCGTGGTGTTTTATCAGGTGCTCGATGCGGCGAAAGCCGCCTACGAAGTCTCGAATCTCGAACAGGCGATCCTCGCGCTGGTGATGACCAATATCCGCACCGTGCTTGGCGCGATGGATCTCGATGAATCGCTGTCCAAGCGCGACGTGATCAACGCGCAGCTGTTGCGTGTGGTCGACGAGGCGACGCACCCGTGGGGCCTGAAGTGCAACCGCATTGAGATCAAGGACATCACGCCGCCGCGCGATTTGGTCGATGCGATGGCGCAGCAGATGAAGGCCGAGCGCCTGAAGCGCGCGAATATTCTCGAAGCCGAAGGTTTTCGCCAAGCCGCCGTGCTCAAGGCCGAAGGCGACAAACAGGCGCAGATTCTTTCGGCGGAAGGCAAACGCGAAGCCTCGTTCCGCGATGCCGAGGCGCGCGAGCGTCTGGCCGAAGCCGAAGCGAAAGCCACGACGATGGTTTCCGAGGCGATCCGCAAGGGCGATATCAACGCGATCAATTATTTCGTCGCGACCAAATACATCGATGCATTGAAAGCGATGGTCGGCGCGCCGAACCAGAAAATCATGATACTGCCAATGGAGGCCACCGGCATTCTCGGTTCGCTTGCCGGCATCGCCGAACTCGCCAAGAGCAGTATCGAGCGGCAGCAGGAAGTAAAGGTTGAAGCAGCGCAGGTTCGTCGCCCTGGCAATACGCCGCCGCAGGCCTGATGGACGCGCGCAGGCAATTCGAGGAGAGCGCATGCTGATCGATCTCGTAAGTCACTATCCGTGGTGGATCATCGCGCTGGTATTGCTGATCGCCGAGTTGCTGGCGCCCGGATTTTTCATGATCTGGATCAGCCTTGCTGCGGCGCTGGTGGGTCTGGTTGTGTTGCTGATGCCGTCGCTCGGCCTGCTCGGACAAGCGCTGCTGTTTGTCGTGCTTGCGCTAGCGAGTTGCTACGGATATTGGGGCTACGTGCGTCCGCACCTGGATCGGCGCAGCGATCAACCGTTACTGAATCGTCGCGGCGAACAATTGATCGGCCAGCGTTACGTGCTCGATAGCGCGATCGTTAACGGTCGCGGCAAGGCGCGCGTGGGTGATTCGTTGTGGCTGGTCGAAGGCCCCGATCTGCCGGCGGGCAGCACGGTGGAAGTGTTGGGCGTGGCGGGCACGACCTTGCGCGTGCAGTCCTCCGTCGGCTGATTTTCGGCTAGATCGATTTTCGCGATTCAGACGGCGCCGGTCTGTTGGGTCTTGGCCCGGATCGGCACGCCTCAGCCGCTGCCGAACGCATTCAGGATACGCAGCGCGGCACATTCGTGGCGACGCTCATACATCGCCAGGTCGGCGCGCTGCAGCGCGTGCAAACGATCGTCGATATCGTCAAATTCGGTCACGCCGAAGGAGGCTTGCACCATCACGTTGCCGGTGTTCAAGAGATCGGTGTTGACACTGTCGAGTCGCGCCCCGAGCTCGGCCGGCTTGAGATCAAGCGCGATCAACAGAAGCCCGTCGCCACAGCCGCGGAACAATTTGTCCGCAGCGCGGCCACGTTTTGCACGGCCTTGGCGACGCGGATCAGGGCATCGTCTCCGGCCGCGTGGCCGTGGCTGTCGTTGCGCTGTTTCAGGCCATCGATATCGACCATCGCCACCGTGCATTTAATCGCTATCCTGTCGGCGATCGCGGTATTCAGCAGGTATGAAAACGCTTGTCGATTGTCGGCGTTGGTCAGCGCATCGCGCTCGCTATCGGCACGGTGGCACGCGTTGTCATCCGCCAGCGCCTGGTTGTGTGCCGAAACATTGCGGTGGCTCTGCTCCAGCACCAATACCGCACCGCCGAAACCAAGCAGAAACTCCAGTACCAGATAGGTGGCTGAGCTCAGTCGCAGCCAGGTCATCGGCAGAGGTGTATCGAGCAGCATGTTCGAGCCGAAGATCGGCAGATAACTCAGAAACAGCAGGCTTAGCAGCACGAGCGCGCCGCGCATCGCGAGCAGACCAGGGCTGGACAGCATGCGCCCGAATGCGGGCGATAGCGCAATCAGCGCGATCAGGAAACAACACGCCAGTACCAGCGGCTGGATCAGGAAAACCGGGCGGAATCGATAACCGATCAGTCGTTGGCAGCGCGAACGAAACCAGCGCGAGTCAGGGAATGATTTTGCGCAACGCATGACGCGGCCAGCGCCGACTGCTGAAATGCGCACGACCCTGAATGCTTTACCAGCCGAACATGTATTTGCCGAACACGTACATCGGCAAGGTCACCGCGGCCGTGCTCGGCTGACCTGTTCGATCAACAGCGTGAGCAAGGCGCAGACCAGCGAAAGCCAGCCGTTGCTCCATGCCGTCAACGCGGGGCGAACCACGATGCGATTCAGCATGACGCACAACAGCCAAATCAGCGCCACTCCCAACGCTTGCACGAGAAGTCCGAGTGCCTGCACATTTTCAAAAAGAGAAGAATGTACCGAGGTTTTTGCAATCACTGGTTTGCCGTCGATCAAGACCGGATCAAAGGTCCACTTGCGCACATTCTTGTCGACCAGTGCACTAATCACAGGAGCTAGTTTGTTTTTCAACGTGTAATTGAGAACGTGCCCATCAGCGCCGATCTGCACGTCGCCGACGGCTTGGAGTTCGAGTATCGGCGTACCTTTTCGCGCAAACGCCAAAGGAGCGGTGAGGGAAAATATCGTGATTGCAGAAAACAGAAATTTGCCCGGCTTCATGCCCGGCTCCTTGCTGATTGATGAATTGCGCCCTATTCGCATTCATTAATATAACGAAGTCAATACCAGCATGGATTATTGACTTTTCAGTTACGACAGAAAAGATGGCGATTTTCGGCGTGCAAAATCAAGTCTCAAATCCATCCGTGAAAACGGCAACTGCGCTGCCAAGACAGAAACCGCAAAAGATACAGCTCAACATATATCAACGGAATTGGCTGCGTGTCAGTCGAGGAAAGTGGCCTCAAAAACGCTAGCTGGTCTGTCTGGTGGGGCGTGTACGAAGATGGTGCCGAGTGAGGGACTCGAACCCCCGACCTTTGGTTTACAAAACCACTGCACTACCACTGTGCTAACCCGGCGTGTATCGGGGCGCGTATTCTAACGAAAGTTTGCGACGAATGGGTAATCGGCGTCGTGGATGCGGGCGTCCTTGCCCGGTTAGCCTCGCGGCGAGTGCATCGGGTGTGTGCGGATTTCGCGCTACGGAATACGCAACAGCTGGCCCGGATAAATCTTGTCGGGGCTACTCAGCATCGGCTTGTTGGCTTCGAAAATTTTCGGATAATCGTTGGCGTTGCCGTACATCGCCTTGGCAATCGCCGAGAGCGTATCGCCGGATTTGACCGTATACATGCGTGATTCCGCGGCAGGCTGCGCGACGGTGATGTTGTCGTCGACCTTGCTCACGCCCACGATGTTGCCGGCGGCGAGGATCAATTTTTCCTTGTCGGCCTGGGTGGCGGCGCTGCCCGAAAGCTTGACGGTGCCGTCGACAAAAACCACGTTGACGTCACTCGCGTCAAGCTTCTGTTTGACGACTTGGTCGTGGATGCTGGTGGCCGCATCGGTGGCGCTGCTGATCAGCTTGGCGCCGGCGTCTTTGACGAAATCGAATATGCCCATGATGAACTCCGTGCTGTTTGGCGAGGAAACGTTGAGATAAATTTTGGCGAAGGAATCAGCGATGCGTGAATGCGTTGAGCAGGCTGCCCGCCACCTGCATCAATCCCCCCAATCCGGGGCCGTTGCTCTGGCCGCTGCCGAGCACGGAATTGAGCATGTCGGAGATGCCGCCGCCGTTTTGCTGGGTGCGTTGCACATCCTGATTCAACACCCCGCCGACGCCGTTTGGATCGAGGCCATGGCGCTGGCTCATGTTGCTGAGCGCGCTGAGCACCAGCGGTGCGAGGATCGCCATCAGTTGCGCCGAGTTCTGCGAACCGAGGCCGGTCGCCTGTCCCAATCCTTGCGTGGCGTTGCTCTGGTTGTTGCCGAAGATATGGCTGAGGATGGCGCCGCCCATTCCGCCCATGTTGCTGCCCACGCCGCCACCACCGCCGCCGAGCAATCCGCCGAGCAGGCTGCCGAAATCGGAGCCCGCATGCGCGTCGAGTGCGTCGTGCAGATCCTGCGCGCCCTGCGGCGTGCTGGCGTTTTGGCTCAATCCACCGACGATCAGCGGCAACGCGTGTTCGATCGCGTTGCGTGCCTGATCGGGATCGGTGCCGAGCTGGCCGGCAATCGCATCAATGTGCTGCTGGTCGAGCTGGCCCATTACATTGTCAATCAGACTGTTCATTGGTATTGGCCTGTCGTTGGGGCTGGGTTAAATCCGAAACGCAGACTAGCATCGCTCACGGCTGACGATTGCAAGAATTTGTGAACCTTTCAACGCGGAATTACGATGCGATTTTCCCCATTGTATGCTTGCTGCCGCGCGACGATAATTTCGCCTCGACTGATATTACGCTTGCTTTCGTCGGCAGCGTAATCCTGTCGGAAAAATCGATAGCCGAACCGCGACGCCAGCAGCAATGACCATGCATCATCCTCCGGAAAAGCTGCAGACACGCTACGCCGCCTCGCTTTTGCAAAAACACGCGGAGGTGTCGCGTGCGTGGGCGGCGCTGCAAACGCGGCCTGATGACGTGGCGCTCGGCGAGGAACTCAATAGCCGCCTGCATCGCCTGAGCGGATCGGCCGGCGCCTACGGTTATTTGCACCTCGGCAATGTTGCGCAACGGCTGGATGAGCGTATGCGCGACTGGTCCGAAATCGCGCCGGCGTTGCGCGGTTCGGCGCAAGAATTGGTCGAGAGTTTGCGCATCGATATTGCGGTGTTGCTCGACGAGTTGATGCATCCACAATCGCCGGAAATCTGACTCGGTGGTTTGCAATAAAGCCGTGAGGCCGCGCATGCGGTTTGCATCACGAATGACGATAGCGCGGCTGTTTTGTGGCTATGAAAGCAATATTTGTCGATGCCCTTATCTGCCTGCGCGCTTGTTGCCAACCTCACGATGCAGCTATGCTACCGCGCCGTTGCCTGCGTTGCGCAGACCGGCGGAATCGGTTGTCTGATCGATTCCACTCCCAGCGATTTTCTTGCCATGAGCAATTACCCACCCGTTTCCCTGATAGGCGTTCCCACCGATATCGGTGCCGGTCATCGTGGCGCATCGATGGGGCCGGAAGCCTTGCGTGTCGCCGGTTTGACTGCCGCGTTGATCGCTCATGGACTGGACGTCATCGACCGCGGCAATCTGTCCGGGCCGATCAATCCGTGGCAGCCGCCGCACGAGGGTTATCGTCATCTGCCGGAGGTGATTGCGTGGAACCGCGCGGTAATGTACGCGGTCGCGGCGGAGCTGAAACTGCAGCGCATGCCGATCATGCTCGGCGGCGATCATTGCCTTGCCATCGGTTCGATCACAGCGGTTGCGCAGCACTGCCGCGAGGTCGGTAAACGGCTGGTGGTGGTGTGGCTTGATGCGCATGCGGATTTCAATACCAGCGCGATTACGCCATCGGGAAATATCCACGGCATGCCGGTCGCGTGCCTGTTCGGCCATGGCCCGGATGCGTTGACGCGTCTCGGTGGCAGCAGCCCGGTGCTGAGCGCAGATCAATTGCGGCAGGTCGGTATTCGCTCGGTCGATGCCGGTGAAAAACGTCTGGTCAAGGAAGTCGGGCTGGATATTTACGATATGCGATACATCGACGAAATCGGCGTCAAGCGCTCGATGGAGGAGGTGTTGTCCGGGCTGGATAAAGATACCCATCTGCATTTGAGTTTCGATGTCGATTTTCTCGATCCGGCGATCGCACCCGGCGTCGGCACCACGGTGCCGGGCGGACCGAATTATCGCGAAGCGCAGCTGGTAATGGAGATGATCGCCGACACAGGTCTGCTTGGATCACTCGATATCGTCGAGCTGAATCCCGCGTTCGACGTGCACAACCAGACCGCGGCGTTGGCTGTCGATCTGGTCGAAAGTCTGTTCGGCAAATCGACCTTGATGCGCGAGTAGCGCATCAAGGTCGTCCTGGCGAGGGAATGGCCAAGACCCAGAACCAGGGATGGAAAATGTGATGCGCGAGTTGCACTGCAAAGCCGTTCTATCGCTGAAATATCAGGATGCCGGGTCCGGCACAAACCCGTGTGGAAACGGTTGCGGTTCGCTCGCGATCGGCTTTGGCCGCGGGATGACACCACGCGAAACAAGGTTGCGATAGCTGTCGTACCAGATTGAAACCACTTCGTTCGGTTGCGATCCGGCGCGCTCGAAATAGGTGTAACTGACGTACGACGATTCGCGCGCGCCATGTCCGGTGCCCAGCGATTCCTCACGTTTTTCCGCGCGCTGCGCGAGTCGTCCGTCGGCCGCCGGCTGCATCGGCGCAGGAGAGCTGGTGGCCTTCGCTACGCCGGCAGCATTGCTCGCGGGGGCGGATGCGGTGGCGGTATCGACGGTGGCACTTTCCGCATCGGCACGACGCGTCCTCGAACCGGTAACTTCGGTAGTTTCCAGACGTTTGTTGCGGCTATTTTCCGGCTCGCTGGTGGCGATTTTATCCTCGTGCCAAACCGGTTTTTGTTTCTCGCGGAACACCGCCACGCCGATAACGCCGACGTTGTTTGCGCGCCCGGTGCGTGCCGCGTAACTATCGCTGAGCGCTGTGAAATTGAACTGCGCGACTTCCGCCACGCTCTTGCGCCAGCCGTTGATTTCGGTGCTCTGGTACGGCGCGAGCACGTAGCCGGTCTGCTCGGGATTGGCGGTCTCGCCGCTGACCGCATTCACACCATCCACCGACAACACCGCCATCACACGTTCGCCGGTGCGATTGCTCATATGCACTGAATAACGATGACCGGGAATGCCGACAACGTAGAGTTTGCCATCGCGTGTTAGCGGGCTCAGCGTGGCGCCGGTATCGCGATCGACCAGGCTCAGATCGAGCAGCGCTCCGGCTTGCAACGATCCGCAAGACAGCAGTGACGCGGCGAATAACGGCAACAGACTTTTCATGACGCACTCCATCGGATTGAGGTGCGAAGTGAAACGCGACGGTAGCGAAACCGGGGTTAAGTGAATCCGCATCCATTACACTAGGCCGGTTATTCACAGCTTCGACACGGGTTTATGAGCAATCAGAGGCACCTTACCGGCATCACCACGTCGGGCACGCCGCACCTCGGCAATTATGTCGGCGCGATTCGTCCGGCGATAATCGCGAGCCGGTTACCCGGCGCGAGTTCGTTTTATTTCCTCGCCGATTATCACGCGCTGATCAAGTGCGACGAGCCGGCGCGCATCCAGCGTTCGACCCTAGAAATTGCCGCGACCTGGCTCGCGCTCGGCCTCGATCATGAAAAAGTATATTTTTACCGGCAGTCGGATATTCCCGAAATCCCCGAGCTGACGTGGCTGCTGACCTGCGTCACTGCAAAAGGTTTGTTGAACCGCGCGCATGCCTACAAGGCGGCGACCGATGCGAACCGCGCAAGTGACGAAGACATCGACGCCGGCATCAATGCCGGTCTGTACATGTATCCGGTGCTGATGGCTGCCGACATTCTGCTGTTCAACGCGGCGCGTGTGCCGGTCGGTCGCGATCAGATCCAGCACATCGAAATGGCACGCGATATCGGCCAGCGTTTCAATCACATTTACGGCGAGCATTTTGTGCTGCCTGAAGCGGTGATCGAGGAAAATGTCGCGACCTTGCCCGGCCTCGACGGACGCAAGATGTCGAAGAGTTACAACAACACCATTCCGCTGTGGTTGCCGCAGAAGGAATTGAAAAAGGCGATCCTCGGCATCGTCACCAACTCACAGACACCGGGCGAACCGAAAGATCCGGATGAGTCGCATGTGTTCACGTTGTACCAGGCGTTTGCAAGCGCGGATGAGACCGCGGTCATGCGTACCGCGTTTGCCGAAGGCATCGGTTGGGGCGATGCCAAACAGAAACTTTTCGAGCGTATCGACAGCGAATTGAGCGCGGCGCGCGTGCGTTACGAAACCCTGATGGCGCAGCCCGACGCTATCGAAACGATCCTGCTCGCCGGTGCGGCCAAGGCGCGCGAAATCGCCACGCCGTTGATGGCAAAATTGCGTACAGCGGTGGGATTGCGCCGGTTGGTGAAGGCGCAGCCAATTGTCCTGAACATGGCTGCGGAAGTAACGGCCGGCGCAGCGGCGACCGCGGAATTGACGGTGGTACGCAAGCTCGCACGCTTCATTTCCTACCGCGAGAAAAGCGATCACAAGTTCTACTACAAGGTCGCCGCTGCCGACGGCACGCTGTTATTGCAAAGCGTGCCGTTCGCCACGCCGCAGGAAAGCGGGCGCGCGATCATCGTGCTGAAGTCGATTCTCGCCGATGCGCTGATCACGCAATCGAGCGGCGCGGACTGGCAGGTGTTTTCCAGCGATGGCAAGTTGCTCGGCACAACTGTCGACCCCGAACGTTTGCGCAGTGAACTCGAAACGCTGCATTTGAGCGAGGTCTGAGCCATGCGTTATCTCGCCCTGCTGTTGCAGTTGCCGCTGTTCGCGATCTTCGTGTGGATTTATCTGAGCGTGCCGCGTGATCTCGCGCGTAGTCCGGCGCGGCGCTTGTACGATATCGCCGCGATTCTGCTGGCGCTGCTGGCCAGCGTTCTGGCGATGCTGTTTGCCTACGATGCCGACATCGGTCATGTCGGTTTGATCTGGAAACAGGTCGCCGCGGTGCTTGCGGCGTTCCATTCGTTTCCGCTGGTGCTGGGGATCGCGTGGTTCGTGCGTGGACGCGTTTTTGGCAGAACGCAAAAATCACCGTGAGCCACTGCCACTTGCCGTCATTCCAGCGCAGGCTGGAATCCATTTGAGCGTGATCCGCCGGCCCGAGGTATCGCAGTAAGTAGCGCAATCAAAATGGATCCCAGGCTGCGCTGGGATCGCGAATTTTTCGGCGTACGACGAACCCGTTTTTGCGGAGGGCTGCAACTACCTCGGCAGCGCCAGATCGTCGAGCATTCCCTTGAGAAACCGCGCCGCCTCGCCGCCGGTGCACGCGCGATGATCGAAGGTCAACGACAGCGGCACGATGCGATGTGTCGCAATGCCGCCCATCACCGCCACCACTTCATGGCGCAATTTGCCGACCGCGATGATCGCGACGCACGGTGGCACGACCACCGGTGTGGCGTAGCGTCCGGCGAACACGCCGAAGTTCGATAGCATGATTGTGTAACCCTTGAGTTCCTCGGCGGCGATCGAGCGATCACGCACTTGGTCGCGCAGTCGATTCAGTCCGGTGCGAATGCTCGCCGCGTCGAGCATGTCGGCGTTCCGCAGCGCCGGTACGAACAGGCCTTCCTCGCTATCCACGGCGATGCCGACATCGACGCGTTGATGCAGGGTGCGCGTGGAATTTTCTGAGTCGAACCATGCATTGAGCGCGGGCTCGATCCGTGCCGCGACCACCAGCGAACGCACCAGCCGCGCCATGATGTCGTTGCCGGGTTGCCACGCATTGATATCGGCATCGTCGGTCAGCGTTGCCGGCACTACCGCGGCGTGTGCGGCAGCCATGATGCGCGCCATATTGCGACGCACGCCGCGCAGCGGTTCAGGTTGGCCGAATACGGCATTGCCCGGCGGCGCGGTGCGCATCGGTTTGCCGGCGGCCGAGAGCGGTGCGGCGACGCGCGTGGCGGGTGCTGCCACACTTGTTGTTGCGGCTGCGACTGGCACGCTTGTAGCGGCCGTCGGTACCGGATTGCTTGGCGCTTGTGTCGCTGCAGGTGACGTCGAGAAGCCTTTCAAATCCTGCAGCGTCACGACACCGCCGGCGCCACTCGGCGTCACGCGCGCCAGATCGATGCCGAGCTTTTTCGCGAGTGCGCGCACCACCGGCATGGCCTTGATGCCACCGACCGAGGTTGCCTGTTCGCTGACGATACGATCGCTCGATTCCATCGCGCCGACCACGGTGCCGCTATCGGCGCTCGCTGCAGGCGCGGCAGGTTTTGCCGCGTTCGATGCTGCGGTCGCGCTGGTCGACGCAGCGGATGTTGGCGCTGCCGCGGCAGCTTGCGGTTTCGCCGGGGCGGCGTGTTGATGGCCGGTATCTTCGGCATCCGCGCGTTGCGGCATGCTCGCATCGAGTTCGAAACTCGCGAGCGGCGCGCCGGTGGCGATCACGTCGCCGGCCTTGCCGAACAGCTTGGTCACCTTGCCGGAAAACGGCGATGGTACATCGACCACGGCCTTCGCCGTTTCCATCGACACCAGCGCGTCGTCGAGCTTGACTGTGTCGCCTTCGCGCACATGCCATTCGACGATTTCGGCGTCCGGCAAACCTTCACCTAGGTCGGGCAGGTTGAAATTTTTCATGGCATCGTCCTAAAAAATTATTCGACAAAATCCGGTGGCGCAGCAGTGGCGCATCAGGAAAAAGCGAGTACGCGTTTTACCGCGGCGAGAATGCGCGGCACGCTCGGGAGTTGTTTCATTTCCTGGCGGAACAGCGGCATCGGAATGTCGTAGCCGGTGACACGCTCGACCGGCGCACGCAGATCGAACATCGCTTTTTCGGCAAGCTGCGCGGCGATCTCGGCACCGACACCGCCGCTGCGCGTGGCTTCGTGGATGATCACGCAGCGGCCGGTCTTGCGCACCGATTCGTGGATCGTGTCGAAGTCCAGCGGCTTGATGGTAGCGACGTCGATCACCTCGGCGCCAATGCCTTCGAGCGCGAGCGCATCGGCTACTTCCAGCGTTTCCTTGACATGCGCGCCCCACGTGACCAGCGTCACGTCGCTGCCATCGCGCAGCACAAAACACACATCCAGCGGCAACGCTTCGCCGTCGTCGGCGACTTCTTCCTTGTACTGGCGATAGATGCGTTTCGGCTCGAAAAAAATCACCGGATCGGGATCGCGAATTGCCGCCAGCAGCAGACCATAAGCGCGACTCGGCGAGGACGGAATCACCACGCGCAAACCTGGCATGTGCGCGAACAAGGCCTCGTTAGCTTCGGAGTGATGTTCCGGCGCGCGAATACCGCCGCCCCATGGCGCGCGGATCACCATCGGGCAACTCATGCGCCCGCGCGTGCGATTTCGCAGGCGACCGGCGTGGCAGGCAATCTGCTCGATCATCGGGTAGATGAAACCTTCGAACTGCGCTTCGGCGACCGGGCGCATGCCCATCGCCGACGCGCCGACGGTGAGGCCGGCGATCGTGGTTTCGTCGAGCGGCGTATCGATCACGCGCTCCACGCCGAAACGTTGTTGCAGGCCGACGGTGGCGCGGAACACACCGCCGTTCACGCCGACGTCTTCGCCGAGCACGAACACCGAGGGATCGGCGGTCATCTCGTAGGCTAGCGCCATCGTCACGGCTTCGATCAAGGTAATTTGTGGCATGGTATTTTCGTCTGAATGTGGTCGTCGTTCGCGCGATGCGCGCGTCCCGTTGGCGTGGCGGCTGCTATCTCAGCTGCTTTTGTGATCCCACGACATGGCGTGCGCACGCTGCTCGGCGAGATCGTGCGGCAGGCTCGCATACACGTCGTCGAACATCACTTCGACGCCTTGTGATCTGGTTTCCAGGTAGGCCTCGATTTCGCTATCAACCTGATGCGAGCATTCGGCTTTCCAGTCGGTCTCGCGCTGGTCGTTCCACGCGCCCAGCCCGGTCAGATACAAACGCAGGCGTTTGAGCGGATCGCGCTGCCACGCTGCCTGCACTTCGGCATCGTCGCGATAACGGCGCGCGTCGTCGGCGGTGGTGTGGTCCGACAGTCGATAAGTAATCGCCTCGATCACCGCACCGCCGCTGCCGGCGCGCGCGCGTTGCAAAGCACCTTCCATCGCGGCACGTACCGCGATCACGTCGTTGCCGTCGACCTGGATACTCGGCAGGCCGGCGGCAATGGCTTTTTGTGCGAGCGTCTTCGCGCCGCTCTGCGCGCGGCGCGGTGTCGAGATCGCCCAGCCGTTGTTGACGATCACCGAAACATACGGCAAGTCCATCGCGCCAGCGGCATTGATCGCGGCGTAGAAATCCGCCTTCGAGGTGCCGCCGTCGCCGCAGATGCTGACTGCAACGCGTGCTTCCTTGCGCGTCTTGAACGCGAGCGCCGCGCCGGCCGCATGCAGGCATTGCGTACCGATCGGCACGCACCACGCGAAGTCGTGCGCGGGGCCGCTGAAGTCGCTGCCGCGTTCGTCGCCGCCCCAGTACAACAGCACCTCGCGCATCTTCACGCCGCGCCAGAATTGCGCGCCGTATTCGCGATACATCGGCGCGAATACATCTTCCTCGCGCATCGCTGCGGCGACGCCGATATGCGCGGCTTCGTGGCCGAGACACGAAGCGTATGTGCCGAGCTTGCCGGTGCGTTGCAGCGCGATCGACTTGGTGTCGAACACGCGCGTGAGCGCCATGTGCTTGTACATCTCAACGAGTAGTTGCGCATCGCGCGCAAACGCCGGCAAGTCATTGCGCAGCAGCTTGCCTTCCTGATCGAGGTATTGCAGATATTCGATTTCGAACTTTGCTACGACAGACATTTCGCCTCCGGGTACGTGGCGGCTAGATACCAGCCTGCGCGATGCATGGCAAGCCATGGCGCAACACAAAAGGCTGGATTCGAGCTGTGAAAGGGAAGATTCCGTCAACCTGGCGGCGGACCAACCGGTTGCGGATGAAACTTTGCGACAGCATACATCGTCGCGGCAATTTGCTGACGGTACCGGCAGCGGATTCACGCGCCAGCATGCCGGCGCATCGGTTAGCATGCAGTTATTCAAATGTGATGGTTGGTCATGACCCAGGAAAATCAACGCGCGCTCGAATCCGGCATCGAACTGGACCTGCGCAATCGCCTCAGCTATCAGGGTTACCTGCAGCTCGATCAGCTGCTGTCGGCGCAGAAGCCGCTGAGCGATCCGCCGCACCACGATGAAATGTTGTTCATCATCCAGCACCAGACCTCGGAACTGTGGCTCAAGTTGATCGTGCACGAGCTCAAGGCTGCGCTGAAAAATCTGCAGGCCGACCGACTCGATCCGTGCCTGAAAATTCTCGCGCGCGTGAAGCAGATTCAGCGCCAGTTGTTCGAGCAGTGGGCGGTGCTGGAAACCCTGACGCCGAGCGAGTACCTGCAGTTTCGCGATGTGCTCGGGCCGGCTTCGGGGTTCCAGTCGCTGCAATATCGCATGGTCGAATTCCTGCTTGGCAACAAGAACGCGGCGATGACCGCTGTGTTCGATTACGACCCGGTGCGCCAGTTGGAGTTACGCGCGGTGTTGCATGCGCCGAGTTTGTACGACGAGTTTCTGCGTTATCTCGCGCGGCACGGCCACGCGATTCCGCCAGCCTGCATTGAGCGCGATTTCACCCTGCCGCATCAGCGCAATGCCGAGCTGATCGGCGTGTTCAAGCGCATCTACGAAAACACCCACGAGTTCTGGGCCGACTATCATCTGTGCGAGCAATTGGTCGACGTCGAGGAAAGTTTCCAACTCTGGCGATTCCGCCACATGAAAACCGTGGAACGCATTATCGGCCACCGCCGCGGTACCGGCGGCTCGTCCGGCGTCGGATTTTTGCAGAAGGCACTGGAGCTGACGTTTTTCCCGGAGCTGTTCGAGGTGCGCACGGTGCTTGAGTCGCGCTGATCAGCACTTTTTCAGTGCGCCACGAAGCACGCGTGATCGAGCCACATTTTTGTGCAACAGAGTCTGTCACGCGGCGGCGCACCATGCATTTTGTTTGACTAGGCCACGGCCAGCGGTTACATGTTGCGGCTGTAGTTAGCGCCACGGCGAATTTGGCCGCTGGTAATCATCTGGGTTTTGCCGCCGGCGCGCGGTATCACGGGAGCATTCAATGTCATCAACCAGCGCCACGGCGGCGGCAACACCTGCGCCACACGGCAATCTGCCGGCGTTTCCCACCTTGCTCGGACATCCGCGACCGTTGTGGATGCTGTTCATGACCGAGTTCTGGGAGCGCTTCGCGTTCTACGGCATACGCTGGGCGCTGACTCTGTACATCGTCTCGCAATTCTTCAGCGGTGACTCGGCCGGCGAAGCCTATGCCAACCGCACGTACGGTGCTTATCTTGCGCTGGTCTACGCTGCGGGATTGTTCGGCGGCTACATTGCGGATCGATTGATCGGACATCAGCGCTCGATCCTGATCGGCGCAGTCGTCATGGGCGCCGGGCTGTTCGTGATGATGATCCCGAACCAGCAAGTGTTCGTGCTCGGTCTTGCGCTCGTCATCATCGGCAACGGTCTGTTCAAGCCGAACATCTCGACCATGGTCGGCGAGTTGTACGCGCAGGGTGATTATCGGCGCGATGCCGGGTTCACGATTTTCTACATGGGCATCAATGCGGGTGCGTTGATCTCGCCGGTGATTACGGAGCGCCTGGCGGGAATCATCACCAACACGCCGATGGTGCAGAACTACAAAGTTGTATTCGCGGCCTCGGGCATCGGCATGATCCTGAGCTACGTCTGGTTCTGGTTCGGTCGGCGTCAGTTGCAGGGCATTGGCAGCCCGCCCGTGGCTGCGGGCAGCAAACGCACGCTCGGCCTGGTGGCGCTGTATCTCATCCTCGGCGTACCGCTTGTGTATTTCCTGATCGCGCAACTCGGCGCCACGGCGCTGGCCTGGATTCTCGGCATACTTTTCATTGGTCTGGCGGCGATGTTGCTGGTCGAGAGCATTCGTGAGGGTGCAGTAGCGCGCGACAAGGTGATCGCGATGTTGATCATCTTCGTCTTCAACGTGCTGTTCTGGATGTTCTTCGAACAGGCCGGCAGCTCGTTCAACTTCCTCGCCGAGAAAATAGTGCATCGCGATTTCGGCGAATGGGAATTCCCGGTGGCCTGGTTCCAGTCGGTCAACTCGATCGCGATCATCGCGCTCGCGCCGATCACCGCGCTGATCTGGGTCTGGATGGGCCGGCGCAATACCGAGCCGTCGATTCCGCGCAAGTTTGGCCTCGGTCTGATCTTCAACGGACTGGCTTTTCTGCTGCTGATGTACGCGCTGACTTCGCTGGTCGATGCGAAAAACATGATTCCGTTCTGGACGCTGTTCATGGTCTATGTGATCCAGTCGGTCGGCGAGTTGTGCCTGTCGCCGATCGGTCTGTCGATGGTGACCAAGCTCGCGCCGCCGCGCTACGTCGCATTTGCGATGGGCGGCTGGTTTCTGTCGGTTGCCAATGGCAACAATCTCTCTGGCATTTTCGCCGGCGCCGTCAGCGGCGAAACCGGCATGACCACAACCTCGGCGTTGAGCGGCTACACATTTGGATTTTGGTCGCTGATCGGCGCCGGCGTGTTGCTGTTCCTGATCGCGCCACTGATCAACCGATTGATGCATGGCGTCAAATGACGGCGGGATCGTTCTCGCATTTGATCGGCTTTGCGGATTGAGCGAATGCGGCCATGAAAAACGGCGACCGTGATGGTCGCCGTTTTATTTGGTCGTGACCGCGGCGTTCATCGCGCCGATGCCTTCGCTGCCGAGCTTGATCAATATTTTCTCTAGCCACGCGCGTTCTTCTGCATCCAGCGTCGAGAGCAACTGGCGTTCGTGTTCGAGCGCTGCGGGCGCGACCTGGTCGTAGATTTTCCAGCCCTTGGTCGTCAGCGCAAGCACCGAGCGCCGCTTGTCGCGATCCGCCAGCGTGCGCTTGACGCGACCGGCCTGCACCAGCCGCGTCAGCGCGCGGCTGACCGCGACCTTGTCCATCGCCGTGCGCACTGCGACATCGACCGCCGACAGACCCTCATAGCGCCCTAGCACCGCCATTACGCGCCATTCGGTCACGCTCAGTTCGAAACGCTGCTCGTACTCGCGCGCGATCGCCTGGCTGATCGTGTTGGATAAAATCGACAGCCGATACGGCAGGAAACGCTCAAGCTCAAGCACGTGGTGTTCGGTCATGTTGCATCGTTCCTTGCAAATGGTTTCAATTGAAACTATAAAGCATTCCACCACCGGCGCAAGTTGCGCCGAATCCTGTTTCGGAGTCCGCCATGAATGCCCACGTGAAATCACATCGGGTCAAACCAGAGAATGCCGTCGTCACCTATCCTAACCCGATGGGCATCGACGGATTCGAATTCGTCGAATTTGCCGCGCCCGACGCGACCTTGTTGCACGCCTTGTTTTGCAGTATGGGTTTCGCCGCGACGGCCAAGCACAAGCATAAAAACATCACGCTGTATCGGCAGGGCGAATGCAACTTCTTGATCAACGAGGAAGCCGATTCGTTCGCCGCCAGCTTTGCCAAATCACACGGCCCGAGCGCCTGTGGTTTTGCGATTCGCGTCAACGATGCCGCCGCCGCGTATCAGCGCGCGCTGGAAAACGGCGGCGCAGAATTTACCGACAAGGCCGACAGCCGCGCGCTGCCGGTGCCGATCATCAAGGGCATCGGCGATTGCATGCTGTATCTGGTCGATCGTTATTGCGCCAAGGGCAGCGTTTATGCCGATGAATTTGTGCCGATCGCTGGCGCCGAGCAGCATCCAAAAGGCTACGGCCTGACCTTCATCGACCATCTCACGCACAATCTGTATTTCGGCAACATGGCGAAGTGGTCGGATTATTACGAGCGCATTTTCAACTTCCGCGAGATCCGCTATTTCGACATCAAGGGCGCCAAGACCGGGCTGGTGTCGAAGGCGATGACGGCGCCGGACAACATGGTGCGCATTCCGCTGAACGAGTCGTCCGATCCGAAATCGCAGATCAACGAATACCTCGACCTGTACAAGGGCGAGGGCATCCAGCACATTGCGTTGTTTACCGATAATATTTACCAATCGGTCGAAGCGATGCGTGCCGCCGGTGTGAAATTTCTCGACACACCCGACAGCTATTTCTCGGTGATCGACGAGCGTATTCCGAATCACGGTGAAGACGTGCCGCGCATGCGCAAGAACAAGATCCTGATCGACGCCGACAAGGAAACGCGCAAGCAATTGTTGCTGCAGATTTTTACCCAGACCAATGTCGGTCCGATTTTTTTCGAGGTGATCCAGCGCAAGGGCAACGAGGGTTTCGGCGAAGGCAACTTCACTGCACTGTTCGAGGCGATCGAACGCGATCAGCAGGCGCGTGGCGTGTTGTAATTATCATCCGCGGCGAGTCCGTGGAATCGAAATGGCCAGCATGATGGAGCGGGAATGACGGCGAATGCAGCAAACGGTTACATGAGCGGTTTCGGCAACGAATTTGCGACCGAGGCGGTGGCCGGCGTGTTGCCGGTCGGGCAGAATTCGCCACAGAAAGTGGCGCACGGTTTGTACGCCGAGCAGATCTCCGGCACCGCGTTCACCGCGCCGCGCCACAGCAATCGGCGCAGCTGGTTGTACCGCATTCGGCCGGCGGCGATGCATCATCCATTCCGTCTGTGCGAGGCTGGTGCCGGCTTCCACAACCGGTTCGATGAGGCGCCTGCCACACCGAATCAGTTGCGCTGGAATCCAGCGCCGATTCCGTTCATGCCAGTGGATTTTATCGATGGTCTCACCACCATCGCGGGCAACGGCGGCGCCGCCACGCAGAGCGGCGCCGGCATCCATGTTTACACCGCCAACACCTCGATGACCGGGCGTTTTTTCTACAACGCCGATGCCGAAATGCTGATCGTGCCACAGCTCGGCCGCCTGCGCATTGCAACCGAGCTCGGTGTGCTGGATGTGGCGCCGCTGGAGATTGTGGTGATTCCGCGCGGCATTCGTTTTCGCGTTGAATTGCAGGACACAGAAGCGCGTGGTTATGTCGCAGAAAATTTCGGCGCGACACTGCGCTTGCCCGAACTCGGGGCGATCGGTTCGAACGGTCTGGCCAATGCGCGCGATTTCCTCACGCCTGTGGCCGCCTACGAAGAGCTAGATGGCGAGTTCGAACTCATCGCGAAATTCCACGGCAATCTGTGGACGGCGACTATCGATCATTCGCCGCTCGACGTGGTCGGCTGGCACGGCAATCATGCGCCATACAAATACGATCTGACGCGTTTTAATGCGATCGGCAGCATCAGTTTTGACCATCCGGATCCATCGATTTTCACCGTGCTGACGTCGCCTTCGGACTCGCTCGGTACGGCCAATCTCGACTTTGCGATTTTTCCGCCGCGCTGGCTGGTGGCCGAGCACACGTTTCGCCCGCCGTGGTTCCATCGCAATATCGCCAGCGAATTCATGGGCCTGATCCACGGCGCCTATGATGCCAAGGCCGGTGGTTTTGTGCCGGGCGGCGCATCGTTGCACAACTGCATGAGCGGGCACGGCCCCGATGCAGCGAGTTTCGAAAAAGCATCTGTAGCCGATACCAAAAAGCCCGATCATATCCAGGACACGATGGCCTTCATGTTCGAGACGCGCAATGTGATTTGCCCAACGCGCCAGGCGCTGGAATCGGCGCAGCTGCAGAAGGATTATTTCGCGTGCTGGCAGGGTCTGCAAAAGCACTTCCGCGCACCCGGAAAATCCTGAAGTTCAATCTCTGCTTTGGTTTCAAACGCGCACAAGAATTATCTGCAGGAATTTAGACAATGAAACTCGCTTCACTCAAACAAGGCGGTCGTGACGGCACGCTGATCGTGGTCAGCCGCGACCTGACGCGTGCGGTGCGCGCCACCGATATCGCGACAACGTTGCAGGCAGCGCTGGAAAATTGGCATGACACCGCGCCGCGACTAAATGCATTGTCCGAGGCGCTGAATGCCGATGGCGATTGGCCGCAGCATTTTAATACCCACGAAAAACCGTTCGACCTGGATATCGCCGCACTCGCCGCGCCGCTGCCGCGCGCCTACGAATTCGTCGATGGCAGCGCGTATTTACCGCATGTCGAGCGTGTGCGGCGTGCGCGCAACGCGGAGGTGCCGGCGAGTTTCTACGTTGATCCGCTGATGTATCAGGCCACCAGCGCGGGTTTTCTCGCACCGCACGATCCGGTGCTGGTGACCAGCGAAGACTATGGCATCGATCTCGAAGCCGAAGTGCTGGTGATCACCGACGATGTGCCGATGGCGGTCACCGCGGCGCAAGCCGCGGCACACATCCAGCTGATCGGTTTGCTCAACGATGTATCGCTACGCAATCTGATTCCGAACGAACTCGCGAAAGGTTTTGGTTTCGTGCAATCCAAGCCGCGCTCGGCATTGTCGCCGGTGTTTGTGACGCCGGATGAATTCGGCGCGGCATGGCGCGACAGCAAGGTGCATTTGCCGTTGCTGAGCCATATCAACGACGTCTGGTTCGGTGCGCCTGAAGCCGGTAACGACATGCAATTCAGCTTTGCCGAGCTGGTGGCGCACGTCGCGAAAACGCGTCCGCTTGGCGCGGGTACGATCGTCGGTTCCGGCACTATTGCAAATCAGGATACGAGTCTTGGTGCCTCATGCCTCGCCGAAAAGCGCACGCTTGAAGTGCTCGATGGCGGCAAGCCGACCACGCCGTTCCTGAAGTTCGGCGACCGCGTACGCATAGAAATGCTGGACCGTGATGGCGCGAGTATTTTCGGTGCGATCGAGCAGCGCGTCGCCCAATTTTATCCGACCAGTTGATCGCGCTCAGCCCCCATCCAGAGGACAGCAATGATTCGCGATGTCACTGTATCCGACTTCGATGCGCTGTTGCGCCTGAATCTGGCGTCGGAACATTTTCTCAGTCCGATGAATCGCGCGCGTCTGGAATTTTTGCAGCGTCAGGCGGCGTATTGCCGTGTGGTCTGGCGCGATGCAGAAGTCGCCGCTTTTCTTCTGGCGTTTCGCGAAGGCGTGGATTACGACAGCCCGAATTACCAATGGTTTGCGCGTCGATATTCATCGTTCCTGTATATTGACCGGGTCGTGGTCGACTTGCGCCATCATGGCAAGAAACTGGGTTCGGCGTTGTACAACGATCTGTTCGACTTTGCGCGCGCCAGCGGTGTGACTTCGGTCGCTTGCGAGTTCGATGTGATTCCGCCGAATGCGGCATCGTGTTTGTTTCACGCCCGATTCGGCTTCCAGGAAGTTGGCGTGCAGTGGATTGCCAACGGCGAGAAAAAAGTTTCGTTGCAGGAAGCGTCATGTATTGCGATTGCGACCTGAAAAATCCATCCATGCCGCCGGTGTTCGACCGCGTGATGTGATTCATACGTTATCCAGACGGGAGCATGATTCGATGAAATCCGGGCTCACTCTTTTCGGTTACTGGCGTTCCAGCGCGGCCTATCGCGTGCGGATCGCACTAAACCTCAAAGGCCTCGACTACCGCAACGTGCCGGTGCACCTGATCGAGAATGGCGGCGAGCAGCACAAGGCGGAATTCCGCGCGCTGAATCCGCAGGAGCTGATTCCTGTATTGCAGGACGGCCAGCGCGTGATCCGCCAGTCGCTCGCGATCATCGAATACATCGAAGAAAGTTTTGCCGGGCCGCGCTTGCTGCCGGCTGATCCGCGTGACCGCGCGCATGTGCGAGCGCTGGCGCTGGCGATCGGCTGCGATATCCATCCGCTCAACAATCTGCGAGTGTTGCAATATCTCGAACGCGATCTCGGTATCGAACAGGCTGGACGCGATCGCTGGGCGCAACATTGGCTGGGCAAAGGGCTATCGGCGATCGAAGCTTTGCTGAGCGAGGATGATGTCGTCGGCGCCTACTGTCACGGTGATATGCCGGGTCTGGCCGATGCGTTTCTGATTCCGCAAATCTACAACGCACAACGGTTTGCGGTCGACATGACGCCGTTTCCGCAGTTGCAGCGGATCTACGCGAATTGCCTGGCGCTGCCCGCATTCGAGCGCGCCAAACCGGAAAACCAACCGGATGCACCTAAATCCTGATGCGGCGGAATTCGCCGGCGCGCAGTTTTGCGATCTGCGCGCCGGTTTGTGATCAGTAGCTGGTCACGTCGTACGGATCCTGCACGGTCGAGCCGCTGTCGGCGGCAAGGCGGATTTTCAATGCCAGGCCGTCGCGCGAGTCGGCGTGGTTGAGCGCCTCGTCGTGGCTGATGCGACCCGTCTTGTACAGCGTGTACAACGCCTGATCGAAGGTCTGCATGCCTTCGGACAAACTGCGATCCATCGCGTCCTTGATCTCATGCACCTGACCGCGGCGAATCATGTCGCGGATCAGCGGCGAGTTCAGCAGCACTTCCGCTGCCGGGATGCGACGTCCATCCAGGCCCGTAACCAGACGTTGCGACAGCACCGCGCGCAGGTTCAGTGACAGGTTCATCAGCACGTTGCGATGGGCCGATTCCGGGAAAAAGTTGAGAATTCGATCCAGTGTCTGATCGGCGTTGTTCGAATGCAATGTCGCTAGACACAAATGACCGGTTTCGGAAAACGAGATCGCCGCTTCCATCGTTTCGGTGTCGCGAATTTCGCCGATCATGATCACGTCCGGCGCCTCGCGCATCGCGTTCTTCAGGGCGGTGTGATAGCTGTGCGTATCGAAACCGACTTCGCGCTGGTTGACGATGGATTTCTTGTGACGATGCAGGTATTCGATCGGATCCTCGATCGTGAGGATGTGACCGGCGATGGTTTCATTGCGGTGATCGAGCATCGCCGCGAGCGTGGTGGATTTGCCTGAACCCGTGGCGCCGACCACGAGGATCAGGCCGCGCGGCTCCAGGATCAATTTCTTGAACAGCGCCGGCAGCCGCAGCGCATCGACCGTCGGTACGTCGCTCTTGATCGCGCGGATCACCATGCCGACTTCGCCGCGCTGCTTGAAGACGTTGACGCGGAAGCGGCCGATGTCCTTCAGCGCGATGGCGAGGTTCAATTCCAGCTCGCGCTCGAAGATCGGTACCTGGCCTTCGTCCATCAGCGCGTAGGCGATTTTCTTGACCATGCCGTTCGGCAGGCCGGTATTGCCGAGCGGGAAATGTTTGCCCTCGACCTTCATCCCGACCGGCGCGCCGGTGGTCAGAAACAGGTCGGATGCGCCCTTGTCGGCCATTAACTTGAGGAAATAACCAATATCCATCATTCTCACCGTTGCAGACGACGGCAGGATCGGGAGTACCGCATGACATCGGAAATATCTTTACGCCAGTGCGCCATTGCCAAGGCCGCCACAGGTTCGGACAATACCGTCATGTTGGCACCCCCTGTGCCGACGCCATGAAGCATATGCCACCTGTGAAAAAAATACTCTACCCCTGCTGCACATTTCTGCTGCTGACTTTGATTGCGTGCGAGCAGACCAAACCGCCGATTACCGATATGGACAATGCCGCGCGCTCGTTGCAGTCCGCACGCGCCGCCGGCGCCGCGACGTATGCGCCGCTGGAAATACGCTTTGCCGAGGAGCGTCTGAATCAGGCTCGAATCGCGATGGACAAGCATGATTTTGTTGCTGCTCAACGCGTTGCGGAAGAATCGAGCGTCACCAGCGACCTTGCGCGAACCAAGGTGCGATTGGCCAAGCTGCGCGAGCAGGTCGAGGCCCGCAGTCGCGAAAACACCCATTTGCGCGAGGATCTGTTGCCGCCGACCACCACCGAGGAGGCGCCGCAACAATGAAACCGTTCAACGCACGTCAACTTGTCTGTCTGAGTTTGCTGAGCCTGAGTCTGGGCTTCGGCGCGATGGCGTTTGCCGCCAAGACCGATCTCGACTACCAGCGCCTGCGCGCCAGTCTGGACGAATTGCACAACGATCCGACGCTGGGTCTGTTCGCTCAGGCCGAGCAGACCCTGGCGCGCCAGTCGGTGGATGCCCTGCTGCTTGGCGGCGATGCAAAAACCCGCAATCACCTGATCTACATCGCCGAACGGCGCATCGATATCGCGAGCGTTGCCGCGCAGACCGAAGCGGAGCAGGCCAAACTCACCCAGCTCGAGCATGAGCACGACAAGATCATGCTGCAGGCCAGCCAGCGCGAGGCCGCCACGGCGCGCCTGGATGCCGAAAAACAACGCATCATGGGATTAGCGCAGGCCGAAGAAGCGGACCGCTTGCGGGCCGAAGCCGAAGCCAGCGCGCAAGAGGCCGAAGCATCGCGGCTCGAAGTCGATCAGGCCAAACGCGTCGCCAAGGCCAAGGACACCGAATCTACCGCAGGACGCAAGGAGGCCGAACTCGAACTGGCCTTGATGCGCTCGCGCCTGGACAATCTGTTGATCACGCAGGGGCCGCGCGGCCCGCAGGTGCGGCTGGATGATCTCGCGTTCAGCGGCGGTGGACTGAAACCCGATGCAAAAAAGCATCTGCAGAAGCTGGTGCAGTTCGCCAATCAGAATGCCGGCAAGTCGATTCGTATCGAGGGTTATGTCGACAACAAGACGGCGGCATCGGTCGCACAAAAACGTGCCGAATCGGTTCGCGACGCATTGATCGGCGCGGGTATCGCAGCTACGCGCATCACAGTGTCCGGCATGGGCGCCGAACAACCGCTGGTGGCAAACGACAGCGATGAGCATCGTGCGCAGAATCGTCGCGTGGTGGTCATTGCCGACAATGCCGGTGGTTGAAAAAGTGTCCGGTTGCGGTGAAAGATCGATTTGATCTTTCACCGCTGGATGACAATAACGGTTTTATTCGGCGCTAAAGCTGCATCCAAGCGACTGTTTCGTAAAAATATTGTTGGGCGGCTGCGAGCGCTTGCGAGCGCGCTGACAACGGAGTAGGTTCGCACTGGCGCGGGGTTTGATCCTGTTCCCGCGATCCGAAACGAGTTCATGACCGAACCAGCGAAACTGCAAGAAAACCGCTCGCCGCAATGGCTGAGCAAGGTGCGGATCGAAACCATAATCCGCCGCGA
The DNA here is from genome assembly GCA_043759455.1 of Pseudolysobacter sp. Taxonomy (GTDB): domain Bacteria; phylum Pseudomonadota; class Gammaproteobacteria; order Xanthomonadales; family Rhodanobacteraceae; genus Pseudolysobacter. The sequence goes on from JAYVLO010000107.1 coordinate 64,742, forward strand.
TTCCGATTGGTCGAAAACAATTTTGATGCCACGTAATGCGCCTGCGAATTGCGCAGTGCAAACGCGTGCATGACAGTGACGCATTCATCAATCACAGAGGGCTTCAGCAATGTTTGAAGATCAACAGACCGAAATCCAACCGTTGATGAAGAGCAATACCGAATTTCGCACGCTCTATCATCGCCACAAGGATCTGGACAACAAGGCTCGTGATGCCGATCTCGGCGTGCTGCCGATGGACGATACGACGCTGCACAACATGAAGAAAGAAAAGCTGATTGCCAAGCAACGCCTATTGAACCTGTGGGCGTTGTACCGGCCGATCTGATCCGGCTGGCCGGAACCTCCACTCGCGCATTTTGATGGCGTAACGCGCGCTTTTCAGAGCGGTCGAATATCAAATGACAGCATAACCGGCGATTGCCGTCGCGCGTGACAATCCGCGCATTCGTGCGAGCACGCCAACGCGCCGCCGCGCTCAGGTATCATGCCGCACACTATTCAACGCCAGACCCGCCACGCCGCCGCGATCGCGAGCGGCGCAGGTGTGTGGCACGCGCCGGAATTCGCATGACTATTCATCAAAGCGTACTCGAACTGATCGGCAACACGCCGATCGTGCAGGCACAGCAACTGGACACCGGATTGTGCGCGCTGTTTTTCAAGCTCGAAAACCATAATCCGGGCGGCTCGATCAAGGATCGCATCGGCATGTCGATGATCGGCGGCGCCGAAGCGGCGGGCTTGATCAAGCCGGGCGATACGCTGGTCGAGGGTACGGCCGGCAATACCGGTATTGGTCTCGCACTGGTCGCGCAGCAGAAAGGCTACAAGCTGATTCTGGTGGTGCCCGACAAGATGAGCCGCGAGAAGATTTTCAACCTCAAGGCGATGGGCGCGGAAGTTGTGCTGACGCGCTCGGATGTTGCCAAGGGTCATCCACAGTATTACCAGGATCTGGCCGAGCGCATTGCGCGCGAGACGCCCGGTGCGTACTTCATCAACCAGTTCGGCAACCCCGACAATCCGCGTGCGCACGAGCAGGTAACCGGTCCGGAAATTCTTGCGCAAATGGACGGCAAGCTTGATGCAATCGTGTTCGGTTGCGGATCGAGCGGAACGATGAGCGGACTGTCGCGTTGTTTCGCCGAACACGCGCCGAACGTGGAATTGATCCTGGCCGATCCGGTCGGTTCGATCCTCACCCAATACATCAACGAAGGTACGCTGTCGACCAAGTCCGCGAGCTGGATGGTCGAGGGCATCGGCGAGGATTTCCTGCCGCCGATCAGCGATTTCACGCGCGTGAAAAAAGCCTATGCAATCACCGACAAGGAAAGTTTCCTCGCCGGTCGCGAGCTGCTGGCGAAGGAGGGCATTCTCGGTGGGTCGTCGTCCGGAACCCTGCTCGCCGCCGCACTGAAATATTGCCGCGAACAGACCACGCCAAAACGCGTGCTGATGTTTGTCTGCGACACCGGCAACAAATATCTGTCGAAGATGTACAACGATTACTGGATGCTCGACAACGGATTTATCGAGCGCGAAACCTACGGCGATTTGCGTGACCTGATCCTGCGTCCATACTCGCAGCGCGACACCGTTGTAGTCGGCCCGGGCGAGCCGCTGACCACGGCATACCAGCGCATGAAACTGTATGACGTTTCGCAACTGCCGGTGATGGATGGCGATCAGATCGTCGGCATCATCGACGAGTCGGATTTGCTTTTGCACGTCTACGGGGACGAATCGCGCTTCCGCGATCCGGTATCCACCGCGATGGTCAGCACGCTGAAAAAACTCGACGTGAAATCAGCGATGGAATCGCTGCTGCCGGTGTTCGACGCCGGGCATGTCGCGATCGTCAGTGACGGCGAGCGATTCCTTGGCCTGATCACACGCATCGACCTGCTGAATTATTTGCGTCGGCGGGTACAATAGTCGCTCGGCTATTGCTGGAGTCGCATCCCATGAAATTCAGCCCTGTCACTCCGAGCCCGGCTGTCGATGTCCGCGATATTCAGGTATTTCGTGCCGAGAATTTTCCGCCGTCGAATCAGCTGCCGTGGCTGGATCGGCCGGATTGGCGGGCGCAGGTCCAGTCGCTTTTGCAGCGTGGCGAAATCAGTGCCGAGCAAGCCGAGTTGTGCACGCACTGGGCCGAGAACGGTTACGTGATCGTGCCGAAAATGTTCTCCGATGCGGTGCTCGATACGGCGTGGCAGCGCTATGAAAACCAGATCGCGCAGCAGGCTTTGGTGCCGGTGCAGGATTACGCTCCGAGCAGTGAAAATACCTTGCCCGGACGCGTGCTGAATCCGCATTTCAAGGTGCCCGAGTTCGATGCGATCCTGCGCGATACCGCCGCCGCGGATCTGGTCTCGTTGCTGCTCGGCGTCACCAGCCTGCCATTCCAGACCATTGCCGGACACAAGGGCAGTCAGCAGCTCGCGCATTCCGATTCGATCCACATGACCACGTATCCGCAAGGTTATCTCGTGGCCAACTGGATTGCGTTCGAGGACATCGCGCCGGACTCCGGTCCGCTCGAATTTTATCCAGGCAGCCATCGCCTGCCGTATGTGTATACACGCGAGTGCGGCATCGGTCTCGATGAAGGTCGCGCGAGTTACATGTCGTACCACACAAAATACGAAACGCGCGTGCAGCGCGATATCGCCGAGAACGGACTCGCACCAGCATACTTTCATGCGAACAAGGGCGACGTGTTTTTCTGGCACGCGAACTTGTTGCATGGTGGCTCTCGCATCAAGAATATGCGCAGTTCGCGATGCGCGCTGGTCTGTCATTATTTTGCCGAAGGCTGCGTCTGTTACCACGACTACACCGGCTCGCCGAATCATCTGCTCGAGTTTCCGCTACTGGAACGCAAGCAATTCAACGCCACAGATTATTTTCGGTTGAATCCCGATGTCGCAGCCGCGGGCGTCGATGCCTACACCCATTATCTGGAATTTGGTTTTCGCGAAAAAAGGCGTGTCCGATGAAAAAGCAATCCAAGAATTCCGTCCATGGTCTCGGTACGCGTGCGATCCACGCCGGGCAAAGTCCCGATCCGTCGACTGGCGCGATCATGACCCCAATCTATGCGACCTCGACGTATGTGCAATCGAGTCCCGGCGTGCATCAAGGGTACGAATATTCGCGCACGCAAAATCCGACGCGCATGGCCTACGAGCGCTGCGTCGCGGATCTCGAAGGCGGTAACGCGGGTTTTGCCTTTGCCTCGGGTCTGGCGGCGGCGGCGACCGTGCTCGACCTGCTCGACTCTGGCAGCCACATCATCGCGATGGACGATCTGTACGGCGGTACCTATCGCCTGTTCGAGCGCGTACGCAAACGCAGTGCTGGACTCGATTTCAGCTTCATCGATCTGAACGATCGCGCAGCGTTGAAAGCCGCCTTGAAACCGAATACACGCATGATCTGGGCGGAGACGCCGACTAATCCGATGCTCAAGCTGGTCGATCTCACAATGCTCGGCGAGTTCGCGAAAAAGCACGGCCTGATCCTCGTGGTCGACAATACCTTCTGCTCACCGATGCTGCAGCGGCCGATCGAGTATGGCGCGCATCTGGTGCTGCATTCGGCGACCAAATATCTCAATGGACATTCCGACATGGTCGGCGGTATCGTCGTCGCCAACGGCAAGGATATGGCTGAACAGATGGGCTTTTTGCAAAACTCGGTCGGTGCCGTGGCCGGGCCGTTTGATTCGTTCCTCGCGATGCGCGGCCTCAAAACCTTGCACCTGCGTATGCGCGCGCATTGTGCCGGCGCGGGCGAACTCGCAGGCTGGCTGGAGAAACATCCGGCGATCGAGAAAGTGATTTATCCGGGCCTCAAATCGCATCCACAACACGCCTTGGCAAAACGCCAGATGGATGGTTTCGGCGGCATCATCAGTGCCGAGGTGAAGGGTGGGTTGAAAAAATCACGGCGCATGCTCGAGCGTTGTCAGTTGTTTGCGCTGGCCGAATCGCTCGGTGGTGTGGAAAGTCTGATCGAGCATCCGGCGATCATGACGCACGCATCGGTGCCGGCGGCAAATCGCAAGCGCCTGGGCATCAGCGATGGGCTGATCCGGCTTTCGGTGGGGGTCGAGGATATCGCCGACTTGCGCGCCGAACTGGATGCCGCGCTAAGCTGATCACCTGCGCTCAGCGCGGTTTGCGCCACAGCTCGGACCAAGCACGTCGCACGTATGCGCGCTCGTAGAAGCGCGGTTCGACCCAGCGCGAAAATTCGTTTGCAGGTACACGTCGCGTGGCGCGTATCAGCGCGCGTTTTTTGCGCATTGCCGGCACGCCGCGGCAGGCATCGCGGTACAAGCGCCACAACACGCGCAAACGACCGCGGCGAATGTGGCGCAGGCAGATGCCGGCATGCAGCACGAGGAACCACGGCAGCGAACGCAGTAACCAGCCGAGCGGCCCATTCTTGACCAGCCACCACAAAGAATTACGGATGCCGTGATACAAAATGAAGTCGTTGCCGGCGCCGCCCGAGGATAACGAGCCGCTGTGATACACCAGCGCATCTGCCGCGTAGGCTGGCTGATAACCGAGCCAGCGCGCGCGAATCACGAGGTCGGTATCTTCGGCGTAACAAAAAAAATCGGCGTCGAAATATTCGCCATGCGCGGTGTACAGATCTTCCAGCAGGCGGCGTGATAGCAACGCGCAGCCGCCGGTCGGGCCAAGCAGAATTTCATCCTCGCGCTTGCGATTCGAAGCAAGCGTCGAGCGATACAAGGTGATGCCAAGACTGTCGATCGTATCGTTATCGGGGCGCAGCAAACGCGCGGCGATCATTTCGCAATGCGTTGCAGGATTCAGCAAACGCTGCATCGCCGGTAGAAATCCCGCGATCGGTCGCGTATCGCTATTGAGCAAAAGCACGCTGTCGATGCGGGCGTCGCCAAGCGCGTGTTCGAGCAGCAGATTCATGCCGCCGGCAAAACCAAGATTGCTCGCACTGATCAGCAGATCGATCTGATCCGCGTACGCCGCGGCGTAGTCGATGAGCGCATTTTTATCGCTATCGCCCGAACCGTTTTCCAATAGCAAAACGCGCGTGCCGGCATCGATTTGCGCAAGCAACGCATCCAGGCAAGTGACGCACGCCGGCGCCGTTCGATAGTTGATGATCAGTACGGCGAGCACGCGCGACCAGTCAAATTCGTGCGCGTAAAGTCGCCGCGATCACGGCAACTCCTGCGCATAACCCGCATCAGGGTAGTAGGTGTTACTCAACGACAGCTGCGGGTTGTAATACGGATCGCCCCGTTCGAGGATCGCCGCGTGACGCTGCTGCATGTAGCGCACTTCGTTGCTGAAACGCGCCTGTTTTTCTGG
>JAYVLO010000108.1:0-2338 GCA_043759455.1 Pseudolysobacter sp.
GCGATGTAGTCGCGTGTGCCACGTACGAGGGCGGCATAGACCCGCGCGGTGCGCGACGCCGCGATATCCTGCGGCCAGTGTTGCGCGCTGAAGCGGCGCGTGATGCTGTCGTAATCGGCGATGAGCAAGGCATCGGCGAAGGTCGCGGCGCGTGCGCTGATCGTGCCATCGGCATCGACCAGCAACGAGCCGCCGTCGAACAGCAGATCATCCTGCCCGCCGACCAGATTCAGGTAGGCAATCGCGACAGTGTTTTCGCGTGCGCGACGGATCAGCAACTCGTCGCGCTGTGCGGATTTTTCGGTGTCGAACGGCGAGGCGTTGATCACCAACAGCAACTCGGCACCGTTCGCCACGGCCATTGCCGCCGGTTCGATTTCCCAGATGTCTTCGCAGATCAACAGGCCGACGCGCACGCCGCGAATTTCGCAAACACCAGACGCGTGGCCAGGGCGGAAATAGCGTTTTTCGTCGAACACCGCGTAATTCGGTAATGCCTGTTTGTGCACCGTTAGCGCGACCTCGCCGTCGCGCAACAAACTCGCGGCGTTGTAGACCTCGCCGAGGCTGTGCGGGTGACCAACATACGCGGCAATACCCCGCGCCTCATCGGCGAGCGCCGGTAGCGCATTCGCACACGCGGCCAACACGCTGGGCCGCAGCAACAAATCCTCGGGCGGATAACCGCACAGCGTGAGTTCGGGAAACGCGATTAGATCGGCATGATGGGTATCGCGTGCCTCGCGCAACAACACGCGCACACGCTCGGCATTGGCGACAATCGCGCCGACGGGGAAATCGAATTGCGCAAGCGCGAGCCGCAGATTTGCCATTTTTTCGGTCTCTAAAAAACGAAGGCCGCGATCATTCGCGGCCTTCAAGTTTACGCGTTGGTGTGTCGCATTACATGCGCGCGAGCATTGCCTTGCCGAGATCCGCCGGTGATCTCACCGTGGTCACGCCGGCCTTTTCGAGCGCGGCAAACTTTGCCGCCGCCGTACCCTTGCCGCCGGAGATGATCGCGCCGGCGTGGCCCATGCGCTTGCCGACCGGCGCGCTCGCGCCGGCGATGAACGACACGACCGGTTTGGTCACGTATTCGCTGATGAACTCGGCGGCTTCTTCTTCGGCCGAACCGCCGATTTCGCCGACCATGATGATGCCTTCCGTCTGCGCATCGTCCTGAAACAACTTGAGGCAATCGATGAAGTTCATGCCCTGGATCGGATCACCCCCGATGCCGATCACGGTGCTCTGGCCGAGGCCTTCGTTGCTGGTCTGGAACACGGCTTCGTAGGTCAACGTGCCGGAGCGCGAGACGATACCGATCTTGCCGACCTTGTGGATGTGGCCCGGCATGATGCCAATCTTGCATTGGCCCGGCGTGATGATGCCCGGGCAGTTCGGCCCGATCAGCACGGTATCGGGATAACTTTTCAGCGCGTTTTTGACGCGCAGCATGTCGAGCACCGGGATGCCTTCGGTGATCGCGACGATCACGCGAATACCCGCATCGGCGGCTTCGAGAATCGCATCGGCGGCGAATGGCGGCGGCACGAAAATCATGCTCGCATCCGCACCGGTTTCATCGACCGCATCCTGCACCGTGTTGTAGACCGGCAGGCCGATATGCTGACCGCCGCCCTTGCCTGGCGTGACGCCGCCGACCAGCTTGGTGCCGTAGTCGAGCGCCTGCTCGGAGTGGAACGTGCCCTGCTGGCCGGTGAAGCCCTGGCAGATCACCTTGGTGTGTTTGTTGATCAAAACGCTCATCGTAAAAATTCCTGTCTGGTTTCGGAGCGTGCGACTGGTTGCAGTCCGCAGTGCTTCCACATCCTTCAGCGAGCGCCGCGCGATCGCCGTTGCCGCCTTCTTCAAGGCGGCGGGGAATAAGCGATCAGGCCACCGCCGCCACGGCTTTTTTCGCCGCGTCGTTGAGGTCGACCGCCGTGGTGATTTTGAGACCGCTGTTGGCGAGCAGCTCGCGACCTTTCTCGACATTGGTGCCTTCCAGACGCACCACCACCGGAATCGTCACGCCGACTTCCTTCACCGCAGCGATGATGCCCTCGGCGATCATGTCGCAGCGCACGATGCCGCCGAAGATGTTGACGAGGATCGCCTTGACCTTGTCCGATGAGAGGATCAGCTTGAACGCTTCGGTCACGCGCTCCTTGGTCGCGCCGCCGCCGACATCAAGGAAGTTCGCGGGCTCCGCGCCGGCGAGCTTGATCACGTCCATCGTCGCCATCGCGAGGCCCGCGCCATTGACCATGCAACCGATGTTGCCGTCCATCGTGACGTAGTTGAGATTGTGCTTGACCGCGATCGCCTCGGC
>JAYVLO010000109.1:0-17961 GCA_043759455.1 Pseudolysobacter sp.
CCGCGTGGTCACGAGCAGGCAAAACAGCTCGCCGCCTGGCTCGTGTTGCACGAAGAAGCGCTGCATCTCGGCACGGTGGTTTGCGGCGCGATGCGACGGCATGCGCAAACTTTGACGATGATCGAAACTGCGTTTGCCGCCGCCGGCCGCGCGTTGCCCGCGACCGAGATCGATGCGGACTGGAACGAGTTCGACCACGACAGCGTGGTGCGCGCTTACGCACAAACGTTTGCGGACGATCCGAAGATTGCCGCCGCACGCGACAGCCATGCGCCGCGCGAAGTCAAAGCCTTGCTGATGGCGGCGTTGCAATCGTGGAGTCGCGCCGAGCTCGACGACCGTGCAACAGAAACGTGGTCGGCGTTCGGCATCCGCATCGCACGTGCGCGCGACCAATTGCCGACGCACGCCCGCAGCGGCGGCACGACCTTGGTGATGAGTTCCGGTGGTGTCATCGCACGTTGCGCGCAGGCCGCGCTCGGCATCGATGACGAGCATACGGTCGACATGAATCTGAGTCTGCGCAATACCGGCATCAGCGAATTTCATTCCAGCGCGCGCGGCTGGCACCTGCATACCTGGAACGGCCTGCCGCATTTTTCTGCGCCCGGTGCGCGCGAGTGGATGACGTATTACTGAGTGTCTTAATGGCGCAGCGCGCCCGAACCGATGAGAACCCGATGAGCGATAGCGATATCAATTTCCTGCCCGAGACACCGCTCGCCGCGTACCTCGAAAAACACGTTGCGGGTTTTCGCGGCCCGCTCACCGCGACCAAGTTCAAAGGCGGCCAGTCCAACCCGACGTATCGCATCGATGCGGCTTCCGGCAGTTATGTATTGCGCCGCAAACCGTCTGGCAAATTGCTTGTCTCGGCGCATGCGGTAGATCGCGAATTCCGCGTGCTCACGGCGTTGCACGGCAGCAGCGTACCGGTCGCGCGGCCGTTGCACTTGTGCACCGACGATGCGGTCATCGGCAGCATGTTTTACCTGATGGAATTCATCCCCGGACGCGTGTTGTGGGATCCTGCTCTGCCGAAACTCGCGAGCGGCGAACGGCGCGCCTATTACGAAGCGATGATCGACATCTTGATTGCGCTTTCGCGCATCGATGTGGCGGCTGTTGGCTTGGGTGAATACGGCAAACCCGGCAATTTTTTTGCGCGCCAGATCGGGCGCTGGACCGAGCAATACCACGCTGCCGCGACCGAGCAGATCACGGCGATGGATCAGCTCATCGCATGGCTGCCGGCGAATGCGCCGCCTGAGGATAACCGTGTCGCGCTCGTGCACGGCGATTTCCGCATCGACAATCTGATGTGGCAAGGCGAGCAGCCGCAACTGCTCGCCGTGGTCGACTGGGAGCTTTCCACGCTCGGCCATCCGCTCGCCGATCTCGCGTATTTCTGCATGGCATTGCGTCTGCCGCAAGGCCATGTGCTGAGCGGCCTGGCCGGCATGGATCGCCGCGCGCTCGGTATTCCCGATGAGGCGGAATTGATCGCGCGCTACAGCGCCGGCACGGGCTTGTCTGCCGGCAAACACTGGCCATTTTATCTGGCCTTCAATTTTTTTCGTCTCGCCGCCATCGCGCAAGGCGTCTACAAACGCGCGCAGCAAGGCAATGCGTCGAACGACCAGGCGCTGCAGGCCGGTACGATGGCGCGCGCGATCGCCGAGCTCGGCTGGCAGGCGGCAAACGCCGATAACGTATCCTGAACCTGAAATGCGCTACTTTTGTCCCATCGACTTTCTGGATTTTCATGCACATGCCGCTTCGATCGATTTCCCTCGCGTTGCTTTCGGCGCTCTGCGCGTTGCTTTCGCTGCACACTCACGCCGATGCATTGAAGTCGGTGCATTTGAGCGGCAACGCGACCACGCCGGTCGGCGAACGTCCGGCGCAGTTGTATCTGTATTGCCAGCCCGACAAGAACGGCACGCTCGGACTGGAGCTCACCTTGCGCGATGCCGATGGCATCAAGGGATTTGATTTCGCGCCGTTCGAAGGCCCGGATGCACCGGCTGCCGCCAAGGCACTGAGCCATCTGCACGCGAGCGCTGGCAGCGACGACATTGATGTACAAATGGCCGCGAACGGTTGGTACAGCGCCGAGATCACCGGCGGTTTTGTGTTCGGCCTAAACCAGATCACCGGCAAGCCCGGCAAACTTTCCGACATCGTGCAGGTACTCAGCAAACCGAATTCGCGACTGAGCTGGAAACAGCAAAGCAATAATGAAACCGGTGTGCCGCTGGACGCGCGTTTCAGCATCGCCGAGGCGACTGCATTGCACATCCGCGAAACGGTGGCGGCGTGTTTGCCGGCGCACTGAAGCAGCGTCGCGCGTTGTTCCCGCTTGATTGGCTGACCGCAAATACCCAGTCGCACAGACTGGCTTCCAGCCGTATTATCGAGCGCGTCTTTGTCGGCACGCTTAAACCGTCGCCGGCATTTGTGCATCGAATGCAACGATGCCCAAATTCGAATTACGCATACGATACGCAACAATTCCTGTCATAAAAACATCGAACTGAAGACGACGCGTGATCTGCGTCCTGGCCTCGCTCGCCGATAAAATATGCAGCGCAATATCAATAGCGGAAGTCGCCTGGAAAACCATCAGCGTGATCGCGTTGCGCATCGATGTACAGCACAGCGACCGGATTGATTTCGCGCATCGTAATCACCGGCTGTTGCGACTGATATTCATCGTGTTCGCCACGTGTTGCGGCGCTTTCGTTTTCGCTCAAGCAACAACATCGCATGAGCGATACCGGTGTCGCGCTCGTGACCGGCACCGATGCGCCAAGTATTCCGGGCCTGGTTCCGGGGTTTTCGTTGCACGACGATCTCGCCGCGCTGGAACAGCGCCAGCCTTGATCGTTATCGGGCGCTGGCTGCGGCCACACGCATACCGTGACAGCAGATTCACCGCTCGATAGCCGAAGCCGAACCCTTCGGCGCCGTCACAGCCGGCAATCGCGCCGATCTGATTCTGTCGGAAAAAATCCGCGGCAAGACCTTTCCACCTTGCGCAAACCGCTCGGCGTGATGGCGAATGGCAAGTGGAATGCACGTAGCGATCTGCGGGCGCTGCTGGATCCGGTCGCGGCAAAATACGACGGCGCTTTCTTGCACAAATAACCCGCGCGAGCGCAACGAAACGCGCCACAAGTTATCGTCAGCTTTCGACGACGAGCTTGAGTTTCATCAGCGCGAGATTCCACTGCTGCGCGATCGTTTCGAGCGCGCGCCGCGCTTCTTCCATGCGCGCGGGTTCGAATTCCCACAAACGCTCGCGCCCGAGCTTGATGTCGTGCACCAGTCCCGCATCGGCAAGCACTTGCAGGTGTTTTGTGATGGCCTGGCGCGTGATGTCGGTGCCGTGCGTGAGTTGCGCTATCGACATCGCGCCACCGGCGCACAACACTGCGACCAGACGCAATCGCGTGGCATCACCGAGTGCCGCAAAAATCGGTGCGGACTTTTGCAGCGCGCGATTGCTCACCGCGAAAGTTTGACCAGAAACATTTTTCATCGCGTATTTTTATAGTAATAAAAAAGCGCCAGCGCTAGTGCTTGGCGATATGGGTTTCGATATTTTTCATCTGCTGCGCCCAGCCGTTGCTGTTCAGGCGGAATGCTTCAGCGCGACGCGCTGCCGGAATTTTGTCGAAGCCGGTTTCGACCACGGTAAGCAATACGCCGCCGTCCACATCCGTCAGTTCGAATACTACCAGCGTGGTCGGCTCCTGCGAATAATCCACCGCCTGATCGATCGCCGCCGGATGCCAGCGCCATACCAGCAGATGTTCCGGCTCCACGCGCTCGATCAATATTTCGAAAGTGAGATGGTCGTAGCCAGGATGGGTGATGCGGCCCTGTACCGGCTGGCCCGCAGTGAAGTGTGCGTCGGCGAAATCGATGCCGAACCAGTTGCCGAATTCCTCGGCATTCGACAGTGCGCGCCAGACTTTTGCGCGCGGCGCCTTGAGCAAGATCCGGCATTCGATACGATCAGTGGATGTGTTCATGGGCAAGCTCCTATAAGCAACCGTAAAGTTGCATGTTAAATCCACCGGGAAATAAATGCAACCTAAACGTTGCATTTATTACAAGCCAGCCCGACTGATCGCAGAATCGGAAACATCATGAACCACACGCGGTAGTCATTGATCGCGGGTCGATCTCACCGGCTGCGTTATGCCGCCGAAACATCCCACTCAGTCCGTGCCGATTTGTGCCCTGTCGTTTAACCGATTATTGGCAGAAAAGAGTTGCGGCTGCCTGGCCTTCACGCGGCGTATCGAAGGGCACCATCGTGAGTTCGACCAGGGCACCGGCTGCTATCGCGATGCTGCCGGTGGCATTGCCGGTTGTCGCGGCGCCGGTGAGGCTGCAGGCAATCGCCGTATCGGCCAACGGAATACTGGGTGCCGGTTCGTATCGTGTAGGTCCACGAAGTGGCGCCGCCCGGCGGGGTGCCGACCTGGATGAAGATTTTTTCGCTGGTGCATACGCTTGGCAGAATCAGAGCGCAGACCAGATTTTCCGTAGTGAATCCGGCGGCAGAATTTATCGCGGTGTTAAAACCATTAGTGGAGCAAAATGCGAGGCCGTATTCGCCGTGCTGGTGATGTTGTAGCTCCCCGCAAAAAAGGTGCTCTGCGATGTCGATGCGGCACCCGTTGCGCCGGTCAGGCCATTCGCGCCGACGATACCAACGATCATGTTGAAACGGAGCGGATCGGCTTGGCTCGCCGCAGCGGGCAATCCGCTGATGACGAGGTTGCCGCTAGCGATCACAAAAGTCACCGCCACTCGGTGACGTGAGCGTAATGTTCTTTGCCGCAGCGACCGATACGGTCAGCACATTGGCGATGGCGAGGGTCAGTAGCGAACGACACAGGGACAAGACCGGCATGACAGCTCCGGATTGAAATCACGCGAATGAAATCGGCAAAACCAGACACGACAAACGATCAATGCGTGATGTGCCCGAACGCAAAAAAACCAGCGGCAACGGCAGGAAAAAATAATTGGCAGGGAATATCCAGTCCAATGCGGGCGAACCTCTGCGCATCACCTTGCATTCGGCATGGCAAGAGCCTCAGCGACCGAAGCATCTGCGCAAAAAGACTGTGCCGGATTTGGGACGCCCCTTCCGCGCGCGCGAGCAACCGAATATCCGGCGCAAGGACAACCGGAAAAACGTCGCCGTAGCGCGTTATTCGCGAGTGTCAGCAAGGCTGAAGCTAGCGCATGCCGACGCGCATGATGATCTCGTGCAATACATCCAGCCCATCGAACAAGGCTGCCGGACCTGGCTGCAGGATGATCGGCGATTTGATTTCGTAGAGGTGACCATCGCGCACCGCCGGGATCGTGTCCCAGCCCGCACGCGCGGCGACTTTATCGGGCCGGAATTTCTTGCCGCACCACGAGCCGATGATGATCTGCGGCGCACGGCGAATCACTTCGTCGGGGTCGGCAATGATGCGCGCGCGGCCAAGAGATTCGGCGGCGAGCTCGGGGAAAATATCGTCACCGCCGGCGATCCGCACGAGCTCGGCGACCCAGCGGATCGCACTGATCTGCGGCTCGTCCCATTCCTCGAAATACACGCTTGGCCGCTGCGGCAAACGTGCGGCGGCGATTCGAATATCGGCGATATGCTGCTCGGCCTTGCATGCGAGCTCATCGGCCCGCGCATAGGCGCCGACCATCGCGCCGAGGCGGCGGATCAGCGCGATGATCTCGTCGACCGAACGATGATTGGTCACCCAGACTTCGATGCCGCATTTGATCAGCGCCGCGGCGATGTCGGCCTGCATGTCGGAAAATCCGATCACGAGATCCGGCTGCAACTTGACGATCTCGCCAATCTTCGCGCTGATGAACGCCGAGACTTTCGGTTTCTCGCGACGCGCGCGCGGCGGTCGCACGGTGAAACCTGAAATGCCGACGATGCGATCCTGCTCGCCGATGCTGTAGAGAATCTCGGTCGTTTCCTCGGTCAGGCAAACGATGCGCTTCGGAAACGGATCCGATGCGCTCACGGGTACAACAAACGCTGGCTCCAACGGTTATCGGAATATTCAAATCGTACGCGTTCGTGCAGGCGGAATTTTGCGCCGTACCAGAACTCGACCATATCCGGCACGAGTCGATAACCGCCCCAGTTCGGCGGGCGCGGTACGTCGTGTCCGGCGAAGCGTGTTTCGACCTCGGCCAGACGCGTTTCGAGATCGCCGTGCGTAGCCAACGTCTGCGATTGCAGCGACGCCCACGCGCCGAGCTGGCTGCCGCGCGGACGATACGCAAAATATGCATCGGATTCCGCATCGCTGGCTTTTTTGACCACACCTTCAATCCGAACCTGCACCTGATCGCGCAGGGTTTTCCAGAGCAGACACAACGCGGCGTTGTCATGCGCCGCGAGCTGCGCGCCCTTGATACTGTCGTAGTTGCTGTGGAAAACAAAACCGTGTTCATCGAAACTTTTCAGCAACACGATGCGTGCTGATACGCGCCCTGCCGCATCGGCGGTCGCGAGGGTCATTGCGGTCGGTTCGGGTTCCCCGGCGGTCTTGGCTTCGTCGAGCAGATTACGAAACGTGGCGAGAATTTCTGGCGTGAGCGCCATGCGTATTCCTCATGGAAAAAGAAAGGCATTGTGCGGCAATCACGCGCGCTATCCAAGAATGTCATGCGTCAGGGGTGTTGCTGCGAGCGCCTTGACGATCGCGCGGCGCAGCGATTCGGCCGTTAGCGGTTTGTACAATAGCGTGGCGCCGAGTTCATCGACTTGGCAGATTGCCGCGGCAGACACGTCACCGGTGATCACTCGTAACGGAAACGCGGAAAAATTCCGTTGCAAGCACGCCGCGAGATCGGCGCCATTGCCAGCACGGCGCAAACGCAAATCGGTGATCAGTAGGCCGGGTTTCGGACTGTCGAGACAGTTGCTAGGCGGCGTCGGCCGAGCCTGCCGTTGCCACATGCATGCCCCACTGCGTGAGCAATTGTTGTGTGCTGTGCAGGATGTCGTTTTCATTAAACGCGATGCCCTTGGCCGACCGATTCGTCCACGTCGACGGGCGTGGCGTGGCTCGAATCGCGCAGCAGGCCGCGCAGCTTGACGCGAAAAATCGTGCCGTGGCCCGTAGTCGATTCGACCCGGATTTCCGCACCGATCAATTCGCATAAACGCTTGACGATCGCGTGTCCGACGCCTTTGTCGCGATCGCACTCGGCATTGTCGCGTTGATAGAACTCCTCGAAAATGCGCGTGGGTTCGGCGACTGGGATAGCCGGGCCGGAATCCGCAATGCTCACGATCGCCACTACCGATTCGCCATCGCCATCGCCCTCGATTGATATACTGACAGCGGCCATTCCGCTGCTCGTGTACTTGATCGCGTTGTCGAGCAGATTGCACACGATGCGGCCGATCGCGACTGCATCGCCAGACCGTCGAACTGGTACGAAATCGGAGCGCAACAGCAATTTTTTTGGCGGACGCCGTGCGATCGGATTTGGCGGTTTGAGCTTTTCGTATACGGGCAAACAAATCGGCAACGATACTGTGATGGCGGCGGCGCAGATCAACGGCACGATGCTTACTTCGAATATCGTTCCAGTAGCCTGGACAGCGGGTAAACATTCGACCTTCCCTGAGCTGAATACGCGCGTGATTTCCGGCCTGATCGGCAGCTCGACCGCTTTGTCGGCGACATTGATCGACACCTTGGCAAAACCGGTCGCGCCGATCGCCGGGACGACACTGCGATTCACCCTAACTGGACGGTCGTGCAGCGCGACGCGCCGTTGCCCTTGGGCAGGCAAGCTGCAACGACATGATATCGGCGTTGACCCGATGTCCCCTGCACGCCAATTACGCGGGCGACCCCAATATCCGCCGATCGCCAGCTCGGAACTGTTTGCGGTTTCTACCTACAATGTCATTTTTAGCAATGGTTTCGGACCGCGATTGTTCGGCGGCGGGCGCAACGTAAGCGGGCGATATCGGGGCGTTTAGCCAACTACGATCAGCGCGCCACGACACGTTTGATCGTGCCGAGGAATTGCTCGACATTGAGCGGCTTGGTCAGGAAATCATCGCTGCCGGCATCGATCGCCGCTTGGCGTGTGCGCTGCGTGGCGTTAGCCGAAAGTGTCACGATGGGGCCGGCATAATGCTGCGCGCGCAGGCGTTGCACCGCGTCGTTGCCGGAGATGCCAGGCAATTCGACATCGATTAACAACAGGTCGGGCGCTTCGCGGAAAATCTGCGCAAGATCGGGTTCGACCCGGTTCGCCACGATCACGACAAATCCGAAATCCTCGAGCAAGGCCGCAAGCAAATCGGCGACGTCCGGATCGTCGTCGACGATCAATGCGCGCAGGCCGCGCTGACGATGACGCGCGGTCGTATCGACATGTGACACGACTGGCGGTGCGGTCGTCAGGCTCGGCAAAGAAACATGAAAATGTGTGCCACGACCGACGTCGGAATCCATGCGCAAATCGCCGTGCATTTGCTGCACCAGTCTTTTGACGATCGACAAGCCGAGTCCGGCGCCTTTGCTGCCGTGCTGCGCCCCGTGATTGAACGGCTGGAAAATGCGCTCGCGAAATTCCGCCGGAATACCGATACCGCTGTCGCGGATTTCGATCGTCAGCAGACTGTCGCGCCAGGTGAGGTGCGCGGAAATTTCGCCATGCTCGGTGTAGCGCACCGCATTCGAAAGCAGGTTGATGAGAATCTGCTTGAGCTTCACTTCATCGAGTTGCGGCAAATGCTGCTCATGGCTTTCAAGTTCGACCGAAAACCGCAGCGATTTCGCATCGGCCAAAGGCGCAAACATGCCGCGCAGATCGCGCGCGAGTTCGACCAGATCGATCCTGACTGGATTGACAAGACCGCCGCCGGCTTCACCGCGACCGTACTCGAGCAGGTTTTCCGCGAGCGTCGACAGATACGTCGCGCTGCGTCGGATCACGCGCAACGCACGCGCGCTGGGCGAATCGACCACGTGCTGTTGTTCGAGCAAATGCAGGCGGCCGAAAATCGCCGTGAGCGGCGTGCGGAAATCATGCGACAACGTCGCGATCAGTGCGCTTTTCAGTGCATTCGCTTCTTCGAGTCGCGCCTGCTGGCGTTCGAGTTGTTCGCGGATGCGGCGCAGGCTGACGATAGCGCGGGTCTTGTCGTGATTGGCCAGCGCGGCTTCGTTGCCGGCTTGCTGCAGGATATGCTGGCGCTGGAATTCCTCGCTCGCATCGAGCAGCAATACATGCAGGATTTCGCCATCGGGAATCAGATGCACATGTACGTGCTGGCCGTTGCCTAGTTCGACGAACGGCACGTCGGCGCGCGCGTCGAGCGGCATGCCAATGAACAAATCCTGTAGCATCGCGATGCTGTTTTCCGGCTGGGTCGTATCGATGCCGAAATGCTCCGCATGGCCGTGCACTTCGCGCAATTGCCAGTCGTGGTCGAAATCGAGCACGAGCGGTCGCGCACGATCGCGCAGAAGGTTGCCGAGATACGTTTCAACGACCTGTGGCAAGGCGTCGTTCATTGCGGCAATCGCTGCGCCAGTTCGATGAACGCCTGCTCCACGCCCTCGCCGCTCAGCGCGCTGGTAGTGACGACCGGCAGGATCTTGCGCAGCTCGGTAAGCGTGAGCTGAGACAATTCCCAGCGTTGCTGCAAATCGCCCTTGTTGATGAGCAAAACCACGGCCGGATCGTCCAGTAGCTGGTTCGCCGCGCCGAGCAGATTGAGCGCCACACGCAGGGTTTTTTCGCGCGTGCCATCGGCGACCACGAGCAGGCCGGTGGCACCGCGCAAATAACTGCGATTGATGGTTTCGAGATCGTCACTACCGGCGATATCCCACAACACGAGTTTCAACGCACGATGCGGCAAAATCACCTGTTTGCTGTCGACGCGCACACCAACCGTGGTCAGATAACGATCCGAAAATGTGTTGCGCACAAAACGCGCAGCGAGGCTGGTCTTGCCGACGCCGAAATCGCCGAGTATGCATATCTTGTGCGCGCGTTCGCTCATGGCGATGCATCCGCACCGATATTGACAAACACCGCTGCGGCGCGCACCAGGCGCTGCGCTGGCGGCAGCGCAGCGGGGATGCCGGAGATACGCAGGCGATCCGCTGCAATTCCTTGCGCCGCGAGTTTTTCGATCAGCCATGCGGCGCGTTTCTCGCGCAAGACACGATTGATCGTATCCTCGCCGATCACGTCGGTCAGACCAAACACATGGATATGGATTTCCAGTTTCAATTGCGCAGCCAGCGCCAGCGCGTTTTCCAATTGACTCGTCAGGACGTTAAGTTCATCCGGATACGCCGGATCGAGCTCGGTCATGGCCAGCATCAAATGCACACGCAGGGCGGCGATCGTTTTCAACTGGCGATCCAGTTCGGCGCGCAGTGCCACGGTGTTGTCCGGCGCGCTCACATGGGTTGTGTCGATCGCCGTGATTCCGGCGATCCACGGCGCCCGCTCGCGCGCTGCTGCGATCCATTCCGGCGTGGCGATGCCGCTGAGTTTCAGCAGACCATGATCGAGTTCGAGCTGCAAATCCGCCGGCGGTTGCAGCAAGGTTTTTGCACGTTTCAGCGCGAGCTCGGGTGCTGCAGAAACAAACGACTGGGTATCGATATCGAGTTTTACCGCACCGAGTTCGGCCCGTTCGATTTCGGCCTGCAACGGCTCCGCCACCGGATCGAGCAGGCCACGAATAGATACTTCGCGATACGGCCTCGAGTCGATCGCGGTCAGTACAAATCCGGCGTGTGCGGACAAGCTCGCACGCAGAGTTTCGATGCGCGTATTCCACAGCGAACTGCGCCACCAGTACGCGGCGACACCAAGCACGAGCAACAGTAACAAAACCTTGACCGTCCCGTTGGCGGAACGCTGCGTGCCGGCGGCGGTATTGTCCGCAGTCGCGAGTCGTTCGAGATCGCCGATCGCGAACATTGCCGTAACGGTTGGCGCATGTGGATCGCTCGCATCGCGAATGCCATGCCATTGCTCCAGCCGCTGTGCGAGCGCGGCCTGCAATGCCAGCGGCGGCGCACCGCGGATGAACGAAGCGAGATTCGCGCGCGGCCCTTCGATGAGCCACAACACATGCTCGCCAACAGTCGCGGAATTCAATGCGCTGCGACTGTCGCGCGCAACCGCATCGTGCACAAAATCATTGATCGCACTGAGCATGCCGGCGACCGCATCGGCATCGATCTCGGGCAGATCCGGTGCCGATTCGTGATGCAACACCAGACCACTGCCGGGTTCGATCAGAAACACGTGATCGATATGAAATCGCAGCGAATGACGCAACGCGACTTGCGCGTACGGCACGCCGCTGCGTCGTGCCTCTAGACGCCACCGCAAACCCTGCAGACTCAGGCTGCTTTCGACCGCTTGATTGAGGTTGCCGACGACATCGCGCAAGGCTTCGGCAATCGCCTTGCGTATCGATGGGCCGATCACCGGAAACAGCGCATCGACGATACTTTGCGGCTGCTGGCGCACCGCCTCGGCGAGCGAGCGTGACAACGGCTTTACCAGTGCATCGGAAATGCGACCGTCGTCGTTGTGCAGCGAGGTGACAAGCTCCGGCGGCAAGCGCTCGAAGGTTTTTTCGTGTTTCAGCGCGACCTCACGCAACTGCGCCTGCAGTTGCGCGAGCTGCGCCTGCTCGTCGCTGAGCAGCAACTCCCGCAGGCGCTGGAAGTCGGGCACGGCCGCGGCCTCGTCGCGAGTTATTTGCTGCGCGGCAGTTCGAACTCGCCTTTCAGGCGCATCGCGAATTCGGTGAACAACGCGGCGAGATCTTCGCGTCCGACCTTCTCCGCGCGCAGTTCGCGCTGCGCCCGATTCAGTGCTGCATCGGCTTGGCTGGCCTGGTTGGTCAAGGCCGTTTCGAGTGCGGCGTGGGTGCTGTGCAGACGATCGCTAAGCGTTTCGAGATCGTGCCCGAGCGTTTCAGCGGCCTTGTTGATTTCGCTGCGCTGGATGCGCGCGGCTTCGAGCAGGCGCGATTCGAGACTGTCGATCGCGCCAGTGCGATCACTGACTTCCTGACGCTGCTGCCGCGTCAGTTTTTCGAGCTGGTCGGCGAGGCGTTTGTCGAGCGCGGCAAAACGCTTGTCGGCATCCTGGCGCAAGCGTTCGAGTTCGCTTTCGAGCTGCTGGTGCAGCTCCTGGAAACGTTTCTCGTAATCGCGCATCTGGCCACCGAAAAGAATGTCGCGAATCTGCGTGACATTGTTCTCGTTATCGGCGCTGCCATTGCTCTTGGGATTCTTGTCGGCCATGTCGGTTTCCTTCTAGCACACGGATCGCGCTCGCATTCGAGCGACGTATGCGCCAATGGTATAACAACACCGCGCAGGCCATGCAAGGCGCACCGCGAAGAATGTTATGCATGCTCGATCGTGCCCCGCGCCGGCGATGCCAACATGTCTATTTCACCAGCAGCGTCATTCGTTGATGGCAGTGTGCTCGGCGGCGATTCGCGCGGGCTGTCGCGCACGCGCCTGGATCAGCCACGCAGTTTGCGCAGATCGGCGCCATGCACGATCGCGGTCGAAACTTGCGACATCCCGCCAGCCCGCCGCTCGCGCCTGCGCAAGCGGCGCTGCCGCCTGTACGACATCGCCCTGCGATGTGCTATTCGCCAACGGTTTCGACGGCGCTGTATTGGCTGTCGATCAGCACTGGTACCAACGTTGGTGTGTGTTGCTCAGATCGGTTCGAGGCGATACCCGTGCTGGTAGATCGCCGCGAGTCGCCAGCCATGCTGGTCATCCAGCTCGAGTTTCTTGCGCAGTCGGCTGATGTGCGTATCGACCGTGCGTGTGGACACATCGGCGCTGAGATTCCAGACGCCTTCAAGCAGCGAGTTGCGGCTGACGATACGGCCGTGGCGGCGAAACAGATACAGCGCGAGGTCGAATTCGCGGTTGGTCAATTCCACTTCGCGCCCTTCGATACTGGCCACGCGGCGCAGCAAATCAAAAATATAGACGCCGAGAACCAGCGTATCCAATTTTTCCGCCTCGGTGCCGCGGCGACGCAGCACCGAGGCGATGCGCGCGAGCAACTCGGACTTTTTCGCGGGCTTGCTGACGTAATCGTCGGCGCCACTGTTCAACCCCTGCACGATGTCTTCTTCGCGCACGCGCGCAGTGAGAAAAATGACCGGCAGGGTCGGATGCGAAGACATGCGCAACGCTTGCAGCACTTCGATGCCGCTGCTTTCCGGCAGGTTCCAGTCGAGCAATAGCAGATCCACCGCACCCGCACCGAGGCGCCGACGAAATTCTGCGGCGGAGCGAAACAAGCGCGTGACATAACCGGCTTCGAGCAACCACGCCCCGATCAGGCTGGCTTGATCGGCATCGTCTTCGAGCAAGCCGATCACGAGTTCACTGTTAGTCATCTTTCCATCGCCAGACATGCGCAGCAGAGGTTGCGCTCAAGAGGGTTTCATCGCAGAAAACAGCTCTGATCCTAAAGCAAACGAAAATATTTTACTCAATTCCTGCTCACAAACGGAAGCACAACCGCAGCCTGCCTGATACATGAGAACGCAAGCTGCAATTTGTCGGCGACGTTAAGCTCTACCACCCTGGCTCAACGCCGCCGGAGTTTGGTGAATTCGGAAAATTCCCGTTTTCGCTATGCCAGCAACGCGCTGCAGCCGTCACGAACTTTCAGCGGAAGCCGGGGATCCTGACGTGCCAGTTCCTCGAATTCCCGAACGAACTGGGTAATCGACATTCTCTGGCGCGCCAGCGAAGCCGCCGATAATGCGCCGCCGAGGAAGGTTTCTGCTGATCGGGACGCCGCTAATTTCGGGCGGAATCGTGCTCCTATCGCCCGCCTCGCTCGATTACCGCGGCGCATCTGCGATCGCGACGATGGTCGGTTTGTCGTTGTGGCGATCGCGACCGTCGAGTCGATTGACTCTCGGCATTGTCGATTGACACTCGGCATTCTCGCCGCGTGTCTGCTCGCAAAAATCGGCTTCGATGCGAGCGGAATGTCGCTGAGATTTACCGATCTGCCGGGTCAGGTTGGGGTTGCATGGCAAGCACATCTGCTCGCCATCGCGCTCGGTGCCGGCGGCTATTTCGTGCAGAGAATCGGCGCGGCGAAAATCACCGCGCCGATCTGAGTGACCCCTGACGTTCGACTTATTTGGCGCGGGTCAAACTGCTGTCATCGAGCCCGAATGCTATCGGGCCGCTGGCGTTGGTGCCCTGGGCACGGATAATCCAATTGAAGTGGAAGTCTTGCAGAAGCGCGTCGATACGCTTGAAACCGAGCGTAGCCAGGTCCGGCGTATTCGTAACCGTTTCACCATTCACTGCGCCGACCCAGGAGCGTTGCGCAAAGGGACTCCCGCTGTCGACCGATGCCGGAAAGCGACTGGGCTGGCGGGTAACCAGGGCCACGAGGATGTCGCCGCTGCCGGTGAGGACAAGGCCGCCTGGAATCGTGATCGTCTGCAAGCTGTCTTGCGGAGCTGTAATCGCCTGCCCCAGCACGGAACCCACCAACGTCGCGCCGTTGCTCGGATCGTTGTCGTTATCCTGATAAATGAAGACATCAAAGGTGTCGCCGATCGCGGTGCTCATCCCGCCGCCGGTGTTGTTCGCGTTGAAGGCCGTCTGCACCGTGTTCAGCGTGATTGGATAGTCAGTCGGTGCCGGGCTGAACCGGTTGAGCCACATGAACACGCCGGGTGGTGATTGCCCTAGCGCGTTGGGGACGGGGCCGCTGGTGAAACTATCAACCTGCATGTTGCACACGTTGCTGTGACAGGCCACGGTCGGTGGCGGCGGCTGGTGAATGGCTACGCTAATATGCTGCGGCGGCGATTGCGCGGCAGTCTCGGCCAGCACCACCATGCCAAACGCCACGAGGGGAATACTCGCCGCATTGCGTGTGGCAGTAAACACGATCGTCTGGCTTGCACCCGGCGCCAGGGTGAACGTTGCGGGCACCGCACTGAGCTCGAATGACGATGCGGATGTCATGCTCGCGTTCCATGTGGCGGAAGTCGCCAGGCGATTTCTCACGGTGCGAGTCCAACTGCAACCGGACGTGTCACAGGCCATGTCGCGCAGTTCTGGCAGATTGAGTGTTTTCATGTCGATCGGCGTCGCACCATTGGGGTTGGCGGCGAGGAAATTGGCGTAGGTTTCATCCATAGTCAAGCCGGCGAGCGCAGCTTTACTTAGGTCGACACGGCCACTACCGACATCGTCGATCAACCACGGCGTCACGCCGTCTTCCTGCACGCCATTGCTGTTGCTCGCCGTCATCATCAGTGCCGACTTGACCTCCTGCACTGACCAGTCAGGATGCACCGCGCGCACCAGCGCAGCCGCTCCGGTAACGTGCGGTGTCGCCATCGAAGTGCCGCTCATGAACTGGTAGTTGCCGTCAGCGATATCCGAGGCGGCATAGATGTTGACACCTGGCGCAGAGATATCCGGTTTGGTGGCATTTTGGGTAACGGGCCCGCGATAGCTGAAATTCGCCAGCACATCGCCTTTAAGTGAGCCGGCGATCAGATGCTTGTACCAGCCGATGCCACCCCCGCTGGCGAAAACGACGCCTTCCAAACCATCCGCAAAAATGCGATCCATCGGCGGTGCGGGGGGATTGAGTGGTGCGATGAACGCCATTAACGCATCGCCGGTTGTGCCATTGATGCTGAAAGCCGGCACACTCGGTGCACCGGTGGTATCCATGGTAATCGTGCCGGCGGCGTTGTTGCCAATGACGACGCGAGTCGCGCCGGCGGCGACGGCATTGGTGATTTTCTCGGCAAACGAACAGGTACCGCGACGCACGATCGCTACCGCGCCCAGGAAATAATTCGCCGGAAATCCGCCGCTCGCCGTACATCCGATCAGGTTAGTCGGATAGGAGATCAGCGCCAAGCCGCTTCGATCGACGCTACCGCCCGGCGTTGTACTTCCCGGCGTGAGCGCGATGTTGGCAATACCCGGCGGTACCGTGCCGGGGCCGGTCACTTTCATGTACGTGCCGATGTATTGATCCTGGGTCGACGCCGCCACGGTCATCACCCATGGGCCCAAGTGGTTGACCAAGCCGTGCGGATCGGTCTGTCCGCTCTGCAGGTTACCCGCTGCGGCCGCAACGAAGATATCCGCATTCACCGCATCGAGAAAATCACGATCGTTGTCGTTCCACGGATCGGTGCCGCCGGAAATCGAGAAGTTGACCACATCGACCTGGTCGGCAATCGCGTTCTGCACTGCGGCCAGAATCGCTGCGCCGTCACACGAACCCGTTTCGCAGACCTTGTAATGATGAATCGCGGCGCACGGCGCCACGCCGGACATGTTCACCCCGGACGGCAAATTCGGCGACGGATCGGAACCCGCATTGATGGTATTTCCGGCGATCGTGCTGGACGTATGCACACCATGACCGAAGCCGGGATTGGCCTGCGGATTCGGGCCGTGACAATAGCCGTTGATGTCTGTCGAGCTACAATCCGCCGCCACCAGTTTTGGCGCGAGCGCGCGGAAACCGCAGCTCGCATCGTCCGCAAACGAGGGGTGTCCGCTATTGGTGCCAGCGTCGATATCGCCGACGATAATGCCCTTGCCGTTGCTCCCGACCAAAGTCGGTGTGGCGACACCGGACCAGATCTTGTCGGCCCCGATGAACTTCGGACCGCGATACGTCGCCAGCTGCTGCTCACCGGCCAGACGCACCGATTTCACACCATCCAGGGTTGCCACTGTTGCCGCTTCGGCCGGACTGAGATCGGCGGCCATGCCGTTGACGGTGATGGCATAGACATGGGTCGCAGCGACAGTACGGCTGAGGGCGCTGCTGATGGCATGAATGTGAGTGGCGCGTTGATCGGCGAGATAAACCGAATAGCTTTGCGCCGCGACCGTGTGCATATCGAGTTTGCGCTGGCCGTCGATATTTTTTGGCGCGGTCGATTTCATGCCCTTCACGCCGCTGTCGTAGTGCAGCACGCCGATCTCGTTGAAAGTGATGATATAGCGTTGATTACCGGTCGCCGGCGCAGGTAACGGCACGCTGAAATCTTGCGCGGCACTGATGATTCTTACCGCTCCGGCATCAGCGCTACCGGCATAAAAAAAACCTGCTGTCGCCAGAGCGGCGCCGAGCGCCAAGGCGAGCGTCATGGCTGAAACCGGGATTTTCATCGTGTTCTCCAAATGTGAAATGGCACCATTAAAACGCCCACCACTGCGCGGAAAGCGCGGGCGAGCCCTTGGCTATGCGGTGATCCGACCGATTGAATTCAGCGCATTCTGCGGCGTTGGCTTTCGAGTTGGCGGTTAGCTCGCCCGTTGATGAGGTGTGGTCAAAATACGGGTGGCGCGCTACCGCGTTTCAATATCAAGCGCTTTGATTAGCGCAACGGCACATCCGTGTGCCGCAAGAATGGTTGATAAGGGTGGGGCAGAAAAAGCGCTGCGCCGATTCGATATCGATACTCGACTCGGCGCTAAAGCCCTAGGGTATTTCGAAGCCGTTGTGAAAAATCACATCCTTGCCAAACGCGGCAAAATCAGCGGTGGGGGCAAGTGCGGTGGTCGCGAACGAACCACCGACGTAAAGCGATCCGGTATTGAACAACAGCGCATACACGGTGCCGCCACCGGCAAAATCAGGATTGAAATTGGTAGCGCTGCCATCGGCAACATTTAGCGCTGCGAGCAGGTTGCGCGATTGCCCGCCGATCCGGGTGAACTTGCCGCCGGCATATACCAGCGCGTCGGCATCATCCACCGCAATCGAATTGACCACGTTGTTCTCGGTGCCGTCGCCGGGAATGGCGGCATCAAAAGGGGTTGGCGTTCCGGTGCTGGTGTTGATTCCGGC
>JAYVLO010000110.1:0-6160 GCA_043759455.1 Pseudolysobacter sp.
CAGCGCAAGCCGATGATCTCTCCGGTAGTGCCGGAGAAAAAGGGTTAGGCGCTTATGTCCGTGGATAAACGCTCGTGTATGGCGAGAGCTAGGCAACTACTTTCGACCGAAGAACCGAATGCTGTTCGTTACGCGGCGCTTGAGCTGCGGCTCTGCATGGAGGCAATAACTTACGAGAAGTTACGGTCCTTCTCATCTTCCGTGAACCCACATTTTGTTCTTGCTAAGGATTGGCAGCCGCCTCAGGCGGTGAAATTTCTACTGGAATTTGAGCCGCAGGCAGACAAGAGCTTTACTTTGGCAATGGGTGTCGAAGACGAGTACGGCCAGCCTGCGAAACAAATGAATTTTTTTGGTGAGCATAAAGCGCTGCCCTACAAGTGGTTGCGAAAGCATTACAACAAAATTGGGAAAATTCTTCATGTTCCGACAACGGATTCCGAACATGTAGAAGATCCGAAAAATCACGTAACTTATCTTGAACAAGTGATCAAAGATTTTGAAGAAGTTGTCGCAGCGAACATTTTAGGTGGCCGCATCGGGGATGTGTTTGAATTTACATGCGAGGTGTGCAAAAAAAACATCATATGCAACGCAGATGCTACGACAAAAACTCACCAAGCAGTATGCCCACACCATCAATGCGGCGCCGAATATTTAGCTACGATAATGAGTGGCGGTCAATGCTCTTTTGCGTTGAAAGTCAGTGATTTCGACTGTATTAGATGTAAATCGAGTATTCCTCTTGAGAATCACAAACTTGTTATCGGACTCAAATTTGCGTGTGCTTCTTGCGGTCAACGCCATCAAATCGTAACGCGAGAATGGGCTTACAGCACTGAGGAAAATCTTCTTGAGGTAGATAAGCAAGTCATTACAAATTTTGGCGAGTCAATCGTTCAAGATACTGATGTAAGTGTATGCCCCACATGTCGGCAATCACTTTGCCGAGAGATTGATTGCTAATTACGCAATCGCCGCGCAATTGCGCCGCGCGACATCCACGCGAGCGCGATGCCGATCGCGAAACCGGCGATGTGCGTCCACCACACCACGGTGCCGAACGCCGGGCCGACATAGGTAAAAAGTAGCTGCAGCACGATCCAGAATCCGATCAGCAGCGACGCTGGAATACGCACGAATTCGAGGAACAATCCGAGCGGCAGCACGAGACCGAGTCGCGCGCGCGGGAACAGTTCGACGTACGCACCGACGATCGCCGAGACCGCGCCGCTGGAGCCGATGATCGGCACGTTGGCACTCGACAGGGTCAGCGCGCCGACGAGATTGGCGAGTGCGCCGCCGAGCAGAAACAGCGTGAGGAACCGATACGCGCCGAGCGTGCGTTCCGCCGACAAACCGAAGATCATCAGGAACAGCAGATTGCCGGTCAGGTGCATCCAGTCGGCATGGATGAACAGCGAAGTGACCAAGCGCAGCGGACGCAGCTCGATCAGCTGACGCAACCACGGCACGCTGGTATCGAACAGCGTAGCCGGCACGGTGCCCCAGCGCCGCAGCAGTTGCACTCGTTCATCCGGCTCGGCGCTGGCCAGCCACAAAAACACCAGCACGCAAACCAGGATGATGAGGATGGTCGCCCACGGCGGATGTGCGCGATGGCGGGTATCGACGCGGACGAACATTTGCTCAGATGCCGGTGCGCGGCACGGAGAATATTTTCCCCTGGAACTCAAGCACGATATCGGTTGGGCGGATCTCGCGCACGGTCACGCCGCCTTCGATGCTGTCGCCTTCGCCCTGGTGCACGTTGTTGACCACGATAAAACGCTGCGCCGGATCGACCGCGTACACATGCATGCTGATTTTGATCGCGGGTAGATCCTTGCGTACCGGGAATGGCAATTCGTAATACGCCTGCACCGGTTTTGCGTCGGGGTTTGCAGCAGTAGCGGGTGCGGGCGCTCGGGTGTTGTCCGGTACAACTACAGGCGAAGGTGCCACTGGTGCCGCCGGCGCTGCAGTTTTTGACGCGGGCGCGGCGCCGAAGGCGGGTGGTGGCGTAGTTGCCTGTGTCGCGGGCGCTGCAACCGCAGGCGCCGTAGCCGGTGCAGTTGCGACCGCAGGCGCCGGTGTGGGAGTCGGTGCCGCAACAGGCGCTGCCGCTTTCGGCGCGACGGCAGGTGCGGCGGCCGCAGCAACGGTTTTTTTGCCGCCAAATACCATGGATGACGGCGGTGCTGCGCTGGTTACCGGCGGTGGTGAAATCGGTGCCGCGGCTGTAGTTGCTGGAGCTACCGCAGCAACGCCGGCCGGATTGGCGGTGGGTGCGTGATTGCTGCGCACAGGTGATGTTGCTGCTGGCGCTGGCGCAGCGGGTGCGCCCGCGACGACCGCGGCCTTGGAGCGGTGCGAGTGTTTGTATTTGTTGAATTGCCACAAGCCGATGAGCGCAACGAGCACGATCGCGGCCACGATATACGGCAGCAGATTACGCCGTGGGCGAGTCGCCAGGATCGAGCTGCCCAAGGTCGGCGCCTGACCGAGCTGGCGTTTTTCTTCGGACTTTTTCAGAGCATCAAGAATCAGCGACATGAGTCAGGGTTCCACTAAAAACGGGTTGCGAATAACCGGATAACGCCGCTCACCGCGAGCGCAGTTTACATCCGGCCCATACAGGAGCGTTGCAGCGTTCGCCGCTCGCGAAATGCAGCGAAGTTCGGGCGCGATATTCAATCGACATTGCGCACCAGATGCGGGCCAGTTTCATCGAGCGCCGACAGCGCCAGTAGAGTTTCCGGCCCGATGATGCCATCGGCGCTGATGCTGTAGGCCTGCTGAAGTTTGCGGATGCGTTCTTCAAGCGCGGCATCGAAATAGGCCGGGCCGATATCGGCTTGTTTGCCGCCATCAAGCCGGCTCAGTTGATCCTTCACCCAGGCGATGGCCGGGCCGGTGTCACCTTTTTTCAGCGCAAGCGGCACGTTCGACGGCAGGCGCCAGATCGCGATGAATTCACCCGGCCAGAACTGCGCCAGGGTTTGTTTGTCCAGATCGAAATGCGTGCCGGCAAAATCCAGTCGCACGCGTTGTTTGCTCGTGCCGCTGAGCAACGCGGTGGCATGTGCGCCGTCATTTTCTAGCAGCAACAGCAACGGGCGATCGAAGCGCGCGAGTTGCTCGAGCGTGCCGTGGCCGTGCAGGCAATCGATGCCGGGCGCGATCGTCGCCGGGCAGCGCGCGGCTTCCTTCACCGAGGCGATTTCCGCCGAGGTAATCTGCCAGCGCGACAGCAATTGCATCCATGCGTTGATATCAGACTCGGGCGTTTGCTTGAGCGCGCGGCTGAATGCGTTCAGACGTTCGGCATCGTCGTTGGCCGGCTCGCTGCTCGCCGCGGTTATGGGCGCTGGAGCAACGACCACTGCCGGATGCAATTGCTCGCGCGCGAGCAGGCCGATACCGAGCGCGACCAGCAAGGTGGCGCCGCCCGCCAGCCAGCGCCATTGCCGACGCAGGAAATTGCGCGGCGTGCCGGGCAGGGTTTCTTTGGCGGCGCGATTGACCAGACGTTCGCCGATCGATTCCTGCTCGTGCGCGAATCCGGCCATCAACGCACGATCGGCGATGATGTTGATGAGCCGCGGGATGCCGTGCGAATGCCGATACAGCGCGCGCAATCCGAGCCGTGAAAATGGATTGCGCACACCACCGCCCACGGCGATGCGATGGCGCACATACGCCTCGCTCTCGACCGCGTTCAACGGCGTGAGGTGATAACGCGCGGTAATGCGCTGTGCGAGCTGACGCAGTTCCGGCTGCGCCAGCACGACGCGCAATTCGGGCTGGCCGAGCAGCACGATCTGCAGCAGTTTTTGCGTCGGTGTTTCCAGATTCGTCAGCAGCCGTACTTGCTCCAGCGCATCGTTCGACAGGTTCTGTGCCTCGTCGATGATCACGACCACGCGCAGGCCTTCGGAAAACGCCTGCAGCAGATAACGGTTCAGCGCATCGACCAGTTCCTTGAGGCTGCGCCGCGCGTGGCTCACATCGAGATGCAGATCCTCGCAGATCGCCTCGACCAGCTCGACCGGCGATAGCCGTGGATTCAGTATCAGCGCCACGCGCACCTGGTCCGGCAGACTCTCGAGCACGAGGCGCGACAACGTGGTCTTGCCCGTGCCGACCTCGCCGGTGAGCTGCACAAAACCACTGCTACCGCCCTGGCCGATACCGTACAAAAGATGCGCGAGCCCGTCGCGGTGGCGATCGCTCAAAAAAACGAATCGCGGATCCGGCGTGATCGAAAAAGGCGCTTCCTTGAGGCCGTAATAGGCGAGATACATGGCGTTAGTGTAGTCATCCGCAGCGATTTTTGTTCGGTCTTGCCGCATCGGTCGATTATTGGCGGGCATCCGCAGGCATTCGCCGTACAAGCGAATGATCAAGAAACGCGACAGCGCACGTTATGGACGCTTATCCCTGCGCGAAGTTTCGTAATTCGCGCTGTGTGGTCGAGTGATACGGCATGCGGGCAGCGCGCAATGCTGCCCGAAGCCGAAGATTAAGCTCCGAGGGTCAACAAACTCGCATTGCCGCCCGCCGCCGTGGTGTTGACGGTGAGCGTGCGCTCGGTGGTGAAACGCAGCAGGTAATGCGGGCCGCCGGCTTTCGGGCCGGTGCCGGACAATCCCTCGCCGCCGAACGGCTGCACGCCGACCACGGCGCCGATCTGGTTGCGGTTGACGTAGCAGTTGCCAACCTTTACGCGGCGCGAAATCTGCTCGATGGTCGAATCGATGCGGCTGTGGATCCCGAGTGTGAGGCCATAGCCGCTCGCATTGATCTGGTCGATCACGCCGTCGAGATCGCGTGCCTTGAAACGCAGCACATGCAGGATCGGCCCGAACACTTCGCGCGTGAGTGTCGATAGCGCATTGATCTCGTAGGCGCGTGGCGCGAAGAACGTGCCGTTGTTCGTTGTTTCGCCCAGCGCCAGCGTCTTGATTGAACGCGCCTCGCGATCCATGCGTTCGGCGTGCGCTATGAGAATCTTGCGCGCATCTTCGTCGATCACGGGGCCGACATCGGTCGACAGCAATCCGGGATCGCCGACCACAAGTTCGTCCATCGCACCGGCCAGCATGGTCATCACCTTGTCGGCGATATCGTCCTGCACGAACAGCACGCGCAGGCACGAGCAGCGTTGTCCGGCGGCACCGAAACTCGATGCGATCGCGTCCTTGACCAGTTGTTCGGGCAGCGCCGACGAATCGGCGATCAGCGCATTCTGGCCACCGGTTTCGGCGATCAACGGCGCGATCGCAGCGTCGCGCGCGGCCAGCGTGCGGTTGATCAAACGCGCGGTTTCGGTCGAGCCGGTAAAGGCTACGCCAGCGACACGCGGATCCTTGGTCAGCGCCGCACCGACGGTCGCGCCATCGCCCGGCAGTAATTGCAACACCGAGGTCGGCACGCCGGCTTCGTGCAGCAATTGCGTGGCGCGGAACGCGATCAAGTTGGTCTGCTCGGCCGGTTTGGCGATCACGCTATTGCCCGCGGCGAGCGCGGCGGCGATCTGGCCGGCGAAAATCGCCAGCGGAAAATTCCACGGGCTGATGCAGACGAACACGCCGCGCCCGTGCAGGAACAACTGGTTCGACTCGCCGGTCGGGCCGGGCAGGGTTTCCGGCTGTGCCAAAAGCTTGCGCGCCTGCGCCGCGTAGTAGCGATAAAAATCCACCGCCTCGCGCACTTCGGCGACCGCATCGGGAATGGTCTTGCCGGCTTCGCGCACGCACAGCGCGATCAGCTCGGCGCGGTTTGCTTCGAGTAGGTCGGCGCCGTGTTCGAGGATCTTCGCGCGCGATGCGGCGGGCAGGCGATCCCATTCGGGTTGCGCTGCGGTGGCGTTCACGAGCGCCTGTTCGACGGTCGCGCTGTCGGCCGGCTGCCATTCGCCGACGCGACGACGGCGATCGGACGGATCGGTCACGGCAATGCTCGCCGCATTCGGTTTCGCACCCGGCACCAGCGGCGTTGCTCGCCACGGTTTGATCGCGGCGTTGACCGCGTCGCTGAGGGATTTGAGTTCGTTGTCGTTCGCCAGATTGATGCCCATGGAATTTTTCCGGGATTCGCCGTACAGGTTGATCGGTTGCGGGATGCGCGGATGCGCTTTCGATTCGAAGCCGCGCAC